>DASPXE010000048.1:0-34777 GCA_035637455.1 Gemmatimonadales bacterium
TACTGCCGCTCGAACTGGGCGATGACGCGGTCGCGGGCCGCGTGGTAGCTCTCCTCGAGCAGGGTGGAGATCAGCGAGGCCGGATTCGCCGTCGCGGGGGATTCCCCCTCGGACGTGGTGAGCTGCAAGTCCTCCGGCCGGATCTCCGTGCCGGGCTCCACGATCACCGCCACGTGCTCGATCGCGTTTTGCAGCTCGCGCACGTTGCCACGCCAATTGTGGGCGCACAGCCCCCGGATCGCAGCGTCGCTGAGCTTCGGGAAGGGGGCGCCCTTGTTGCGGTGCCGGATCCAGTACGTGGAGAGGAAGTACTCCGCAAGCAGTGGGATGTCCTCCGGCCGCTCCCGCAGCGGCGGCACGTGGATGGGGACCACCCGCAGGCGGTAGTACAGGTCCTCCCGCAGGGTGCCCGTCTTGACGGCGGCTTCGGCGTCGCTGTTCGTGGCAGCGATGAATCGCACGTTCACGACGGCGTCGTTCGACTCGCTCCCCACGCGACGCACCACGCCGTCCTGGATGACGCGCAGCAGCTTCGCCTGAATCGGCTTCGACATCTCGATCAGCTCGTCCAGGAACAGAGTCCCGCCGTGCGCCGCCTCAAGCAAGCCGGGCTTGTCGCGGACGGCCCCCGTGAATGCGCCCTTGCGGTGGCCGAACATCTCCGACTCGAGCAGTCCCTCGGGGAGGGCGGCGCAGTTGATCGCCACGAACGGCCGGCTCGAGCGCCGGCTGTGGTGGTGGATGAATTGGGCGATCATCTCCTTGCCGCTGCCGCTTTCCCCGGTGATGAACACCGAGGCATCCGTGGGAGCCACCTTGCGCGCCAGCTCGATCGCCCGGCGAAACGATGGCGCGGTGCCGAGCAGCGTGATCTTGTCGCTGTGCGCATGGCGCCGCTCCAGCTCCTCTTGCTGCTCGCGGGTCTCGCGGGCCACGACCAGGGTGTGCACCGCGCGTCCGATCAGAACTTGGAGATGCGAGGCCGAAAACGGCTTCGGGAGGTAGTCGAACGCGCCCTGCCGCAGCGCCTCGACGCTCGACTCCACGCTCGGATTTCCCGTCATCACGATCACGATAGTGTCGTGATTGGTCGTGAGCGCCGTGCGAAGCAGCGTCAGGCCATCGACCTGCGTCATGTACAGGTCTGCGAGCACGATGTCGAACGCGCGGCGCTTCAGCAGCTCCAGCGCTTCCTGGCCGCGGCTGCAGACGGTTACGTCGTAGCCATCTTGACGTAGCACCGTCGCGCAGCTTTCGCGCAGCGTGTGCTCGTCGTCCACCACGAGGATGCGGATCCGCGCCTTCGCATCGGCCCCGATCGACAGCAGGGACGTGACGTTGGTCTCGTCACGCGCCCCGGGCCGGGAAACGCCGTTCTGTGCAAGTGGCATGGACATCGGGTTCATTCCAGCTCGGGTTTGGCCTCCTCTTACGCAGGGTTCGGGCCAGACTGTCGCGACCTCGCAGCGACCGGATTCTCAAGCGATTGCGGCACGTACCGCCCGGCGACCCCGCGCGCGGGGTCGGACGGCGCACCAACCTGCATCCACCGCTGCCCCCATGCTGCACCGATTTGCGGCATGACGTCCCGGTGGGCGGCGAGGGTGTGGGGCCGTGCGCGGTATCGGACTTGCTGTCGTCACGACGCGGCGCTGGTGTGCGGCACGCCGCCGCGCGACCGGCCGGACGGCAAGACCGTATCGATAGGAAACGGCTCGATGACGCTCAGCAACCTGCCCGCCGCACCGCTCGTTCCACCGCCGGTCGTCGCTCCCGGGACGCCGCACCGCGGCGTGACAGAGTACGACCTGGCCGGCTCCGATGGCGGGCTCGATTGGCGCCGGATCTCGAGTGCGCTGCTGCGCTTCAAGTGGCTCATCGCCGGCTTTACGTTGGTGGGCACGGTGGCTGGCGTCGGCGCCACGCGCTTCCTCAAGCCCGAGTACTCTGCCCAGGCCAAGATCTGGATCGACGTCGAGGGCCGGCGCGGTCCGGACCGCGGGCCGGCGCCAATTCGCCCAGGCCAGCTGCTCGATGCCGAGTCGTGGGTGGATTTACTCAAGTCGTACGTGGTACTCGACCAGGTCGTGCGCGACGAACGCCTCTTCGTCGACCCCAGCTCGCCCGCCGACGCGCAGGCCGTCGAGGGGCTGCGCGTCGCCGATCAGTACCGGCCGGGCGCGTACCGCTTCACCGTGGACCGCTCGGGACAGGGCTACACCCTCGCGACGGCGGACGGCATCGAGCTCGAGCGCGGCACGCTGGGCGATTCGGTGGGGACGCGGCATGGGTTGCAGTGGGCGCCTGATGCGGGCACCGTGGCTCCGGGGCGCACGGTCGAGTTCACCTTGACGACGCTGCGGGATGCCGCCACCACCCTGGGCGAGGCGCTGGACGCACGGATGGACATGGACGGAAATTTTCTGCGTGTCGAGCTGCGCGGCCCGTATCCGACGCACATCACCGCTATCGTCAACGCCGTGGCGCGGCGCTACGTCCAGGTGTACGCCGACCTGAAACGCCAAAAGGTCATCGAGCTCACAAAGATCCTCGGAGAGCAGGTGCAGCACTCACAGGACAACCTCCGCAACGCTGAAGCCGCTTTGCAGCGCTTCCGGGAGGAGACGATCACGCTGCCGAGCGACCGCGCGGCGGCGGGCGCGTCGGTCGCGGGAGCCGGTGGGGTGGGGGCAGGGGCGGGGGCTGCGGGAGGGACGCGGGATCCAGTGTTCGGCGGCTTCTTCGATATGCAGCTCACGCGGGAGGAGGCGCGCCGCGACCGGGAGGCCCTGGGCCGGCTGCTGGCGCAGGCCGGCGATTCGGGGCTCTCGGCCGAGGCGCTGTCAGTAGTTGGCTCGGTCCAGCAGAATCCCGAGCTGTCGGAGGCGCTGAAGGAGCTGACAGACAAGCAAGCCCAGCTGCGCGCGTATCGCTACAAGTACTCCGACGAGTACCCGCCGGTGCAGCGGCTGTTGGGGGAGATCGCGACGCTGCAGCGTCAGACGATCCCGGGGCTGGCGCGCGCGCTCGCCGGTCAGCTTGCGGGGAAGGAATCGGAGCTGGGCCGTCGGGTCGATGCCGACTCGCGTAGTCTGCGGCAGATCCCGGGGCGCACCATCGAAGAAGCGCGGCTCCGCCGGGACGCGAGCCTCGCGGAAAACCTCTACACGAGTCTCCAGCAGAAGTACGACGAGGCGCGGCTGGCGGAGGCGAGCACCCTGGCGGACGTCCGCGTCCTCGATTCCGCGGTCGTGCCGCGGCGGCCGGTGAAGAATACGGCACCGCGGGTGATTCTCATGGCGTTCTTCGGCAGCTTCGCGCTGGCCGTCATGGGGGCCGTGCTGATCGATCGGATAGACCCGCGCGTCCGGTACCCCGATCAGGTGTCACGCGAGATGGGACTCACCATTCTGGGCGCCGTGCCGCATGTGCGACCGGGCGCGCGGCCCACGCCCCGCAACGGCCGGCGCGTGCGGCCGCCCGAGGACGTCGCCGTCGTGGTCGAAGCGCTGCGCGGCGTGTGCCTCAACCTGGTGTACACCCACGGCGCCGCGTCGCCTATGCTCGTCACCATCACGAGCCCGGGGGCGGGCGACGGCAAGTCCTTCCTCGCCGCTAATCTCGGGCACACGTTCGCCGAGGCTGGGCACCGCACGCTGCTGATCGACGGGGATATCCGGCGCGGCGTGCTGCACCGCCGCCTGGGCGCCCGGCGCCGTCCCGGACTCACCGACTTGCTGCGTGGGGAGGTTCCGCTCGAGGCGATCGTGCAGGCGACGCCGTATCCGTCGTTCTCGCTGATCGGCTGCGGGACGCGGGCTTACAACGCGCCCGAGCTGCTCGGCTCGCAGACGATGTCGCAGCTCGTGACCGCGCTACGCCCGAGCTACGACGTCATTCTGGTCGACAGCCCGCCGCTCAGCGCCGGGGTCGACCCCCTCATCCTGGGTACGCTGACCGGTCACCTGGTGGTGGTGCTCCGAACGGGGTACAGCCACCGCGACGTAGCGGCCGCCAAACTCGAGGTGCTGCAACGACTGCCGGTGCGGCTGCTCGGGGCGATCCTCAACGCGGTGCCCGCGGGCGCCGCGTACCGCTACTACTCGTATTATCTGCCGGGCTACGAAGCTGTGGATGAAGAGGCTGAGCGAACGAGCGGTGGCAACAAGCAGCCATTCGTGATTTAAGAGGGAGAAGCGCTGACCCCGTCGTCGAAGCGCCGCAGCCAGCTGCCGCTTTCAGCGCGCCCGGTGCGCAAGGCGGTCGACGCCCGCACCAGCAGATCGACGGGCTCGATCGGCGCGTAGCCGACGTTGGCGACGGCCTCGTAGCCGCAGCGCACGCGCAACGGCGCCAAGGGTCGCTCGTCGGCCGCCGAGGGACCGGCGCTGGTCTGCACGCTGCTCGCGAGGCGTTCCGCCAGCCGGCGAGCCCCCGCTGCGTCGGTCCCGGGGGCGAGCACCGCGAACTCCGTGAGGCTGAGCCGGCCGACCACGTCCGACAGTCGCGCCGACGACTTGAGGGCATGGACGCAGCGGACAACGACGTTGGCAGCGCTCTCGCTCCCCGGCGCCGGGGCCTCCACATCGAGGGCGAGCACGACGCAGGCGAGCGCGCCGTGCTCGCGGAACGCCTGCGAGCCAAGCTCGCGGGCGCGGCGTGCGAGACCCTGACGGTTGTAGAGCCCCGTCATCGGGTCCAACAATCCTTCGGCCCGTGCCCGGTCGGCGTCGAGCTTGGCACGCACGTAGGCACCGATCTTTAACAGGATTTCATCCGCCTCGTGCGGCGGGGCGATGCACTCCCACGCGCCGGCGCGGAGCGCGGCGATCCGCTGCTCGCGCGACGCGTGGTCACGGAAGGCCAGCAGCAGCGGCGTGCTGCTGAGGACGCGGGGATCGGCGCGCAGCAAGCGGCACAACTCGACCCCCGGCATGTCGGGAAGGTCGGCGTCCACGATGATCACGTCCGGCTCGGTGCCGCGAGCGCGCTCGAGCGCGTATCGGCCCGACGGCTCGCGCAGCACGGCATACCCCGCCGGCTCGAGGAGACCCCGTAGCCAGTGTGTATCCTCCTGGTGATCACCGGCGAGAAGCACCAAGGGCAAGCCGCCCCGTGGCGTCTGTTCGCTCATGCGGTTTCCTCCCAATCCGTCGGCGCAAGGGCGCACCTGTTCTCCTCTGCAAACCCGGGGCCGCGACCGCGCCCCGAGGCGGCAGCGAACGGCCGGAGTGGGATGCGACGAGTCGACGCGCCGGAAGTGCCGCGCGGGCGCAACGCGACCCCGAACTCGCCGGGCGGTTCCACGACGATGGCCGAGGGAGCTAACGCGTTGTCGCGCCGAGCGCTGGACCGCGGTGCCGTGACCGGCGGAAGCCTCCGGGCCTCAAACTTGAAGCAGCCCGGGCGCATGGTGAGGCTCGAGGACCCTGCATGTTGTGCCAACCCTGCGCAGCGCAGACGCCGCGCGGCTCAATGCCGCGACGAAGCGCGACGGCTTCCCCCGTCCAGCTCTGCGAGCAGTGCGGCGCAGCGATCGTCACGCTGAAGGGCGTGACGTTAGGCGTGGGGAACGCCACGCTCGCACAGCTCGCCCGCTTCGGTCTGGCCGTTACGGGAGAGCCGTTGCTCGAACTCAAGCGTGGGGGCATCTGAGCGATGTGCGGCATCGTCGGATATGTCGGACCTAAGAACGCCGTCCCGGTCCTGCTGGAGGGCTTGGCGCGCCTGGAGTATCGCGGCTACGACTCCGCGGGGGTGGCGGTGTTGAACGGTCGCGGCGTGGAGGCCCGCAAGCTCGCCGGACGTGTCGAGGGGCTGCGCGAGCTGCTGGGGCGCTCGCCGGTGCACGGCAAGTGCGGCATCGGGCACACGCGCTGGGCCACGCACGGCGCGCCGAACGACCGTAATGCGCACCCGCACCTCGACTGCACCGGCACGCTGGCGCTGGTGCACAACGGGATCATCGAGAACGCGGACGTGCTGCGCGCCCGGCTCGCGCAGCAGGGCCATCGCTTTGCGACCGACACTGACACCGAGACGCTGGCGCACCTGATTGAGGACTCGGCAGGCGCGACCCTCGAGGAGCGGGTGATCGCGGCCCTGGGGCACGTGGAAGGCACGTACGGCGTCGCCGTGATCGCCGAGACGGAGCCTGGAAAGATCGTCGTGGCGCGGCGCGGCTCGCCGGTCTTGCTTGGGGTCGGTGACGGCGAGTACCTAGTCGCTTCGGACGCCAGCGCGGTGCTGGCGCACACGCGCTCCGTGGTCTACCTGAACGACGGCGACGTCGCGGTCGTGACGCCCGCCGGCTACCGGGTCCTCGACCGCGATGCGCGCGAGCAGGACCGCGCCGTGGACGACATCGAGTGGGATCTCGAAGCGCTCACCCTGGGCGGCTACGCGCACTTCATGCTCAAAGAGATCTGCGAGCAGTCCGAGACGGTGCGCAGCACGCTGCGCGGGCGCCTGCTGTTCACCGAAGGCACCGCGCGGTTGAATGGGCTCAACCTCACGCCGGCCCAGTGCGCCCGCATCCGCCGTATCGTGGTCCTGGCGTGCGGCACGTCGTGGCACGCCGGGCTGGTGGGCCGGCACGTCATCGAGGAGCTCGCGGGAATCCCGGTGTCCGTGGAGTACGCTTCCGAGTTCCGCTACCGCCGTCAGCTGCGCATGCCGGGGACGCTGACCATCGCCATCTCGCAGTCGGGCGAGACGGCGGACACGCTCGAGGCGCTGCGCGCGGCGAAGGCGGCCGGCTCGACCGTGGTCGGCCTCGTGAACGTGGTTGGCTCGACCATCGCGCGCGAGGCCGACGGCGGCATCTACCTGCACGCCGGGCCCGAGATCGGGGTCGCGTCCACGAAGGCGTTCACGTCCCAGCTCGTCGCGCTGGTGCTGCTCGGCCTGTATCTGGGGCGTCAGCGCGGGCTGCCGGTGGAGCAGGGGCGACGCCTGGTGGAGCAGCTCGCCGGGCTCCCCGAACTGGTGGCGCGCACACTCGAGCTGGAGCGGGAAGTGGCCCAGCTCGCCGAGCGCTACGCGGACGCGACCAACGCCCTCTACCTCGGCCGGGGCGTGAACTTTCCGGTGGCCCTCGAGGGAGCGCTCAAGCTCAAGGAAATTTCCTACATCCACGCCGAGGGCTATCCGGCCGCGGAAATGAAGCACGGCCCGATCGCGCTGATCGACGCGAACATGCCGGTCGTGTTTCTCGCGCCCAAGGACGAGGTGTACGCCAAGGTGGTGTCCAACATGCAGGAGGTGCGGGCCCGCGGCGGCCGCATCATCGCGGTCACGAGCGACGGCAACGGGGACCTGCGCCATCTGGTCGACCACCAGTTGCGCGTCCCCGCCACCGCGCCGCTGCTCTCGCCGCTGCTGACGGTGATCCCGCTCCAGCTACTGGCCTATCACATCGCCGTGCGGCGGGGGTGCGACGTGGATCGCCCCCGCAACCTGGCGAAGAGCGTGACGGTGGAATGATGATGCGACGATTGCTGATGCGCCTCGTGGCGCTGGCGGTGCTCGCGAGCTCGCTCGCCGCCCAGAGTGCCAAGCCGACCCCGGCGAGCGGGTTCCTCGTCGGCGACCAGATCTCGCTCCAGGTGGAAGGAGATACGCAGTTCACCCACACGTTCACCGTGGCGCAAGGACCCGCGCTGATGCTTCCCGTGATCGGGGCGATCCCGCTCGCCGGTGTGCAGCGCGCCGACGTGGAGAGTTATCTCACCCAGCAGCTGGGGCGGTACCTGAAGAACCCGTCGCTGCACGCCAAGGCGCTGGTCCGGCTCTCGATCCTCGGCGAGGTGGAGCGCCCGGGGTTCTACGCCGTCCCCGCGGATGTGGTGATCGGCGACGCGCTCATGGTGGCAGGCGGGCCGACGCGCGACGCGAAGTTCCGCGACGCGCGCATCGAGCGCGACGGCCAGCAGGTGTGGACCGGTGACACGTTGCGCGAGGCGGTGGCGAAGGGCTTGACGATCGATCAGATGAACCTGCACACGGGAGATCAGATTTTCGTGCCGCGGGAGGTTCGCAAGGACTCGGAGTCGACGTGGCGCATTATCGGTATCCTCGTGACGCTGCCGGTCGCCATCTACGGCCTCACGCGGCTGGGACACTAGTGCGTATCCTCTCCGTCGTCGGGGCACGCCCCAATTTCATGAAGCTCGCGCCGGTCGATCGCGAGCTGGCCAAGCGTCGCGACCTCGAGCACGTCATCGTGCACACCGGTCAGCACTACGACCCGGACATGTCGGACCTCTTCTTTGAGGAGCTGTGGATTCCCGCTCCCGACTACCACCTCGGAGTCGGCTCGGGCTCGCACGCGCAGCAGACGGCGGCCGTGATGCAGCGGCTCGAGCCGATCCTGACCGAGCTCCGCCCTGACCTCGTGCTGGTGTACGGCGACGTGAACTCCACTCTCGCCGCTGCGCTGGTGGCGGCGAAGCTCGGCAGGCGCGTCGGGCACGTGGAGGCAGGGCTGCGCAGCGGCGACTGGACCATGCCCGAGGAAATCAACCGCGTGGTCACGGACCGGCTGTCCGACGTCTTGCTGACGCCGTCCCGCGACGCGGGCGACAACCTCGTTGCCGAGGGCATTCCCGCCGACCGCGTGCACTTCGTCGGGAACGTCATGATCGACTCGCTGTGTTGGGCCCTGCCGCAGGCCGAGAAGCGCGACGTCCCGGCGCACTACGACGTCGTGGGAGCCGGCTACGCCGTCGTCACGCTACACCGCCCCGCGAACGTCGATGATCCCGCCGTCCTGCGCGAGCTGCTGGAAACGCTGGATCAGATCAGCCGCAAGCTGACCGTGCTCTTCCCCGTCCACCCGCGCACGCGCGAGCGCGTGCACGCGCTCGGCTTCCAGCGGAACCCGAGCGGCGGGTTGCGTCTGCTCGAACCGCTCGGCTACCTCGATATGCTTGGCCTCGTCGCGGGGGCGCAGCTCGTCATCACCGATTCCGGCGGCCTGCAGGAGGAAACGACCTTCCTCGGCGTGCCGTGCGTGACGGTGCGGCCCAACACCGAGCGCCCGGTCACGTGCACGCACGGGACCAATCGGCTGGTCGCGCCGCGGCGCGAGGTGATGCTCAACGCGGTCGAGCGGGCCGTGGCGCGACGCTCTCCCGCGCGGCCGGTGATCGAGCGGTGGGACGGTCGCGCCGCGGAGCGGATCGTGCGGGTGCTGTGCGACGGCGAGCTGGTCGACCTGGACGGCACAGCCGCGGCGCCGCCACGCCCACCGCGCCGCGCGGTCGCCATGCCCCAGCCGCTTGCTGCGAGCTGAGCCGTGGCGGTGGCTGTAGCGGGGCCGCGACACGGCCCTCGGGGGGGAGGAGCGCATCTCTCGCGGGCACAACGCGGTCGGCGAGCGCGGCCGCCGGTGCGCGTTATGCAAGCGGGCAGAATCGAGCAGCGGGACCCTAAAGAAAGGCTCCGACCCGATAGCAGCACATGATACCCACATCGAGATGGTGCGCCGGTCGCGTTGACCGGGCAGACGAGCGTCGTAACCCAAGGAGGTAGGCAACTGAGCGAAACACCAATGCCCGCGGGGGGTGGACCGCACGCCACTCCCCGCGGCGTCCGTTCCGAGAGTGACCAACGAGGCGTCGAGCGATCCGCTCGACGCTTTTTCTTTCCTTGGTTTTGGTGCGCTGACGACGCACTCGTTGCACGGAAAACGATGCGCCGGTGTCGACGCGAGCACGCAACGAGCTCACCTAACTCTCGAAAAATCAATCGCGTTTTCCGGACCGTCGAATGGCACTGGCCTTGCCTCCCAAGACGGTGCGGCATCCATGCGGCACGGGGTGCGGCATCCATGCGGCACGGACCAGTAACGGAGGAGGCAGGACACACATGATGCAACGCAAACATCTCATCCTGGTGCCGGGGTTGCTGGCGGCCGCTGTCGTGGCGGTGGCCTGCCGGGACTCCGCGACGCCGGCGCGCTCGGTGGCACCGCGGCCCGACTTTTGGGCCGTGAGCGCCGCGTGCTTTCGGATGACGGGCGGCGGGCGGATCGATAAGCCCGGCGCGAATATGGGAGGAGCCGAGTCTCCCACGGGCAAGAACACTCCCACCTCGCGTGACTTCGCGACGTTCGGGTTCCAAGCGCGACCAACCGCGTGTAAGTCGACGAGTGGCAGCGGCCACATCACCTGGGTAGAGCACAACACTGCCCTCTTCGGCGGCTTCGTGTTTCACGGCAACGTGGACACGTTCGTCGAGGTAGAGAGCGAATACACCGGCAAGCCATGCGGGCGATTCTCGGGGCCGGGCAGCGCGAAGCGGCGCGACACGGGCGAAACGGTCCCCGTGTTCTTCGAAGTCCACCATGCGTGCGACGAAGGCGAGCCCGGCGTGGGCCATGACCACATCAGAATGCTCATCTGCTTGACTACGTGCGATCCTGAAGGGGGGAACGCGGTGTACGACCGGGCTGGCATCCTGACCGGCGGCAACCTTCAGTATCACAAGCTCACCGGATCGGGGGCGTGAGGCTTTCATGAGCGACCTTCAGGAAAACCGAGGAGAGATGACTATGGCAGCGATCACATTGCGCCCGCCCCGCTGGCTCAGTCGGGGGGTGGCGCTCGGGCTCGCGAGCGCGTTCACACTGCTCGCCACGCGAGCCAACGCACAGACGAGCGTCGGAGGCTCGGCATTCGGCGCGCTGGTGAACACCGCGGGCGTGGTGCAGCAAACGCCCGTCGCCATGTTGCCCACGAGCGGCGGCATGGACGAGCAAAGCCTGGACGCCTTTGGCGGGTCGAACGCGGTCTCTTCGGAGTGGCTCACCGCGCTGACGACCGGGGCCGTCGATGACGCGGTGAGCAGCTCGCAGAGCAGCTCCGACCTGCAGCAGGTGAGCGTGCTGGGCGGGCTCATCTCCGCGGATATCGTCACTGCGATGGCGGCGAGCTACGTGAGCGCAGCGGGGGCCGCGAGCGATGCCGCAGGCTCCGGGTTCACCAACCTCGTCGTCAACGGAGTCCTGATAACGACGGACGTGGCGCCCAACACGCGGGTCGATCTGCCGGGTGTTGGCTACGCCGTGCTGAATGAACAGACTCTCAGCGGCGACGGCGTGACAACGAGCGGCATCACGGTGAACATGATCCACGTGGTGCTGCAGACCGTGACTGGCGGAGGCTGTACAATCTTAGGCTGCCTCCCAGGCATCCTGACGACGACCGGCGAGATCATCGTCGGCTCGGCGAACAGCTCGGTGGGCTCGTGACACGAGATTAACGGCAGCCGCGTGGCGCCGTGGCATCGAGTTTGCTGCTCGCGCCACGTGGCACCGGTGGACGACACACGCCACCGAGAGAGGAAGCTGCATCGACGGGGAGTCCGGGCCGACAGTAGACCATGCGAGGATTGCGTCCTCCGCACCAACGGCGGTAGGACCCCCATGGTGGCCCGCCTCCTCGTGCCCTCTTTCGGTGCGGCGGCGAATCATCTGTAGCCCTAATCCGCTGCGCCAGCGCCATAGCGATGGTGCAACCTCAGTTTACAACTTACTTCCTCACAATATGATATGCCGCCTCGCCGGTGGCAGTTTTCTGGGCACTAGCCTTGCTGTTGCGCCGCGGCAACATTCCACCCCAAGGATCCGTCCCCATGGCTGCCAAAGGGAAAGACACTCAAGCTCCCTCTCCGCTCGATCCGCAGGCTCCGTCCGAGTCCACCGCGGCGCTGCTGCGCGAGCTGGTGGCACACCTGCGCCAGAATCGGACGCAGTTGCGAGAGGAGTGGGCGCGCCGCATTACGCGAGCGCAGCTCCTCACGGCCATGACGGAGGAGGAAATCTTCGCCGAAGCGACGTCGGTGTACGACAACTACGTCGAGGCGCTGGAGACGGGGACGTTCGAGGCGTTGCAAGCCTACGCGCGCAACCTGTCGGAGCGCATCATTCCGCGCGGCGTCGAGACGCATGAAGTCATCGGCATCGTGTTGCTGCTGCGCGACGTGCTGGCGCGCTCGCTGTTCGGCAAGTATCACGAAGACTTCGACAAGCTGAACCGCATTCTCGACGCCTACGAGCCCGCGGCGAACCGGATCGCGAACACGGTGGCCGTGGGCTTCGTGCAGGAGCGCGAGCGCATCATCCGCCAGCAGCAGGAAGCGATTCGCGAGCTGTCGACGCCGGTGCTGCAGGTGCGCGAACGACTGCTCATCCTCCCCATCATCGGCGTAATCGACCCCCAGCGGGCTCGCCAGCTGACCGAGCAGCTGCTGCGCGCGATCCGCACCAACCGCGCGAAGGTGGTAGTGATCGACATCACCGGTGTGGCGGCCATGGACTCGAACGTCGCCAACCATCTCGTGCAGACCGTCGAGGCGTCGCGCCTGCTGGGCGCGACGGTGATCGTCACCGGCCTGTCGCCCGAGATCGCGCAAACGCTCGTGACGATCGGCGTGGACCTGAGCGAAATGGCGACCGTGGGCGACCTCCAGGGCGGCATCGAAGAGGCGGAGCGGCTGCTCGGGTACAAGGTCCTCGCCTTGGAAGAAGTGACCCCGAAGGCGTGACCTCGCATCCCATTCCGTAGACGGAGGGCGCGGTGGAAGTTCCGATACTGAAGCAAGGCCATTACCTGATCGCGTCCATCCAGTCAGCGCTCACGGACGCCGATCTGTCGCAGCTCCGCGAGGCGCTGATCGAGCGGGTTGGGAAGTATCGGTCCCGTGGCGTGATCGTCGATGTGACGGCGCTCGACGTGATGGATTCCTTCGCGGTCCGCACGCTGCGTGACATCGCGCACATGGCGCGGTTGCGGGGCGCTGAGACGGTGATCGTCGGCATCCAGCCTGAAGTGGCCTTCGCGATGGTGCAGCTCGGCCTGACTCTCAAGGGTGTCTCGACGGCGCTCGACCTCGAGGAGGGGCTCGCCTTCCTGGATCGGCAGGCCCGGGAGCGCATCGAACGCGTGCAGGGGCGGATCCCTCGTGGCTGACGAGCTCCTGGTCCCGATCGCGGCCGACGTGGACGTCGTGAGCGCCCGGCAAAAAGGGCGGGAGCTCGCGGCGGAGGCCGGGTTCTCGAGCGGCGACCAGACCGTCATCGCCGCCGCCATCTCGGAGATCGCCCGCAATATCCTGATGTACGCCAAGCGCGGCGAGATCACGCTACGCACGGTGATGAACGGCGACCTCGATGGTCTGGTCGTCGTCGCGCGTGATCAGGGGCCCGGGATTCCCGACGTCGCGCGTGCCCTGCAGGATGGATACTCGACGTCCGGCGGGTTGGGGCTGGGGCTGCCGGGCGCGCGCCGCCTGATGGACGACTTCGACGTCGTGTCGACACCGGGGAAGGGGACCACCGTGACGATGAAAAAATGGCGCCGCCGGCATGCGTGACGCGTCGGTGGAGGTTCCTCCCCTGATCGACTGGGGCGTGGCCACGCTTGCGCTCGCCGGCGAGACGGAATCGGGCGACCTCCATCTGGTGAAGCCGGTGGGGCGCGGCGTGCTGGTCGCCGCCGTGGACGGGCTCGGGCACGGCGCGGACGCGGCCGCTGCCGCGCGTGCGGCCGTGACCGCCTTGGACCGAGACGGCGACGAGTTCCTGGTCCCGGTGGTACGAAAGTGTCACCAGGCGCTCGTCGGGACGCGCGGTGTCGTCATGAGCCTCGCCTATCTGGACGGCGTGAAGCGTTCGCTGACCTGGCTCGGCGTCGGGAACGTGGAGGGTGTGCTGCTGCACGCGGATGCCCGGGCGCGCCGGGCGCGCGGCTCGCTCGTGACGCGCGGTGGCATCGTCGGCTCGGAGCTGCCGCCGCTGCGTGCCGATGTGCAGCCCGTCGCCCCGGGGGACCTCCTCATCTTCGCTACCGACGGGATCCGCGGCGGCTTCGCCGACGGTCTTCCCACTGGCGCGACGCCGCAACAGCTCGCCGACCACATCCTGGCGCGCCACGGGAAGGGCACGGATGATGCACTCGTGCTGGTGGCGCGCTACGCAGGGGGCGGACGCGTAAGGGCATGACCAGGGTGGTACCGACCGGACCTCCAGCCGCTCCGCCCGCTGCGCCTCGCAAAGAGGAGTGGCAGGCGTTGCACATTCTCGCGGTGGGCGCGGAGGGCGGCGGCAGCGGAGGCCTGCTCCACAGCATCCGCCAGTGGATGGAGGACGGCGGCGCCGAGATCGAGTCGGCCCCGGACCTCCCGCGGGCCGTGCGCCAGCTCGGCGCCGGGCGGTGGCAGGTCGTGGTGGCTGTGCTCGGCGACCACGCCGACGATGATCTCGTCTGGTGGGTGGACACGCTGCGGGGCGCCAGCGCGGCCCCGCGTCTGATCGCCGTGGCGCACCGGCCCTCGATGGGCCTGGTGCTGCGCGCCGAGAAGCTCGGCGTGCTGGACGTGCTCTCGCTGCCGGTGCGCCGCGACGATTTCCTGCGTGCGCTGCGCCGCGTGCGCACCGCTCCGGAGGCGGCGGTGACGCTGCCGGAGGTCGAATCCCACGCCGTCGGGCAGTACGCGCTCGTGGGGCAAAGCCCCGCGATGCTCGAGGTGTACAAGCTGATCGCGCGAGTCGGGCCCAGCACCGCGACCGTGCTCGTGCAGGGGGAGTCGGGCACCGGAAAAGAAGTGATTGCGCGGGCGATCCATCTGAACGGGCCCATGGCGTCCGGGCCGTTCGTCGCCGTCAACTGCGCCGCCATTCCCGAGAACCTGCTCGAGAGCGAGTTGTTCGGCCACGAGAAGGGTTCGTTTACCGGGGCGATCACTCGCAAGATCGGCCGGTTCGAGCAGGCGGGGGGTGGCACGCTGTTCCTCGACGAGATCGCGGACATGAGCCTGGCGCTCCAGGCGAAAATCCTGCGGGCGGTGCAAGAGCGGGAGATCGAGCGCGTGGGGGGCTCGGAGACGATCCCCGTGAACGTCCGCCTGATCGCGGCGACGAACCGCGACCTCAAGGAAGCCATCAGGCAATCCAGGTTTCGTGAGGACCTCTACTATCGGTTGGCGGTTGTCCCGATCCGCCTGCCGCGCCTCACCGAGCGCGGTGAGGATCTCTTCCTCCTCACGGCCTACTACGCGCGCCATTTCGCCAAGGAGTATGGCAAACGGATCCACTCGATCTCGGACCGGGCGCTCGACCTGCTGCGCAATCACGCCTGGGTGGGGAACGTGCGGGAGCTGCGCAACGTCATCGAGCGAGCCGTGATCGTCGCTACCGATGAGGTCCTGCGGGTCGACCACCTCCCGGAGGAATTCCGTGGCGAGGAGGCGATGCTCCCCGACCGGCCCGAGGGCGCGCTCCTGGCGCTCGCGGAAGTCGAAGCGCGTCACATCGCGCGCGTGCTGGCGCACACCAATGGCCAGATCGGCGCGGCGGCGGAGGTACTCGGGATCCACCGCAATACGTTGACCCGCAAAATGAAAGAGTACGGCCTGTGAGCGGCGAGCAACCGCTGCTCCCGGTCCGGGTCGACAAGGCCCTCGGGCTGCTGCCCGAGATCGAGGCGCTCGCGCCGCTGCGAGCGCTGCTCGTCTCGATCTCGCGCCCCGACGAGCGCACGCTGTGGTCGAGCTCCGGCCCGTATCTCACGCTCGGCAAGCGCGGGGTCCAGCCGGAGGAGCTGCGGCGCCGCATGCCGCAAGCGTTTCATGTGATCACCGAGCACCTCCAGACCCTGTACCGGGCGTACGTGGAGGCGCTCGAGTGCCAGCAGCGGGGAGATGGACCTGGGGCCGTGGCCGCGCTGCTGCGCGCAGGGCGCAGCGAGGAGCGCGTCGACCGCGTCGGGCAGGCGCGCGCGTGGTACGACGTCGCGCTGCGCGTGTCGCAGGCGCTGCAGGACCGCCGCCCCGAGGTGGAGTCGCTGCGCTCGCTCGGCGAGCTCTTCCTCAGACTAGGACAGCACGCGGAGGGAGCACGCCACTTCCAGCGCGCCCTGGCGATCGCGGAAGCGGAGTTCGATCAGGCGGGCGCGATCGCCGCCTGCGAAGGACTCGGCGGCGCGGCGCTGGCACAGAGTCAATGGGCCGGCGCCCAGGCGTGGTACGCCCGCGGCCTGCGTCTCGCCGAAGCGACGGGCGACCAGCGGCAGATCGGACGCCTCGAGCACCACCTCGGCGTGCTGGCGCGCCTGCAGGGCGATCTGGCGGGCGCCGGCGAGCACCTGCGTCGGGCGCGGGAGTGCTTCGAGTCGACCGACGCGACCGAGGAGATCGCCGGGGTCCTGAACATGCAGGGACTGCTCGAAGGCCAGCTGGAACACGAGGCGGCGGCCATGGCCGCGTACCGCGAGGCGCTGGCCTGGGCGCAGCGGGCGCCGCGGGACGCCGGCCTCGAGGTCTCGATTCGCCTCAACCTGGCCGAGCTGCATCTCGAAGCGGGGCGGTTCTTGGACGGTGAGGAAGAAATGCGGCGCGCCGAGCAGGTGGCGATCGCCGGCAACCTCACGAGCCGCCTGGTGCAGATCTACATGCTGATGGGGAGATTGCGGGGCCGGCAGCTCGACGAAACGGGGTTCGTCTTCTTCGAGCAGGCAGTGGAGCTGAGCCGGACGCTCGAGCCCTCCCCCGCGGCCGAAGCCCAGGTGTATCTCGAGTACGGCCTGTTCCGGGAGCGGCTCGGCCAGCGCGAAGAGGCGCGCGCGTACCTGGAACGTGCGCGGGAGATCTTCGGAACCGTGGGCGACGCGGTCGACCGCCGACGGGTGGAGGCGGAGCTGGAGAAGATGGCGGTGTAGCCGGCCTACCTACGCGAGTCCCAGCCGCTTTTCAATGTGTCCTTTCACGGCGGGCGTGATGGCGCCGCGCTGCAGCGCGCTCGCGAGCGCCTGCGAGACCGCGGCGCGGTCGGCGTCCAGCTTCTGCTCCCGCAGCTCCCGGATCGCGCGGGCGAGGCGTTGATCGTATTCACTCGACTTCAGTTTTCCTGTGTCCATCTCCTGCTTCAGAGTTTCCAGCTGTTTGACGAAGCGCTCAAGCGAAACCGGTGCCATCGGGGCACTCCTGGGGTGTGAGAGTCCTTAGCAACTTAGCGCGGAACGGGGCTTCTCACGAGCGGTCGAGTCAGACAGGTAGGCCCCCCTCCGCCCTTCAGGCAGATCTCCCGGCCCCCGAACTCGCGCACCTCGACGCCCGCGCGCCGAAGCCGTGTCCGCGTCTCGGGGTTGCCGGCGACCATCACGCAGCTGCGCGGCGCGAGGGCGAGCACGTTGCCGCCGAGCGTGGCGAACTCCCCCTCGGGCACCTCGATCAGCTCGATACCGCGCGCCAGCAAGGCCTCGCGGAACGGGACCGGTAACAGCGGCGCGTACACGAGAAACAGGTCCTGGTCGATCGGACTCACCATCGACATCAGGTGGAAGACGTCGTTGGGCCCGCGCCAGTGGGGGAGGGGGACCACGAGCAGCTCTTCGATGCAGCCTGCGAGCAATTCGCGCAGCTGGCGGATTCCCTCCGCGTTGGTCCGGTAGCCCTGCCCGACCGCGACGGTGCGCGCGTCGACCCAGACAACGTCGCCGCCTTCGAGTCGCCCTGCACCGGTAATCGCTCCGCGCCTGGCGACGCCGAGGTCGCGATAGGCGGCGTCGTGGGCCACGGGCTCGGCGGCGCGTTGCGGCTTCCCCATGTTGCAGAGAATCACGCCCTGGTCGCACACGATGGAGGCGTCGCGGACGTAGATGGAATCAAGGCTGCCGGTCTCGTCGGCGGCGAGGCAGTGAACCTCCACGCCGCTGCCGGTGAGCAGCTCGAGGAAGCCGTCGTACTCGGCAGCGGCCCGGGCCGCGTCGGGGCGCGCGACGTAGTGCAAGTCCTGCCACTGGCGATCGATGACCGCGTCGCTCAGGAAGGCAGCGCGCGCGTGCTTGACGAGCACGCGCTCGAGCCTCGCCACCTCGGACTGGACCGTTGGCATCACCCGTCCGCGGCAAGGCGACGTACCTCGGCGTGCCGGAAGCACGTCACGAGATGGTCGTTGACCATCCCCACGGCTTGCATAAACGCGTAGCAGATCGTAGGCCCGACGAACCGGAAACCGCGCTGGGTGAGGGCGGCGCTCATCCGGTCCGACTCCCGGGAGCGGGCCGGGAGGTCCCGCAGGCTGCGCCGGCGGTACTGCTTGGGCGTGTGCCCTACGAAGCTCCACAGAAAGGCGTCGAAGGAGCCTTCCCGCGCGCGAAACTCGAGGAACGCCCGTGCGTTCGACACGGCGGCCCGTACCTTCTGCCGGTTGCGCACGATCCCGGGGTCCCGCAGCAGCTGCCCGATCTTCGGCGCCTGGTAGCGGGCCATGCGCTCTGGGTCGAACCCGTCGAACGCCTCGAGGAAACGAACCCGCTTGTGGAGGATCACTGCCCAGGACAGGCCCGCCTGGAATCCGTCCAGCACGAGCTTCGCGAACAGCTCGCGGTCGCCGTGCAGCGGCACGCCCCACTCACGGTCGTGGTAGGCGAGCATCAGAGGATCGTCGTCACCTGCCCAGCAACGCTTCACGGCTGTTAAGATAGCACGAAGAAAAACGTGGCACGAAAGCGTCACGCGTGCGACGTCACGCGTGAGGTGTCGCACGAAAGGCGTCATGAAGTATCTCCACGTCGTGGAGCGGGACGGCGGCTACGCGAGCGAGCTGTGGGACACGGCTGTGCCGGTGCCTCGGGTCGGCGAGGTACTCGTGCGCGTGGCGGCCTCGGGGCTCAACCGCGCCGACCTCTCCCAGATCGCGGGGCGCTATCCGCCGCCGCCCGGGGAGTCGGAAATCCTGGGGCTCGAGGTGTCGGGCACGATCGAGGGCTCGGCGGACCGGGTCTGCGCTCTGCTCGCCGGCGGCGGCCATGCCGAATATGTCGCCGCCCCGCAGGGGCAGGTGTTCCTCGCGCCGCCCCGGCTCGATCCGGTCGCGGCAGCCGGCATCCCCGAAGCGTTTCTGACCGCGTTCGTCAACCTCGTCGTGGAGGGTGACCTCGCGGCCGGCGCCAGGGTGCTCATCTACGCCGGCGCTTCGGGCGTGGGGCTGGCCGCGATTCAGGTCGCGAAACAGCTCGGCGCGCAGGTCGCGGCCACGACGCGCACGCCGGAGAAGCTCGCGGCGCTGACGGCGGCGGGCGCCGATCTGGCGATTCACAGTGGCCCGACGGTCGTGCCAGAGATCGAGCTGCGGTGGGGCCGCGACGCCGTGGACATCGTGCTCGATCCGATCGGCGCCCCGACACTGCCCGGCGACCTCACGGTCCTCGCGCCGGGAGGCCGGATCATCTGCATCGCGACCATGGGTGGCCCTGCCGCGGCCCTCGACCTGTCGCTCCTGATGCAGAAGCGCGCGCGGCTCATCGGGTCGACGCTGCGGGCCCGGAGCCGGTTGGAGAAGGCGGCCCTGGTGCGGCGCTTCCGCGAGGAGATCCTCCCCGCGTTTCAGACTGGAGCGTTGCGCGTGACGGTCGACTCGGTGCTTCCGCCCACGCGGGCGGCGGACGGGTTTCAGCGCCTCCGGGACAACCGCAGCACCGGAAAGATCCTGATCGACTGGCGGATCGAGGCGGCCCCGGTCTAGCCACGGCGCCCGGTGTTCCGATCCGACACCGTGCGAGAATTGTGTCCTGGGTCACACCGCAAGTTCCGGCCGCGCCACTACTTTGGCAACGCGAAGTCTCCGATAAGGGCAAACCGCCGGCGACGGCGGGGCGCAAAGCCACGGGGTCTCGGTCTCGCCTGAGACAGCCCAGCCACCAGACCTAGCTGACGGCCTTACGCCTTTTGACGAGCGTGGGGGCCGTTTTGCGTTGTGTAGGGGCGTTCCGCGCATGCGGACATGGAAGGTAGAGCGCGCAGGCTTCACGCTGATCGAGCTGATCATCGTCGTCCTCATCTTTTCGATCGTGACGACCGCAGCGCTGCCCGCGGTTTCGCGAATCACGACGCACTCGCGCGTGAACCAGGCCGCGGCGGTGGTCGGTCACGATCTCGCCGTCGCGGTCTCGAGCGCGGCGCGTCAACGCAAGCCCATCCGCATCGCCCGCGGCGGCGACGGGCAATCGATGACGGTCGCCGAGCGTGCGAGCGGCACCGTTCTGGACACGCGGTGGCTCGGCCCAGACACGCCATACGGGCTCGACTCCGTGTCGTTCTCGGCGACCCCGGTCGATCTGTTCCCGAGCGGTGTCACGTCGAGCCCGCTCACCGTGACGGTGTGGGCGCGCGGTTACTCCCGCCAGGTCACGATGTCGCGCGCCGGGTGGGTGAGGGTCCCGTGAGCCGATCCGAGGCCGGCGTCACGCTCATCGAGCTGCTGGTCGCGATGGCGCTGCTCTCCCTCGTGCTCGTGAGCGTGGCGCAGCTCAACTTCGCGTTGGCGCGCCGGTTCTACGCCGTCTCGGGCGGCGCGGCACGTGACGCGGTCGTGGCGCAACAGGTGAACCTGTTCACGGCGATGCCGTTCGATTCGCTCAAGAGCCGGGCGGGCACGATCACCGTCACCAAGCCGCCGCTGCCCTACACCCGCAAAGTCATGGTGGACAGCCTCTCGCCCAGACTGCGGCGCGTGACGGTCGTGGTGACGCCGCTCAACACCTTGTTCCGGCCCGACACCGTCGTGCTGCAGCGGACCAAGCCGGGCAACAACCCTTTCAACAAGCCGTGAGCGCGCGCCGCGGGTTCACACTCAGCGAGCTGCTGGTGACGATCCTCATCATCGGGATCGTCGGCGGTGCGATCACCCGCCTGCTGCTGTCGCAGACCCGGTTCTACGACCAAGAGACCCAGCTCCGCCGGGCGCGGTTCGTGTCGCGCACCGCGATCAACGCGGCGCTGTCCGACCTGCGGATGGTCGAGGCGACGGGCGGGGCGGTGTCGGCGACCGCCACGCGGATCACGGTGCGGGCCCCGTACGCCATCGGGGTCGCATGCGCGAGCAGCGGCACGGAGACCACCCTGTCGCTCTGGCCGGTCGACTCGACGATGTACGCGACGGCCGGCTTCTCCGGTTACGCCTGGCGCGACTCGCTGGGGCAGTATACGTATCTGGAGGCGGGCGCCTCGCTGGCTCCGGACAACGCGTCGGTCTGCGCGGCGGCGAACGTGACGGTGTTGCCGCAGGGCCGGGTCGTGGCGGTTCGGCCGGCGCTCCCCGCAACCATTCCCCCGGCCACGCTGATCGGGACGCCGGTGTTCCTGATCCAGCGCGTGACCTACGAGTTCAAGAGCTCGGTCGCGTTGCCGGGACGGACGGCGCTGTGGCGCACGATCGTCCAAACCGGGCAGAGCGACGAGCTGGTCGCGCCGTTCGACACGACTGCGAAGTTCCGTTTTTTCGTCGCCGGGAGCGACACGGCGCAGAGCGCCGTGCCGACCTCTTTGGCCGCGCTGCGCGGCCTCGAGTTCGACCTGAACGCGCAAAGCGAGCGGGCGCCCGAGGGAATGGCTGGGCCCAAGCAGGCGCAGGTCGTCACGGCGGTGTTCTTCAACAACCAGCTCAAGTGACGCGCGAGCCAGGAGTGAGCATGCGACCACGACTTTCCGAGCGCGGTGTAGCGCTCTCACTGGTGATCCTGATCATCGTGGTGCTCACCGTCCTGCTCGCGGCGGGCTTCTCGGGCCTCGCCAGCGAGCGCCGGGTCAGTGCGAACGACCAGGCAGCGCTCGCCGCCTTCACACTGGCCGAGACCGGCTTGGAACTGTTCATCGCGCGCCGCGACTCGTTCGGCTTCACGGTGGCGCCGCCCGCCGTGACGGAGTCGACGCGGATCATGCTGACCGGCGGATACGCCGACGTGGTGCTGCGGCAACTGCGCGCCGACCCGACGACGCAGCGGTGGGGATACGTCGTGCGGTCGAACGGTGTGAGCACCGTGAGGGCACTGCGCGGCACGCCCGTGGCCGAGCGCTCTGTGGCCGAGTACGCGGTGTGGCAGCCGGCGACGATGGACATCCTGGCCAGCTGGACCAGCCTGAGCGGGTTGCACAAGAATGGCGGGTCTTCGATGGGGGCTGGCGGCACGGATGGGTGCGGCCAGCTGCCCGCGGTCGCCGGCGTGGCCGTGCCGACCATCCCGGGGTATACGCAGAACGGCGGCGGCCTCGCGCCCCAGGGGAATCCGCCGGTCAAGAACGTCGCCCCTACGCCGGCGGAGATGGCGGACTCGGTCAAGATCGACTGGGCCGGGATCACAAACGGGACGGCAATAACGCCCGACGTCACGATTCCTCCGGGCACCTGGCCCCCCTTCACCGACCCGAACTACTGGCCGGTCATCCGGGTCGACGGCAACTGGGTGCTGTCGGGCGATGGGCAAGGGACATTGATCGTGTCCGGCAGCCTGACGATGAACGGCAACGTCACGTGGCACGGCGTGCTGCTCGTCGGCGACAACCTCACGTCGAACGGCAACGGCGGCGTGGACGGGGCGACCGTCACGGGACTCAACGTCAAACTCGGCAAGAACCTGTCCCAGGACGACGTCGGCAACGGCGCGAAGCGTTTCAATTACAATTCGTGCAATGTTGCGAGGGCGATGGGGAAGACGGCCCAGCTCGTGGGGTACACGAACGCCTGGGTCGATAACTGGCCGACCTACTGAAAACCTTTCACAGGAGGGTCAGATGAACCGCAAGGGTTTCACGCTTATTGAGCTGCTGATCGTGGTCGTGATCATCGGCATTTTGGCCGCGATCGCGATTCCGAAGTTCGCCAACACGAAGGAGAAGGCGTATCTCGCCTCCATGAAGTCCGACCTTCGTAACTTGGTGACCGCGGAAGAGGCTTATTTCGCCGACTCCGTCAAGTATTCGGCGACGATCGGCGCGGGTGGGGTCATCTTCACCCAGTCGACGGGCAACACGCTACCGGCCGTCGCGCTCACGGCCGATGGTTGGACGGCGAACATCACCAACCTCAACACGACGAAGACGTGCTCGATCTTTATCGGGTCGACTGCGTTGGCGCCGGCGAACAAGGAAGGCGAGCCGAAGTGCCAGTAAGCCGTGAGGCGTGACGTGGAAAACGGAGCGGCGGGGTTGCCCCGCCGCTCCGTTTTCATCCCGGCTCACCGCGCTCCCGTGCCCGCCGCCTGGGCCACCGGCGTCGCGCGCGCCAGATAGATCCCGTTGAAGAAAAACTTGAACGTGCCGTGCGGCTGGCCACGGTTCAGGATCTCCGGCCCGAACAGGAACAGCTTCCCGCCCTTGTCGCCGGCCGGGGCCTCGACGACCGCCACGCCGTCCTTCAGGTACTGCTGGCCCCACGCCCAGCCGCTCCGCAGCGGGTGGTCCGAATCGAACCACGCCACCGGCCGCACGCCCGCGACCGCCGCCGCGGGACGCAGATCGAACGCCGGGCTGTTGTCGAAGAACACGTCCACCCGTCCTGGAATTCCGTAGGCGAGCGGGCGCGTGGTATCGACCCGGACCTGCAGCAGCGAGCCCGGCACGTAAAACTTGGAGCGGGGCAGGGGCTTCCCGTCCAACACCAGGTGGCTGGCGAGCGGCAGCCCGATATGCTGACCCAGGCTGGTCGAGCTGCCGATCGCGATGATCGTGCCGCCGTCGGCGAGGAACTGCCGGAGCAGGGGCACGGTCTTTTGCACCGTCACGCGGCCGAGCCGGCCGCGGTACTCTGCGGGAATGGTCTCGGGCGCGGGCGGCGGCCCGAAGAAGTCGTCCTCTTGGTCGCGGTCGTTCTGCGGAATCGCGCCGTCGGGGAACACGAGCACATCGTAGCGGTCGGCGAGTTTGCCGGCGTCGAGCGCCGGCGGATACATCACCTCGAAGGGGAACTCGAACCGCTCGAGCAGCCAACGGGTCCAGCCGGAGGGGATTGAGCCGCCGTAGCGGTCCCACAGGCCGATCCGCGTGGGGCGCAGCCGCAGCGCGTCGCCCGCGGGCCGCGTGCTGACGCCCTCGAAGCTCACGCCCAGCTCGGTCGCGAGCTGGCGGACGAGGGGGACGCTCGACGTCGTCGCGGGAATGAAGATCGTGCCGGCGGGGTAGGTCCTGCCGTTCGCCGGGATCGACTGCGCGAGCCAATCGACCTCCTGCTCCTTCGCCAGCAGCCGATTGGTCGCGATCACGGCGTCGTTCACGTGGTGACTCAGCAGGAACCCGGCGGCGCCGTCGGCGTGGCTGACGGTCCCGGCGGGCGGCGTGGCGAAGCCCGAGACGGGCTCGAACGGGCCCTCGAAGCCGTCCAGGATGCGGTCGAATTGCACGCCCATCTGATAAGCGAGAGTCCAGCCCGCATTGTCGTACGGCGGGATCGGCGGGCCGCCGGGGTATTGGAAGTCGTTCGGGTGGTCCTGAGGCTCGAACATGTCGAGCACGTGCGGCCGGAACGCCTGGTCGGCCTTGAGCACATAGGACCGGGCGGGATAGTGCTTGCCCGCCACGTCGAAGTCCCGCGTGGCCTGCAGCACCGTGACGCCGTTCTTGATCAGGGTGTTCACGAACTTCGTGGCGGTCGGGAAGTCCGGCTGGTCGGACGGAAGGATGTAGCCGCGCGGGTCCCGTAGTGCTGGATCGCGCAGCATGGCGAAGTACTTGGTCGGCACCCGGCCGTCCCGGGTGCGCGCGGTGCGGATGGTGTCGAGGGCGGAGTCCTTCGCCGCGGCCGCCTTCACGGTCTCGATGAGCTGGGGGTGCATGGTCCAATGGTCCGTGCTGCCGCGCTCGATCGCATTCTTCCCCATGCGGTAGATGTTGTAGACCAGCGTCTCGCGGTAGCGCGAGGCGTAGTCGAGCACGGCACGGTTGGCGGTGATCGAGTACTCGACCGACTGCCGGAAGTGCCACTTTTGCGGCTCGACGGGTGAGGGCAAGTCGCCCTTGGGCAGCTCGCGGTCGGGGACGAACGGGATGTCGATCGGCGTGGGATTGCCGATCGACTCCGTGAGCAGCCCGATGATGTTGTGGAAATAGGCGGTGGTGCGAAGCCCGCCGTTCCACCACGTCGAGTAGGGCGCGCCCGACCGCATCGTGGCGCCCGGCTTGCCCTCCACGAGGAAGCGGTCGTGCATCGCGGCGGCGACCATGTCGATGCCGATCGGCACCAGCGGGTCGAAGTAGTAATTGAAAGGATCCCGGAACGGCGGGGCGAACAGTACGGCGCCGGCGGGACCGGTCTGGTGGTGGTTATACACGATCTGGGGGAACCACTCCCGGAACATGACCCGGGCCATGTTCTCGGTCTCGGGCTGGTTCACCATGTAGAAGTCGCGGTTGTTGTCGTGCCCGATGTACTTCTGGTACAGCCGCGGGATCCCCGCTGTCGAGCGCTTGAGCGAGTCCGGCTCGCGCATGTACCAGCTCGACACCAGCTCCATCCCGTCGGGGTTCGCATGCACCGCGAGCAGGATGACGTCGTTGAGGAAGCGCCGGGTCTCCGGGTCGTCCCGGCTCACCATCTGGTAGACGAGCTCCATCAGCTGATGCGCGCCGAGCACTTCGGTGGCGTGCAGGCCGCCGTCGATCCACACGACCGCCCTCCCCTCGGCCGCGAGCGCGTGTGCCTGCTCGTCGGTGAGCCCCTGCGCCCGCGCCAGGCGCCGGGCGATTTCCTGGTAGCGGGCGATCCGTTTGTGATTCTCCGGCGTCGTGATGATCGCCATGAGCTGGGTCCGGCCTTCGGCGGTCTTGCCGATCTCGCGCAGCACCATGCGCGGCGACTGCCGCGCCAGCGTGCGCCAGTACGCTTCGAGCTGGGTGTAGGTTGCGAGGTGATAGTCCGCCCCGATGTCGAAGCCCAGCGCTTCCCGGGGCGTCGTGACGTGGCGCTGCGCCGGCGCGGGGGAGGGCGGCGCGAGCAGCGCTGCGGCGAGCAGTATGACGGCGATTCGCTTCAGCATCGGACGGTCACCCTTCCTTTCATCAGGGCAGCGCGAAGCGGGGCAAGAGTCTGCCCGAGGACATCCCGGGGGCTCCTGTTGGAACGGCGGCTGCAGTAAACTACCTGCACACGGTCGGCCTGCTAGGTTTTGTTCGAGGGGTCTCGATGCGCATACGCAACACCACGCTGGCGCTGGTGGCGGTCGCCGCCGGCGCGCCGGGTGCCGCCCAGACCCGGCTCGCCGGGGACAGCGTGCCGCCGAACCTGTACGCCGCCGCCGGCGCGGGGATGCTCAGCCCGGCGGCGCAGCGCGCCGTGCCGTTCGTCTACGTGCCGAACAGCAAGGACGGCAGCGTGAGCGTGATCGATCCGCTTACCTACCGTGTGCTCCGCACCTTCGCCACGGGCGCGCTGCCCCAGCACGTGGTTCCCTCGTACGATCTCGCGACGCTCTGGGTGGCGAACAATCTGGGGAACACCCTCACGCCGATCGACCCGGCGACCGGTCGCGAAGGGACGAGCGTTGCGGTCGCCGACCCGTACAACCTCTACTTCACACCGGATGGCCGGTGGGCGATCGTGGTGGCCGAGCGGCTCAGGCGGCTCGACTTCCGCGACGCGCACACGATGGCCCTCGTCGAGTCGGTGCCGGTCGAGTGCAAGGGCGTGGACCACATGGAGTTCACCGCCGACGGGCGGTACGCGCTCGCGACCTGCGAGTTCTCGGGCGAGGTGCTGAAGCTCGACGTCTCTGCGCGCCGGGTGGTCGGCTACCTGACGCTCGACCCCGACGGCCTGGGCGCCCGCGCGATGCCCCAGGACATCCGCGCGTCGCCGGACGGGCGGGTGTTCTACGTCGCCGACATGATGGCGAACGGCGTCTACCTCGTGGACCCGGAGGCGTTCCGGCGCATCGGGTTCATCGCTACCGGGAAGGGCACGCACGGCATTTACCCCAGCCGGGACGGCCGCCGCATGTACATCAGCAACCGCGGCTGGAATACGACCGCGGGCGGCCGCCACGGGCCGGGGAGCATCACGGTGCTCGACCCCGCGACGGAGCGGATCGTCGCCACCTGGCCCGTGCCGGGCGGCGGGAGTCCCGACATGGGGAACGTCAGCGCCGACGGGCGGGAGCTGTGGCTCTCGGGGCGTTACGACGACGAGGTGTACGTGTTCGATGCCGCAACCGGCCGGCTCACGCACCGCATCCCGGTCGGTCGCGAGCCGCACGGGCTGTGCGTGTGGCCGCAGCCGGGACGGTATTCGCTGGGACACACGGGGAACATGAGATAAGACAAGGACGTCGCACAAACGGCGTCACGCAACAACGTCCAGCAGAGGCGTTGCGGAGAGACGTGTGAATCGCATCCACGGGAAGCTGATTCTGATCACCGGGGCGAGCTCTGGTATCGGCGAGGCGTGCGCGCGCCGCTTCGCCGCCGACGGTGCGAACCTCGTGCTCTGGGCGCGCCGCTCCGACCGACTCGAGCGACTGGCTGCCGACCTGCGGCGCGGCGATCGAGCCTCGGTGCAGCTCGCGGCGGTGGACGTGCGTGATCGCGCCGCGGTGAACCGGGCCGCCACCGAGCTCATCGCGGGCGGGTACGTCCCGGATGTCCTCATCAACAACGCCGGCCTGGCTAGCGGGATGTCCAAGGTTTACGAGGGCGATCCCGAGGACTGGGATCGCATGATCGACACGAACCTGAAGGGGCTCCTCAACGTGACGCGCGCCATCCTGCCGCATATGGTGGCGCGGCAACGCGGCCACGTGGTGAACATCGGCAGCACTGCGGGACATATGACGTATCCGATGGGGAACGTGTACAACGCCACGAAGTTCGGCGTGCGCGCGCTCAGCGAAGGGATGAACCTCGATGTGGCGGGCACGCCGATTCGCGTGTCGAGCATCGATCCAGGGTTCGTGGAGACCGAGTTCTCCGAGGTCCGCTTTCACGGCGACACGCAGCGCGCGAAGGCGGTGTACCACGGTTTCCAGCCCCTCACGGCCGACGACGTCGCGGACGCGATCGCTTACGTCGTCAACCTGCCCGAGCACGTCAACATCCTCGACCTGATCATCGTGCCGACGGCGCAGCGAAACGTGTACGTGGTGGACCGGGAGCCCTGACTACTAGACCGCCAGTGCTCGCGCAAACTCGCCCGCCGTTTGAAACCGCTCCAGGGGACTGGTCGCGAGCGCCTTGAGGAGCGCCGCATCGACCGCCACGGACACGTCCGGGCGAAGGCGTCGAATCCCCGGCGGGGACGCGGTGACGCGTTGCGCGAGCACCGTCTCGGCGTCGCGCCCGGTGAACGGCGGCGCGCCCGCGAGCATCTCGAACACGACGCACGCCAGGGTGTAGATGTCGCTGCGGCCGTCGAGGTCGGGAGCGCACATCGCTTGCTCCGGGCTCATGTAGGCCGGCGTCCCCATCCGCAGGCCCTCCGCGGTCACCCTTTCCTGGCGCGCGACATGCAGCGCGCGCACGATCCCAAACCCCGCCACCACGGCCTGCCCGGCGTCGAGCAGGACGTTCTCGGGCTTCACGTTGCGGTGCAGCACGTCGTGGCGGTGCGCGTAGTCGAGCGCGTCGGCTGCCTCGCGGCCGATCTGCAGCGCTTCCTGCACCGGCAGACGCTGTTCGCGCTCGAGTCGCGCACGCAGCGATCCTCCCTCGATGTAGGGGGCGACATAGTAGAAGAAGCCGTCCGCTTCGCCCGAGTCGTACAGCGGCAGGATGTGGGGGTGGCGCAGCTGCGCCACGAGCCGAATCTGGCGCAGGAACCGCTCGGCGGCGACCGCCGAGCTGAGCTCGGGATGGAGCACCTTCAGGACGACCGCGCGGTTGTGCTTCAAGTCCCGCGCCAGGTAGACGGTGGTGGTGCCGCCGCGGCCCAGCTCCCGCTCGATCGTGTAGTGCTGGGCGAGTGCTGCGCCGACCCGCCGGAAGAGCGACCCGGCTGCGGCTCGGGGGACACCGCCCGTCGTCTGCGCGCGCAGCTCGCCTACCGTAGCGGCGAACGCCTCGTCAAGCGAGGCGCCGAGCTCGGTGCGGAGCAGGTCTTCGTGGGTTCGGGCGTACCGCAGTGCGCCCGCCCGATCTCCCGCAGCTGCCAGCGCCTTCACCAGGCCGAGGGCGTACCGCGAATTGAGTGCATCGAGCGCCGCGAGGCGACGGCACCACTCTAGTGCCGCGGGATGGTCGCGGCGCGCCGTAGCGGCGGTCGCGAGGGCTTCGCAGGCGCGGCTGAGGCACTGGGCGAGGCGTGCGCGCTCGCCGTCCGTCCAGCGCTCGAACTCCGGCGCGCCCGAGAGGAAGAAACCATCGAGAAACGGACCGTGGTACAGCGCGACCGCCCGCTCCAGCTCGCCTTGTGCGAGGGCCGCTTCGAACTCCTGGACGTCGGTCGACACGACCTGCGGGTTCAGTCTGAGCTCGCTGGATCCGAGGAACAGCTCTTGCGCGTGGAGGTCGCGGCGCAGCGCGTACAGCGTTTGCGTCAGAAGATGTCGCGCCTTCTCCTGACTGCTTTCGGGCCAGAGGCAGGCGAGCAGCTTGTCGCGGCTCACACCGCGCTCACTGGCTGCTGCGAGGAGGGCCAAGAGGGCGAGGGGTCGTCGCTGCGCCGCCGCTCCCGGCCCCGGCGGAGGATTCCCGTCGACCGCGAGTCCCCCTAAGGTCCGCAACCGCAGCGCGCTCGGCATTTGAGACCTGTCTGACACCGGTCTGACGGGTCGGTCTTATAGTAGGCCCGGGTCGGTCTTATAGTAGGCCCGTGTCACCTGGGGAGCAAGCGCAGACCCGCCCCTCCTCGCAGCGTCCACGACCACAGCAGGAGGTCTCCATGGCCCGCCTCTCGATTCCTCGGATTCACGTCGCCGCATTCGGAGGGCTCGCCGCCCTGCTGCTGACGTCGTCTGCCGCGACGCAAGGCACGAACGCCGCGCCGGCGCGCGCCGCCGCTGTTGGCTCGGTGTGTGCCGCTGGCGCGCATGGCTTGGACTTGAGCTTCGCCAGCCAGTTTGCCGGTGTGAGTCAGGACGACCACTCGAGCAACGTCTGGAACGGACAAGTCAGCGGCCCGGCGGGTGGTGCTTTGGTCGTCACACTCGAGCCGCTCGGCAGCTTGGTGGAGACGGCGCGGCCAGTGTGGCAGGTCAAGACCCGCTGGATCGTGTCGTCGGTGGCGCCGGGCGAAGGCCCACTCGTGGCTGAGCTGTACGGAACGGTCAACTGGAAGAGCGGCGTGTTGCGGCTCTCGGGCGTCGTCACCGACGGGTGCTTGAGAGGATACGAGGCCGTGGCGAGCGGTCGGTTCGCCAATCTGGACGGCGAGGGGACGCTGCAGATCCGTCCCGCGATCGCGCTGCGGTAGCGCGGACACCGGAGGGGGACGTGGCGCGCTCGACCGGTTGGATCATCACGCTGCTTGGCTTGATCGGCTCGCCGGCGGGCGCGCAAGCGGCGCCCCCGGCCAGTCCCCGCGTGATCGTGGTACACATGGTGGAGCGCCTGCCGTACGGGATCGCTTTCGATCCCATCCGGGTGACGGCTCAGCTCGGCGATACGGTGCGGTTCGTGCAACTCGGAGGGATGCCTCACAACGTGGAGTTCCGCAGCGTTCCCACCGCGGCCGATCTAGGTCCGCAGCGCTTCGGACCGACGCTCGTTTCCGTCGGGCAGACGTACGACGTTGTGATCGACGGTCGCTTCCCGCCCGGGAAGTACGTTTACGTCTGCACTCCCCACGAGGTGCTTGGCATGGCCGGGATCATCTACGTCGCGGCGACCTCCCGCTGATCGTGGCTTGACACCCGCCGGCCCGGAGACCACACTCACCGCGTCCCGCCGTCACTCTCGTTTTCCGGAGGCTGGCATGCGCATTTCCGCCTGCGGCCTGGCGGCGTTGCTCTGGGCGGTTTCGCTCGCCGCGCAGTCCGATCTCCCGATCCACAAGAAGACGCTCCCGAACGGTCTGGACGTGATCGTGGTCGAGAATCACGCCGTGCCGCTCGTGACGGTCGAGCTGGACGTCAAGAACGGCGCGTTCACCGAGCCGCCGGAATACGACGGCCTTTCGCACCTGTACGAGCACATGTTCTTCAAGGCGAACCGCACCATCCCGAGCCAGGAGCGCTATCTCGAGCGCCTCGACGAACTCGGCGCCCAGTGGAACGGCACGACGTCCGAGGAGCGTGTCAACTACTTCGTCACACTCGGCGTGGACAGCCTGGTTCCCGGGATGCAGTTCATGGCGGACGCGATCCGCTACCCGCTCTTCAAGCAGGAGGAGCTCGAGCGCGAGCGCCCGGTGGTCTTGGGCGAGTTCGACCGCGGCGAGGCGAGTCCGTTCTTCCACCTCGACCGGGCGGTGCAACGGGCGCTCTGGTCGCCGGCCTATTACTCGCACAAGAACGTGATCGGCGACCGCACCGTCATCATGACGGCGACGCAGGAGAAGATGCAGACGATCCAGCGGCGCTACTACGTGCCGAACAATAGCGCGCTGATCCTCGCCGGCGACATCGCGCCGGAGCGCGGCTTCGCGCTCGCCGACCAGGTGTTCGGGGGCTGGTCGCGCGGGGACGATCCGTTCGCGACGGCGGCGCCCAATCCGCCGCCCCTGGCGCAGTCGCAGGTGGTCATCGTGGAGAAGCCGGTGAATTCCGTCACGCTGCAGATCGCCTGGCAAGGGCCGAGCGTAAGCCGGGATCCCGGGGCGACGTACGCGGCCGATGTGTTCTCCACCATCCTGCAAAACGAAACGAGCCAGTTCTACAAGCGCCTGGTGGCGAGCGGCCTCGCGTTTCAGGTTAACCTGTCCTACTACACGCAGGATCACGTGGGGCCGATCAACGTGTTCGCACAGACGAGCCCCGACAAGGTGGTCGCGCTCGAGCGCGCCATCCTCGCCGAGGTCGCGCGGTTCGGTGACAGCGACTATGTGACGAACGAGCAGCTCGCCGCGGCCCGCAATCAGGTGGCCGTGCAGGGCCTGTACGAGCGCGAGCGGCCGAGCGGCCTGGCGCATACGGTGGGCTTTTGGTGGGCCGTCGCCGGGCTCGACTACTATCTCGGCTACCGGCCGCACATGCAGGCGGTGACGCGCGGCGACATCACAGACTACGCCCGCAAGTACCTGATCGGGAAGCCGCACGTGACGGCGGTGCTGATCTCACCGGAAGCGCGGGCCGGCATCCACCTGACGCCCGAGGCGTTGCTCGGACAGGAGGCGGTACCATGACGCCGGCGCGCCTGCTGCTCGGCCTGTGGCTCGCCGCGGTTCCGCTCGCCGCGCAGCAAGGAACCGTCTCAGAATTCCGGGCCGGCGGCGTCCCGGTCATCTTCAAGCCGGTGCCCGGCAACGAGGTCGTCGCCGTGCGGCTGTACCTCAAGGGCGGCAGCGCCAGCCTGACGCCGGCCACGGCCGGCATCGAGCGCTTCATCGGCGCATTGGTCACGCACGGCACCGAGAAGTACACCAAGGACGGCTTCGCCGCGCGCGCCGCCCGCACCGGTGCCGAAGTCGGGTCCGAGACCACCCACGACTACTCGGTGCTGACGCTGCGATCGGTCCGAGAGTACTGGGACGACTCGTGGGACTTGTTCGTCCAGGCGGCCCTCCATCCCACGTTCCCCGACACCGAGCTCGCCCTGGTTCGCGCGCAGATCCTGAACGACCTGCGGCAGCGCGCGGACGAGCCGGACGGGTTGCTCGGCCGGCTAGGGGACAGCCTGTTCTATGCTGGCAACCCGTACGCCGTCGATCCCGCAGGGACGGTACAGGCGGTCAGCGCGCTCACCCGGGGGGATCTGGTGCGCCGCCACCGCGCGCGGATGGCGAAGGACAACGTGGTGCTCGTGGTCGTGGGCAACGTGTCGCGCGCGGACCTCGAGGGGAAGGTCGCGGCCGCGTTCGGGGCGCTGCCGGCGACGGGTGGCAGGGCGGCGGCCGTGCCCCCCTTCCCGTCTCGCCGGCCGGAACTGTCGGTCGTCGCGCGGGAGCTGCCGACGACCTACGTGATGGGCCTGTTCGCGGCGCCGGCCGCGGCGGACGGCGATTACGCGGCAATGCGGGTCGCGATCGATATCCTGTCGAAGCGGCTGTTCGAAGAGGTGCGGACCAAACGGAACCTGTCGTACGCACCCTTCGCCGCCATGAACAACCAGCGGCTCAACACGGGGTTCCTGTACGTCACGGCAGTGGAGCCGGACACGACGCTCAAGGTGATGCGGACAGAGGTGGCACGGCTCAAGACCGAGCCGATTCCGACGAAGCGCTTTGCGGAGACCGTGAACGGGTTCCTGACCCGGTATTTCCTGCGGCAGGAAGCGAACATGGACCAGGCCGCGACGCTCGGCGCGTATGAGCTGGTGGGCGGTGGGTGGCGCAGGGCGGACACGTTCATTGGGCGGGTCCGCGCGGTTGCCCCGGCGGACGTGCAGCGGGTGGCCAGGAAGTATCTGCGCGACCTGCGGTTCGCCGTGGTGGGCGACAGCACGAAGATCGATCGAGCGCTGTTTACGTCGATGTGAGGGCCGCGGCCGCGAAGCGGCGCACGATTGCGCCCGCGGGCTCGATGCTCGTGATTCCAGCGACGCTCTTGCCGGCCTGCCAGTAGTCCTTGGACGACGCGCCGTCGAACAGGCTGCGCTTGAGCCGCCACGCCGAATTGAGCGCGTACAGCGTGCGCATGAAGTGCTTGGTCCGGCGGCCGCGCAACAGCCAGCGTGCGACGGGCCCCGCCCGGGTGCCGACGCGCTCGACGTAGGGCGTGCGGATCACCGCGAGCGGGACGCCGGTGACTCGCTCGGTGAGCACGATGTCCTCCTCGTCCGCCTGCACGATGGCGCGTTTGTACTCGGGGTGGGCGGTGCATTCGGGCGTGGCGATGAAGCGGGTGCCGAGCTGGGCGCCGGCGTAACCGAGTCGCAGCGCCGCGACGAACCCCGGCGCGTCGCCGATCCCGCCGGCGCACACCAGCGGGACGCCCAAGTCGCCCAGCTCCTCGACGAGCTGCTCGGCGCTGCGCGGACCGGCATGACCGCCGGCGCGATTGTTCACGGCGATGAGCCCGCCCACACCTGCCTCGAGCCCCTTCAAGGCCCACTTGCGCTCGGTGACGTCGTGATAGACGAGGCCGGCGACGTGGCGCACGCGCTCCACGACCCAGCGCGGCTTGCCGAGCGACGTGATGAAGAACCGGACGCCCTCCTCCAGCGCGACGTCCACCCAGCGTTTCATGCGATCGAGGTACAGCTGCGACGACTGCTCGATGAGCACGTTCATGCCGATCGGCTTGTCGGTGAGGCGACGGATCAGCCGGAACCCGTCGCGCAGGTCGTGTCCGTGGACATAGATCATCGAGAGCGGCTGCACGATGCCGATGCCGCCGGCGGCCGATACGGCGGCGACCAGCTCCGGGTTGGAACACGGGTACATGGCGCCGGCGATGAGCGGCACCGCGACGCCCGCGTCGCGGGAAAGCGGGGTGTCGAGCGACGTCACGGCGCGGGCGCCGGGCCGAGGCGCCAGCGTACCGTCGCCCGCGCCACCACGTCGCCGCTCGAGTCGGAGACGACCGCCTCGAAGTCATGTTCGGCGTCGACCGAGGTGTCGGGGAGGGAGCAGCGCGCTTCGGCCGTCAGGAGACCGCGCGCCTTCTTGAAGTAGGCGATGGAGAGCCTGACGGGAATGCCGCGGACGTTGGGCGGCAGACCGGTGAGCAGGGCGAGCCCGCTCGTCACCTCGGCGAGGTTCGCGAGCGCGACGGCGTGGACGGAATTCAGGTGATTGCGCACGCTCCGCCGGTCGGCGATCTGGATCTTCGCGTGCCCGCCACCGAGCTCGACGACACGGGGATGGATGGTGCCGGTGTAGGGAACCATCCGGCCGAGCAGCCAGCTGAACACGCGCTTACCGCCCGGAAGCGGGGAGAGCCGGGCCCAGAGGGCGCGTAACCGGGCGCCGGGGGCCGCCGGG
>DASPXE010000049.1:0-3602 GCA_035637455.1 Gemmatimonadales bacterium
GGAAGCCCGACGGGTGACGAATCTGCCGGACGGAGTCTCCGATCCTGTGTGGCTCCCCGACGGCCGGGGGCTGATCGTGACGAGCGACCTCAAGTGGCCCGCCGAGCAGGAGATCGACCGGCGCAACGGCGACTACCCGACGGACGCGCGCCTCTGGACGGGCCTGCTATGGCGCCACTGGGACGACTGGCGGGCCGGGAAGAGGCAGCACTTGTTCCGCGTGACGCTGGCCGACAACGGGGGGGGCGGGGGCGCTAAGGACATCACCCCGATCGATCACGACGTCCCCACCATCGCGACCGGGGGCGACGGCGACGTGGCCGTGTCCCCCGACGGTAAGGAGATAGCCTTCGCGATGCACGGCGACTCGACAGTCGCGGACAACACGAACGTCGATATCTATCTGGCGAGTCCCGACGGCCCCGGCCTGCGCCCGCTTACGACGAGCCGAGGGGCGGACAACACACCGCGCTACTCTGCGGATGGGCGGTGGCTCGCGTACCTGTCGATGGAGCGACCCGGGTTCGAAGCGGACAGAGTGCGGCTCATGCTCGTGGGGCGGAAGGACGGAAGGACCGAAGCTGGGACCGTGGTCGAGACGACCCGGGGCTGGACCCTCTCAGTCGGCTCCTACACTTGGTGTCCCGACTCCAAGTGCGTCTACGCAGTCGTGGAGGAGCGGGGGCGGGACAACCTGTACCGGATCGACGTGCCCTCGTTCCATCGTGCCGTCGTGGTCGGGAACTCAGGGGTCAATACGAACCCGGGCCTCACGCCCGATGCCAAGACCGTGGTATACCTGCACCAGAGCAACACGCAGCCCGCCGAAGTGTGGGCGTCGGGCCGGCAGCTCACGCACCACAACGACTCAGGCGTCGCGGCGCTGGATCTCAAGCCCCTCGAAGAATATGGGTTCGTGGGCGCGCTCGGCGACTCGGTATTCGGCTGGATCTTGAAACCGCCCGGGTTCGACCCCGCCAAGAAGTATCCCCTCGTCTACCTGGTCCACGGCGGCCCGCAGGGGGCGTGGACCGACTACTGGGGCGCGCGCTGGAACTACGCGATGTTCGCCGCGCGCGGCTACGTCGTGGCGGCCGTTAACTTCCACGGCTCGACCGGCTACGGCCAGAAGTTCACGGACGCGATCTCCCAGCATTGGGGCGACTACCCGTTCGAGGACGTGATGAAGGGCCTCGACGTCGTGGCGCGGCTCCCCTACGTCGATTCGACCCGCATGGGCGCCGCGGGTGCGTCTTACGGCGGCTACATGATCTACTGGATCGCGGGCCACACCGACCGGTTCAAAGTGCTGGTGGACCACGACGGTGTGTTCCATCCCGTGAGCATGGCCGGGTCGACCGAGGAGCTGTGGTTCGTGGACTGGGAGTTCGGTGGTACGCCCTACGCCAACCGCGCGCTGTACGAGAAGTGGTCGCCGCTCAACTTCGTGCAGAACTGGAAGACGCCGATGCTCATCGTCCATTCGCAGCTCGATTACCGGGTGGACCTGTCGGAGGGCTACCAGGCGTTCACGGCACTCAAGGTGAAAGGGGTGCCGGCCAAGTTCCTGTATTTCCCGGACGAAGGTCACTGGGTGCTGAAGCCCCGCAACCGCCGGGTGTGGTGGGGCACGGTCCTCGACTGGCTCGACCAGTACCTGAAGCCGGGCGCGCGGGCCACCGGAGCGCGCTAGTGCGCACGCCCTTCATGCGGGCGCTGACACGCACGACGCTCGCTGCCCTGGTGCTTGCGCTCGCCCTACTCGTCGCGCTGCCGCGTCACGGGTCGCTCGGCTCAGATTTCTTCGACGTCTTCACCCTGGCCTTCTGTTTCACCTTCTTCGGTCACTACATCGAGGCTTTCCTGCGCGCGCTCCCGGGCATCGAGACCGGTCCGGGGCGGCTGGTGCGCCTCGCCGGTTGGTTCGCCGGTGGGCTGTGGTGCTACCTGGTCGCGCGCTGGCTGTGGCTCCGGTACGGGCGCGATCTGAACGACCTGCCGGGCCTCGTGTGGGGCGGGGTGTTCCTGGTGGTGCTGGAGCTGATGATGTCAGCGATCAGTGGTCAGCGGTCAGCGAACGACCGCGCTGACCGCTGATGGCCGACGGCTGATCGCTGACGACTACTGCTTCACCCAAACGTTATTCTCCCGCCGCACGTCCGGGAAGTTCTGCCCGTGATCGATTTCGACCTTGGCCACCTCGGCCGCGAACTTCCGCTCGTAGACGTAGTGGTTGCCGAGCCACCAGATCTCGACCGGCAGGCGAACGTCCTCGGCGTTGCCGTTCGCGAGCGTGACTCGGAGGTCGACCGGCATCGGCAGCGCGCCGGGGCTCGACAGAAAAACCCTTGTGGTGCCTCCACTCGAGTCCTGCCGCACCCGCACCGAGTCGACAGCGAGATCGACGACGTCGGTGCGGTAGAACCAGCCGCGCCAGAACCACGACAGATCCTCGCCCAGCGCGTCCTCCATCGAGCGGAAGAAATCGGCGGGGGTCGGGTGCTTGTGCGCCCAGCGGCGGATGTACTCGCGGAACGCCGCGTCGAACCGCGTCGTGTCGCCGATGATGTGCTGGCGCAGCAGGTAGAGCCCGGTGGCTGGCTTGAAGTACTCGACGTTGCCCAGCAACCCCGCATTCACGCGGTCGGCGGCGAGGATGGGCGGCTGATCGCGTCCCGCCGCGGCCTGCGCGGCCCACTGGGCTGCGCTTCCCCGGCCCGCCGGTACGGTGTCGTGGTAGAACGCCAGCCCGGAGTAGATGTTGATAAAGCTGTTGAACCCCTCGTCCATCCAGGCGTACAGCCGTTCGTTGGAGCCCACGATCATCGGGAACCACTCGTGGCCGAGCTCGTGAGTGGTCACGCCGAACAGGTTGCGGTCACCCGCGCGGTGCCCGCAAAACACGATCATCGGATACTCCATGCCGCCCACCGGCCCGCCGATGTTGATGGCGGTGGGGTAGGGGTAGCGGAGCCACTTCTCGGAGTAATGCTTGATCGAATGGCGGGCATACTCCGTCGAGCGCGCCCAGCCGGCGTTCGCCTCGGGCGGGTAGAGCGACTGGATCAAGACGCCGGCGTAGCCGCTCGCGTCCCAGATGAAGTTTGGCGCCGCCGCCCAGGCCACGTCACGCACGTTCTTGGCGCTGTAGTGCCATGTGAGGGTCGAGCCCGCGCCGGCTGGCCGGGTGAACGTCTGCCCCACCTCGGTCTTCGCGATCACCGCGACCGTCGTGTCCGACTTGAGGGCTTGCGCGAGCCGGGCGCGCTGGGGAGCGGTCAGCACCTCGAGCGGGTTGAGCAGCGTCCCCGTCGCCGCGACTACGAAGCTGCGCGGCACGGTGACCGCGACGTCGAAGTCGCCGTACTCCAGGTAGAACTCGCCCTGGCCGAGATACTGCTCGGTGTTCCAGCCGCGCACGTCGTCATACACGGCGAGCCGGGGATACCACTCGGCCACTTCGTACAGCCAGCCGCCGGGGAACTGCTCGCGGCCCATGCGGTCCGAGCCGTGCTCGGGCACCTCGAAGCGGTATGCCAGCTCGAGCTCCGCCCGCCCGCCCGGGATGAGGGGTCGGTCGAGGTCGACCCGCAGCACCGTGC
>DASPXE010000050.1:0-54785 GCA_035637455.1 Gemmatimonadales bacterium
CACCTTGAGCATCGATAAGGTTGGGACGGGCTACACGTTGACCGCGGCGGCACCCGGGCTGAGCGGCGCGACGAGCACGGCCTTCAACGTCACCCCTGGATCGGCGACGCAGCTGGTCTTCACGGTACAACCGAGCAACGCGGTAGCAGCCCGCACGATCAGCCCCGCGGTGCAAGTGGCCGCGCGCGACGCGCAGGGGAACCTGGTGACCGGGTTCACGGGCAGCGTGACGGTGGCGCTCGGGACCAATCCCAGCGGCGGCACGCTCGCGGGGACGACGACGGTGACCGCGGTGAGCGGCGTGGCGACCTTCGGCAACCTGAGCGTCGACAAGGTAGGGACGGGCTACACGCTCGCGGCGACGGCCACGGGGCTCAGCGGGGCGACCAGCAGTGCCTTCACCGTCACCGTCGGGGCGGCGACCCAGTTCGTCTTCAGCGTGCAGCCGAGCGCCACGGCCGCGGGGGCCGCGATCACGCCTCCCGTGCAAGTGACGGCGCTGGACGCGGGGGGCAACGTGGCGACGGGGTTTGCGGGCTCGGTGGCGGTGGCCCTGGGGACAAATCCGAGCGGCGGCACGCTGGCGGGGACGACGACCGTGGCGGCGGTGAACGGGGTGGCGAGCTTCGCCAGCCTGAGCCTCAACAAGGTCGGGAGCGGTTACACCCTGACGGCGGCGGCCCCGTTCCAACCGGCGCTCACGGGGGCGACGAGCACCCCCTTCGACATCACGCCCGGACAGGCGGCGCAGCTGCTGTTCACAGTGCAACCGACGAGTACCACGGCGGGGGCGGTGATTACGCCGGCCGTGCGGGTGACGGCCCGGGACGCGCAGGGGAATACGGCCACCGGGTTCAGCGGAAGCGTGACGGTGGCGCTCGGAGCCAACTCCAGCGGGGCCACGCTGGCGGGGACGACGACGGTCGCGGCGGCCAATGGGGTCGCGACCTTCGGGGATCTGAGCCTCAACCGGGCCGGCACCGCCTACACGCTGACGGCGGCAGCCACGGGGGTGGCCAGCGGGACGAGCGCGGGGTTCGACGTCGGCGCGGCGGCGGCGGACCGTCTGGTGTTCACCGTGCAGCCGGTGAGCACGACGGCCGGCGCGGCGATCGCTCCCGCCGTGCAGGTGACGGCGCAGGATGGGCTGGGGAACACGGTGACGAGCTTCACGGGCACCGTGACGGTGGCGCTCGGCAACAACCCGGTGGCCGGGACGTTGACGGGAACGACCACGATGGCGGCGACGAACGGGGTGGCGAGCTTCGCGAGCTTGAGCATCGACCGGGCCGGTAGTGGCTATACCCTGACGGCAGCGGCGACGGGAGTAACGACCGGGAGCAGCGCCGCGTTCAGTATCACGCCCGGCACCGCGGCCACCCTGCTGTTCACGGTCCAGCCGAGCAATGCTCTCGCGGGGGCGGCGATCACACCGGCAGTCCAGGTCGTCGCGCAGGACGCCCAAGGAAACACGGCGACGGGGTTCAGCGGCAACGTCACGCTGGCCATCGGGGCGAATCCCGGCAGCGGGACGCTCGCCGGCACCACGACCGTCGCAGCGGCGAGCGGCGTGGCCACGTTCGCGAGCCTGAGCATCAACAAGGCCGGCACGGGGTACACGCTCACCGCATCCGCCTCGGGACCGACGAGCGCTACCAGCAACCCCTTCACTGTGTCGGCCGCGGCCGCGACGCAGCTGGCGTTCACCGTGCAGCCGACGAATGGCGCGGCAGGGGCGGCGCTCACGCCGGCGGTGCAGGTGACGGCGCGGGACGCCCAGGGCAACGTGGCGACGGACTTCACCGGGACCGTGACCGTGGCGCTGGGCGTCAACCCCGGCAGCGCCACGCTGTCGGGCAGGACCAGCCTCGCGGCGGTGAGCGGCGTCGCCACGTTCTCCAGCTTGAGCGTCAATAAGGCCGGCACGGGCTACACGCTGACTGCGGCGGCCACCGGGCTCAGCGGGGCGACGAGCGTTGGGTTCAACATCACGCCGGGCGCGGCGACCGAGCTCGTGTTCACGGTCGAGCCAAGCAACGCTGCCGCCGGAGCGGCCATCACGCCGGCCGTGCAGGTGACGGCTCGGGATGCCCAAGGAAACACGGCGACGGGGTTCACCGGGACCGTGACGGTGGCGCTCGACGCAAACCCGGGTAGCGGCACCCTGTCCGGGACCACGGCGGTCGCGGCCGTCGCAGGGTTGGCCACGTTCTCCAGTCTCAGCATCGACAAAGTCGGCAGTGGCTACACGCTGACCGCCGCGACGACGGTGGGCGGACTCACGGGGGCGACGAGCACGCCGTTCGACGTGAGCGCGGCGGCCGCGAGCCGGTTGGTGTTCACAGTGCAGCCGAGCAACGCCGCGGCTGGGGCAGCGATTGCTCCGGCCGTTCAGGTCACGGCGCAGGACGCCCACGGGAACACCGCCACGGCGTTCACGGGGACCGTGACGCTGGCGCTCGGTACCAACCCGGGCGGCGGGACCCTGTCAGGGACGGCGACCACGGCGGCGGTCAGTGGGGTGGCGACGTTCGCGAACGTGAGCATCAATAAGGCCGGCACCGGCTACACGCTGACAGCGGCAGCCACGGGGGTGACGGGAACGACGAGCGCGGCGTTCAATGTCACCGCCGGCGGCGCCACCAGACTTGTGTTCACCGTGCAGCCGAGCAACGCGACAGCAGCGGCTGTGATCACGCCGGCCGTGCAGGTGACAGCGCAGGACGCCCTGGGGAACACCGATCCGAGCTTCAGCGGCAGTCTGACGGTGGCACTCGGCAGCAACCCCGGGGGCGGGGCGTTGGCGGGAACGACGACCGTGGCGGCGGCGAGCGGAGTGGCGACGTTCGCCAATCTCAGTATCAACCGGGTGGGGACGGGTTACACGCTGACGGCGGCCGGGACCGGGCTCACGACCGGTACCAGCACGGCTTTCAATATCACCGCGGGCACGGCGACCACGCTGGTGTTCACCGTCGAGCCGAGCAACGCCGCCGCCGGTGTGGCGATCACGCCAGCGGTGCAAGTGACGGCGCACGACGCTCAGGGCAACGTCGCGACGGGCTTCACCGGCAGCGTGACGATGGCCCTCGGGGTGAACCCCGCCGGCGGCACGTTGTCCGGCACTACGACGGTGCCGGCAGTCGGGGGAGTGGCGAGCTTCGGCACGCTGCGCATCGACAAGAGCGGCACGGGCTACGCCCTCTCCGCCACGGCGACGGGACTCAGCGCCGCCACGAGCGCGCCCTTCACCATCACGAGCGGGACGGCGACGCGACTGGCGTTCACGCTCCAGCCGACGAGCACGACGGCGGGGACGACGATCACGCCGGCCGTCCAGGTCACGGCGCAGGATGCGCTCGGCAACACGGTGCCGGGCTTCACCGGCAACGTGAGAGTGGCGATCGGGACGAACCCAGCGGGCGGCACCCTCTCCGGCAGCTTGACGGTGGCGGCGGTCGGCGGGGTGGCCAGCTTCAGCACCCTCAGTCTCAACAAGAGCGGCACGGGCTACACCCTCGTTGCGACGGCGACGGGGTTGAGCGGAGCGACGAGCGCGCCCTTCGACATCGCCGAGGGGACGCCGAGCCAACTCGTCTTCACCGTACAGCCGACGAGCACAACGGCGGGGGCGTTGCTCACGCCGGCGGTGCAGATCACCGCGCAGGACGCGCTGGGCAACACCGTGGCGGGCTTCGCGGGCAATGTGACCGCGACAATCACGCCGGGCACCGGCGCAGCCGGGGCCACCCTGTCGGGCACGAAGACGGTCGCCGCCGTCGGCGGAGTCGCGACTTTCTCCGGCCTCAGCATCGACAAGACCGGCACCGTCAACGGAGGAACGGGATACACGCTGTCGGCCACGGCGACGGGGCTCGGGGGGGCCACTAGTGCGCCATTCGACATCAACCCTGGCGCGGCGACGCAGCTCGCCTTCACGATACAGCCGACGACTGCGACGGCCGGGGCGCACGTCGCGCCGCCGGTCGAGGTCGCCGCACTCGATGCCATGAGCAATACCGTGCCGGGATTCACCGGCAACGTGACGGTCGCGATCGGGACGAACCCGGCGGGCGGAACCGTCTCCGGCACGACGACGGTGGCGGCCGTGAGTGGGGTCGCGACCTTCTCCAACCTGAGCATCGACAAGAGCGGGACGGGCTACACACTCGCGGCCACGGCCACGGGTTTGTCCGGTGCGACGAGCGCGGCCTTCACCATCACGTCCGGGTCGGCGACCCATCTCGTGTTCACCGTGCAGCCCAGCACCGCTGCGGCGAACGGGACCATCGCGCCGGCGGTGCGGGTCACGGCGCGGGACGCCCTGGGCAACACGGCGACGGGCTTCCAGAGCAACGTGACGGTAGCGATCGGAACGAACCCCGCGGGCGGCGCGCTGTCCGGCACGACGACGCTGGCGGCGATCGGCGGCGTCGCCACCTTCTCCTCGCTCGGCATCGACAAGGCGGGAACAGGGTACACAATGTCGGCCGGGGCGACTGGTCTCACGGGAGCCACGAGCGCGCCGTTCGACATCGTCCCCTCGACGGCGACCCGGCTCGTCTTTACGGTCGAACCCCCCACCGCGACGGCGGGGGCGCCGATCACGCCCGCGCTCCAGATCACCGCGCAGGATGCCTCGGGGAACGTCGTGCCGGGCTTCACCGGCAACGTGACGGTCGCGATCGGGACGAACCCGGCGGGCGGCACCCTCTCCGGCACGACGACGGTGGCAGCCGTCGGCGGGGTCGCCACCCTCTCCGACTTGAGCGTTGACAAGAGCGGGAGCGGCTACACGCTGACCGCTGCGGCCACCGGGCTGACGGGGGCCACGAGCGGGGTCTACAGCGTCGTCCCCGGCGCGGCGGCGCAGCTCGTCTTTACCGTGCAGCCCAGCACGGCCACGGCCGGAGCGAGCATCACGCCTCAGGTCGAGGTGACCGCCCGGGATGGGCTGGGTAATACGGCGACGGGCTTTACGGGCAACATCGCGCTGTCGATCGGAACGAATCCCGGGAGCGGCACCCTCTCCGGTGCGACGAGCGTGGCGGCCGTGGCCGGGGTCGCGACGTTCTCCACGCTGAGCATCGACAAGGCGGGCAGCGGTTACACGCTGTCGGCCGTCGCCGCGGGCCCCGCGGGGACGACGAGCGCCCCGTTCGACATTACCAGCGCGCCGGCGACCCGGCTGGTCTTCACCATGCAGCCCACTACCGCGACGGCGGGGGCGGCGATTAGTCCCCCGGTGCAGCTCACGGCGCAGGACGCGTTGGGCAACACCGTCACCGGGTTTACCGGCAACGTGACGCTGACGATCACGACCGGCACGGGCACGAGCGGCGCCAGGCTCTCGGGCACGACCACGGCGGCGGCGGTCGCGGGGGTTGCGACCTTCTCCACACTCAGCGTCGACAAGAGCGGGACGGGCTACACGCTGTCGGCGACCGCCGGGAGTCTCTCTGGCACTACGAGCGCGGCCTTCGCCGTTACGCCCGGATCGGCGGCCCGGCTCGCCTTCACCACGCAGCCGAGCAGCACCACGGCCGGAGCGGCCATCACGCCGGCCGTACAGGTGACGGCGCGGGACGCCCTCGGGAACACCGTCCCGGGTTTCAGCGGCGCTGTAACAGTGGCGATGGGCGAAAACCCGGCAGGCGGCACCTTGTCCGGGGCGACTACGGTGGCGGCGGTGGGTGGCGTTGCCACCTTCTCGAATCTCATGGTCGACCAGAGCGGGAGCGGCTACACCCTGACGGCCGTAGCCAGCGGGCTCACGGGGGCCACGAGCGCACCCTTCACCATCACCGTTGGGGCGGCGACCCGGCTCGCCTTCACCGTGCAGCCCGGCACGACGACGGCGGGGGCAGCGATCGCGCCGGCCGTCCGGCTGACCGCGTTGGACGCCGGGGGGAATCCCGTGCCGGGCTTCACCGGCGACGTGACGGTGGCGATCGGGACGAATCCAGCGGGCGGCGCCCTTTCCGGCACGGCGACCGTAGCAGCCGTCGCCGGCGTGGCGACCTTCTCCACGCTCAGCATCGACAAGAGCGGCACGGGCTACACGCTCACAGCCACGGCCGCCGGTCTGTCCGGCGCCACGAGCGCGGCGTTTGCGGTCACGCCCGGATCGGCGACCCAGCTTGTGTTCACGCTGCAGCCCACCACGGCGACGGCCGGCGGCACGATCAAGCCGGCGGTGCGCGTCACGGCGCGGGACGCGCTGGGGAATACGGCGACGGGGTTCGTGGGCAACGTCACCGTCGCGATCGGCACGAACCCCGGGGGCGGCACCTTGGGCGGGACGCGGACGTTCGCGGCGATCGCCGGCGTCGCGACCTTCCCCTCGCTCAGCATCAACCAGGCGGGGAGCGGCTACACGCTGTCCGCGACGGCGGTGGGCCTCTCGGCGGCCACGAGCGCGCCCTTCGACATCGTCCCCTCGACCGCGACCCAGCTCGTGTTCACGGCCGAGGCGACCGACTCACAAACGGCAGGGGCCATCATCGCGCCCGCGCTCCAGGTCACCGCGGAGGACGCGTCGGGTTCTCCGGTGACGACCTTCACAGGGAATGTGACGCTGGCGATCGCGCCCGGGACCGGTATCAGCGGGGCCACGCTCTCGGGCACGACTACCGTGGCGGCGGTGAACGGGGTGGCCACCTTCTCGAATCTCACGATCGACAAGGGCGACGCCTGGTACACGGTGACGGCCACCGCGACCGGTCTGGCGTCCACCAATGCCGCGTTCAGAGTGTTCGCAGCGCCCGCGACCGAGCTGGTGTTCAGAGTGCAGCCGAGCACGGCGACGGCGGGCGCGAGGATCACGCCTCAGGTGGAAGTGATCGCCCGGGATGCCTTGGGCAACACGGCAACGGGCTTCAGCGGAGCTGTAACAGTGGCGATTGGGAACAATCCCGGCGGCGGCAGCCTGTCCGGCACGAAGACGGTCACGGCTGTCGCCGGAGTCGCCGCCTTCCCCGGTCTGAGTATCAGCCAGGCCGGCGGCGGCTACACGCTGTCGGCCACCGCGCCCGGCCTCACGGCAGCCACGAGCGCCCCGTTCGACATCACCGCTGCGCTGGCCTCGGCGCTGGTGTTTACCGCCCAGCCGGGCAGCACGACGGCGGGCGTGACCATCAATCCGGCCGTCCAGCTCACGGTGCGCGATGCCTCGGGCCACACGGCGACGGAGTTCGCGGGGGATGTGACGCTGACGATCACGGCGGGAACGGGCACCAGCGGAGCCATCCTCTCGGGCACGACTACCGCGGCGGCGGTCGCCGGGGTCGCGACCTTCGCCGACTTGAGCATCGCCCAGAGCGGCAGCGCGTACAGCCTGTCGGCCACCGCCACCGGTCTCGCCGGGGCCACCAGCTCCTTCTTCACCATCAACGCCGGCGCGCCGACCCGGGTCAGCTTCACCCCACAGCGGATCCCCGGTGACCCCAGCGCCCCGTGGCCGACGGCGGGCGCGGCCATCACGCCCGCTGTCCCGGTGGTGGCGCGGGATGCGCTGGGGAACGAGGTCGAGACGTTCACCGGCAACGTGACCGTGGTGATCGAGCACAATCCCGGGGGCGGCTCTCTCTCCGGTACGACGACGGTGGCGGCGGTCGCCGGCGTCGCGACCTTCAACGATCTGAGCATCGATCACACCGGCACCGGCTACAGCTTGCGGGCGACCGCGAGCGGCCTGAGCGCCGACACGAGCCGTGGGTTCATCGTCGCGCCAGGGGCGCCCGCCTACCTGGTGTTCACCGTACAGCCGACGACCACGACGGCGGCGGGGACGATGAGACCGGCCGTGCGAGTCACGGCGTTCGATGTGCTGGGCAACACGGCGACGGGGTTCGCGGGTGATGTGACGCTAGCCATCACCGCGGGAACCGGCACCGGCGGGGCCACGCTCCTGGGCACGACGACGGTGACGGCGGTCAACGGCGTTGCCATCTTCTCGACCCTGGGCATCGACCGAGCGGGGAGCGGCTACACCCTCTCCGCCGCGGCCGCCGGTCTCACGGGGGCCACGAGCACGCCGTTCGATATCAATTAGCGGGCCGCGCGGCCGGTCCGTGATCTAGCGACCCTCCTCCCGGTACAGGCCGAGCAGGCGTCGCAGCAGGACCAGCTGCCCCACGTGATAAGAGTTGTGGTCGGCGAGCAGCAGCGCTTCGCGTAGCACGGTTTGTCCGGTGCCGTGCGCAATGCGGCCGAACAGATCCGTCTTCGCGTCCGTCACCAGACGCTCCATTGCCCGAAGGTCGCGTTCCACTTGGGCGACGCTTTTGTCCCACGCGGCGGTGTCGGGCGGCGCGTCCCCGGGCGGCCAGTAGCCTGCCGGCCATTCGGGCGAAACGTGCTTGGCGCTTTGCGTGAACTCGACAATGTCCCATTGCGAGATTCGGATGTGCTCGAGCAGGCGCCAGGGGGTGAATGGCTGTCCCGCGGGCTTGGCTCCGTGCAGCGCGACCGGCCAGTCGGCGATGGCGTCTGTGAACACGAGGTGCGCGTGGCCGCCGCGCAGCAGCTCGCGTACGTGGTCGCGCAGCGCGTGGTCGGGATCCGCGGTCTTGCGTTTCGGACGTTTGGCAGGCAAGGCGCGACTCCTGTGAGATCGGTCGATGTCGAGATCAATCGATGTGATGAAAGTCTATCACGCGAGATTCCCACGCTAAAGCGTGGGCTCGGCGAGGCACTGTGCTGAAGCACAGCCGTCCTCACCCGCGCAGTGCGGCGACCAGGGCGATCACCGCCATCACGATGCCGACCGCCGTCTTGGCCGCCGCCGCCGCCACGCGCCCCACCAGGGCCCCCCAGCCGGCGCGCACGGCCATCCCAGCCTCCCCGGATCCCGCGTATTCGAACACCAGAGCGCCCGCGAATGAGCCGAGGATCGCGCCGATGACGCTGCCGATGAGAGGGACGGGAACGCCGACGACCGCGCCGGCGAGGCCGCCGAGCAGGGAGCCCCACCCCGCGCGCTTCGATCCTCCGTAGCGCCGTGTCAGGCCGTAGCCCAGCCAGAACTCGAACAGCTCGCCCAACAGGGCGAGGCCGAGCACGACTGCGATCGTGACCAGGCCGATCGAGTGGAAAGCGGTGGCCCAGCCATAGCCGACGGCGGCGACCACGATGAGCCAGAGGCCCGGCAGGCCGAGCGGAACGAGCGCGAGGCCCAGGCAGCAGCAGAGTCCCAGCAGCAAGACAGCGACGCTGTGATTCATGGATCGCCAGATCGTCGGGTTAACTTACGGACGTCAGCCAAGCGAGGGATGTGTCAAATGAAGGCGACAAGGCTCGCGCCGCTCGGGCTCGCGTGGATCGTGGCGGCTGCCCCGCCGGTGCTGGCGCAGGGCCGCGACACAGCCGTGTTTGCGGGGGGATGTTTCTGGGGTGTGGACGCGGTGTTCCGGCACGTCCGCGGGGTGCTGCACGTGGTGTCCGGGTATGCCGGGGGGAGCGCGGCGACGGCGCGCTACGAGCTGGTGAGCACGGACACGACAGGCCACGCCGAATCGGTGGAGGTGACCTTCGACCCGGAGCAAGTCTCCTATCAGCAGCTGCTGCGGGTGTTCTTCACGGTGGCGCACGACCCCACCCAGCGCAATCGGCAGGGCCCGGACGACGGGACGCAGTACCGCTCCGTGCTGTTCTACGCGACGCCCGAGCAGCATCGCGCGGCGCTGGCCCTGATCACGGCGCTCGAGCGCGAGCGCGCCTACGCCGACTCGATCGTGACCGAGGTGGTGCCGCTGCGCGCGTTCTATGCGGCGGAAGCCTATCATCAGAACTATCTGGCCCGCCACCTCAATCAGCCGTACATCGTGTTCAACGACTTGCCCAAGCTCGGCGTGCTGAAGCGGCGGTTTCCAGAGCTGTACCGGCCGTAAGGCGTCGCGCCCCCAGTGCCAGACGGAGAACCCGCGGGACGAGTTGCGCTCCCGCGGGTTCCGTCTTGGCCCGAGCTTCGGGCGTCATGGCCATTCGACTTGGGCTGACCCTTGAGTCATCCCGACTGGTTTGGCCGCGGGCACAACCATCGTCCTATCGTCCACGACGAGGCGGAGATTGCCGTTCGAGGTGACGAGGGCATTGAGAATGTCATACGTTCCCGAAGCGGCAACGTGCAGTCCTTCCAGAGCGACGTCGCTCGGCAACGGAAGATCGTCTCCCCGATGCACAATCTCCCTGACGCGAATCGGGCCCATGGCGCAGAACAGGGCTTGGGCTTCCCCGTCTCCCGCCAGCGCGAGAACCCTGATGTTCGGCAGATCGGCCCTGATCTCCTGGCCGTGGGAGACGTTCGCTTCTGCCATCCTCTCCCTGATGCGAAAAGACTGCGACTGCGACGTGACGCGGGCTTCCATAGGTCCCTCCAATCGAGCGTTCAGTTCACCATGGCGTTTTGAGTGACAACGGCCGCGCGGTTCAGCTCCAGCCATTCGACAGCGAGCGACCGGAACGTTCCCTCGTCGTGATCCCAGGCCCTGACGACCTCGTTGACCACCGGCACCCGGAGGTCGAGCAGGGTGCCTACGAAGTGCTCCTTGCGCCAGCGCTTTTCGAGCTGGCGCGCCAACGCATCAGGCTCGCCGTAGATTGCGACCGCCAGAAAGCAGTCGCGCCAACTGTGCCCGGTCGCCTTGAGGCCGCGCGTCACGCGCTCAGGCCCCAACGCTTCGAAGGCGGTCGTCAGCAAGGTCTTTTTTTCCGGACTCATGGCATCCTCCTCGTGGTCGTTCGAGCACGCCCAGCCCGCACGCTAAGGACAAGCGGCCGCACCCCGATTATCCGGGGCTGCGGCCGCTCGCGAGCGCCGAGCGCGCTCACGTCATGCGAAGGACCTGCCCACCCCGGACCACCCCCACCGGGGGCCTACTCGGGTTGGTACCCCTGGGATCCGCAGACGGTCAGCGGACCCGTCCCCTGAAGCGGACACCCGGACCCGCGCAGCTCCAGCTATTTTGGCCGCATGCCGACTGCCATCCTGGTCGAAGCCTGCGTCGACTCGATCGAATCCGCGCTCGCCGCAGCTGCGGGCGGGGCGCACCGGATCGAGCTGTGCGCCAACCTGGTGGAAGGCGGCACTACGCCGAGCGCGGGCATGCTCGCGGTGTGCCGGGCGCGGCTCGACATCCCTATCTTCGTCCTCGTCCGGCCGCGCGGCGGCGACTTCCTCTATTCGGCGTCCGAGTTAGCGGTGATGATGGAAGACATCCGGCGCGCGAAACAGGCCGGCGCGCGCGGCGTCGTGACGGGTGTGCTGCAGGCTGACGGCGGGATCGACGAGGACCGCGCCCGCGAGCTGATCGCCGTCGCGCGGCCGCTCCAGGTGACGTTTCACCGGGCGTTCGACGTGTGCCGCGACGCGGCCGCCGCGCTGGAGACGCTGATCACGCTCGGCGTGGACCGGGTGCTCACCTCGGGCCAGGCGGCGACCGCGCCCGAGGGTGCGCAGGCGATTGCCCGGCTGGTCCGTCAGGCGGCCGGTCGGGTGGGCATTCTCCCGGGCGGCGGCATCACCGCGGAGAACGCGGCGGCCCTGGTCCAGGCAACCGGCGTGACGGAGGTACATCTCACGGGTGCAGTCACGCGGCAGAGCGGAATGGCATTTCGGGCGCCGACCGTCGTCATCGGCAACACGGCGCCACGCAGCGAGTACGAGTGGAGCGTGACGGACGCGGAGCGGATTCGCAGCGTAGTGAGACTCCTGGCGAACCGCGAGCAGAGCTAGGCGTTCCCAGCCCAGGAAGCTCGCGGCGCTCAGCGCCGCTCGCGGACAGTGCGCTGAGCGGGAATCGGGAGATTGAGCTCGAACGTGGCGCCGCGACGCACCGCGGAATCCACTCGGACCGCTCCACCGAACATCTCCTGCGTGATCTGACGGACGACCGTCAGACCCGTGCCCGAGCCCGATCCGAACTCCTGGGTGGTGAAGCCCGGCTCAAAGATCCGCTCGAGATGCTCGGCCGCGATCCCCACGCCCTCGTCCTGGACTGCCAGGCGCAGCGTCTCGCCCACCTTTTTGAGTGTGACCAGGACGGGCGTGTTCCGCTCCCGGGACGCCGCCACCGCATTGCGGATCAAGTTGGTGAGCACCTGATACAGCGCGTTCGGGTCACCATGGAGAAACACGCCGCTCACCGCGATGACCCCATGGAGCGCGATGCCGCGCTTGCGGGCGAGCGGCCGCTCCAGCGCCACGCACGACCGGACGACCTGCGCCGCATCGAACCGCTCCGATCGAGCCAGCCCTCCCCGGGCCCGGTCCTGCATCGAGCGTAAGAACTGGATCGCCTGCTCCATGCCTTCGCCCACGCCCGTGAGCTCCTCGAGCAGCTCCGCGCGGAACGCAGGCTCCAGGGATTCCGCCGTCCGCACCAGATCTAATGAAAGATCGAGGCTCGCGAGCGCCGCGGTCAGGGGATTGGCGACCTCGTGGGCGATCACACTGGGCTGGCGCACCAGCTCGGCCAGGGCGTCCGGCTCCGGCGAGCGCGGCCGGCTGGTGGTCGCCGGTTGGTCCACGAGGCCCAGACAGAGGCCGGCGAGCTCGAGGATGATCCGCTCCCGGCTGCGACGCTCGACGCTGGCGGGCGGCGGTGCGGGCGGCTGCTTTCTCACGGGCGCCACGCACCAAGGCCCGCCCTCGTCCAACCGGCAGCCGACCCAGCGGCTGCCTTGAATGATCGGGGCGCTCCAGCGATGCAGCGTGCTGTCGAGGTCGAGTCGCGTGTCTCGGTATTGAGGAGTCGGTGCGCTCGTCAGTACCGGGATCACTTCCGCGCGCGAGGAGACCTCCCACAGGGTGACTACCCGTCCCTGGAGCGCCACACTCGCCTGGCGCAAGACCTCGCGCCGGCGCTCGGGGCTTGGATCCGGAACCATCCGGGTCTCCATCAGACGGATGAACCGTTCACGGCGATGAAGTTTGGAACCCCAGCACGCTCAATTGTAGGGCGTTTTTGCGGCACGGACGGGTGGGAATGCGACAGGGAGGCACGCCGCGCCCCCTCAGGACCCTACGGCGCGGAGGCTCGCGGCGGGGCGGCGTCGCTATTTCGTTCGGATGGTGATGGGGACGATCGTGGTGCCCCAATGCAGGTGCAGCACGGTCGAGTCGGGTGCGACGATCGGGAAGTAAAACGCGAGCACTTCCATGTGGGTGCCCTGCTCCGGCGCGATGCTGATGCGCAGGGCGTCGAGCGATTCTCCGGGATATTGCGTGTGCCATACGTCCACGCCGCGGCTCAGGATCACGGTCCAGGGCTTAGGCGGCTCCTCGGGGATGGTCCAGAGCGTGTAGCGGCCCGCCGGGATATCGTGGCCGGTGATCGTGACGTCGCGACTGAAGGTGATCGTGGTGGCCGAATCCGCGCCCGGGTGCCAGATGCGTCCCCACCGGACCAGATCGCCGAACAGCGTGCGCCCGCGCGCCACAGGGCGGTTGTAGGAGACCCCGATGTCGGTGTGGCCGACCCGCTGCGTCACCGAGCCGTGCTGGCTCGCGGCAATCCGTTGGCCCGGAGCGGACCGTGCCGCGAGCGCGACGAGGAGCGTGGCGAGGAACGGCCGGGCGGGGTTCATCCGAACCGTGTCGCGCGCCACAGCGCCACGCCGCCCGCGACGAGGAAGACGAGCAGCGCGAGGGTGAGCGCAGCCGCCCAGCGCCACTCGACCAGGAGCGCGGGCACCCGGGCGACCGCGGCGAATCCCACGAACAGCGCCGTCGCGCCCGCCACGAGCAACCAGTCGAGCGTGCTCCGCCGGGTGGCCGCGCGTGGGCCCCTCGCGTCTTCGCCCGCCATCCCTGCCGCTACGTACGCCGGGTCCACGCCGTAACGGGCGCTTTCCCGGGCCCCCGCCTCCTGCCAGCGCCGGTGCTCCCGGCTGGGCGCCGAGGCGAGCGCGATCGCGCCCGCGCCCGCGGCCATGAGGAGGGATCCCCCGATCACCCGCCAGTAGAGTGCTGCGGTGCCACCTCCCAGCTCGCCGAACACCGCGATCCCCCAAACGAGCCCCCACAGCTGGTTGGTGTTCGAAAGCGGGATGCCGCGGCTGATGCCCACGTACTTGGCCGCGTACTGCTGGAATAGGTCGCCCACCACCCAGACGAACCCGGCGAGGAGCAACCAGAACAGCACCGCGCGGCTCTTGGCAAGCTCGCCCCACAGCGGGCCCGGCCCGCCCGACAAGCTCAGGGCGAGCGCCGTCATCATGCCGAGCTCGCCGATGGTGAAGAACGCGACGAAGGAAAGCGGATGCATGCCGGTGAGGTACGCCTTGCGGTAGGGGATGTACATCGTGCCCCACAGGGCACCGGCGGTGAGCGCGGCCGCGATGCCCCGGAGGGAATCGCCCCCGGGCGCGCGGGCCGATGACGCGACCGCGAGGAGCGTCGCGCCGGCGAACATCGCTGCGGCGCCGCCCAGGACGCCGAGCCAGCGCGCCCGCCCGGCGTCACGCAGCTCGTTGAAGAGCAGCGTGCCCCAGAGGATGCCGAGCAGGCTGTTGGCGTTCCAGAGCGGGAACGCGATGGAGAGCCCGATATGCTTGATCGCGAAAATCGTGAGCGTGTTGGCGACAGCCCAGAGACAACCCGCAAGCGCGGCCCAAATCACGAGGTGCGGCGCTTGACGTACGTCGTCCCGCACGGCGGCGGTGCCGCGCACCAGCGCGGGCAGGCTCCAGCGCGCCAGGAACACGCCGAGCACCATAATGAAGGAAATGACCACGGGCGGGATGCCGAGCGTGACGAGCTTGGTGGGCGCCTCGGCGGCGCCGAGCCAAGCCCCGGCGGCGAACCCGGAGAGGGTGCCCACGCCCTGGAGGCGGCGCAGTCGCGCCGGGTCGAGCTCGGCTATGCGATCCACCGCAGCACCAGAAGTCCGGCCAGGAGCACGGCGACGGGGATCCAGAAGTGGACGTCGCCGAGCAGCGCGCGCCAGCGGGACACGGTTGTCGGTTGCACGGGGACGTAGCATATGCTTGACGTGGTGGGCGGTGCAAGGCTGGCGGGACCGCAATCCGGCGCCATAATGTTCGCCTCATGCTCGCTTCGCTTCCCTACGCAGATCTCGTGGGTGCGCAGGATCCGCTGTCGCTCTTGGCCTCGACTCCGACCCGAATCGCGGCGCTCGTGCGGGGTTGGGACGCGCGTCGCTGGGCCGAAACCTACGCCCCGGGGAAGTGGACGGCGGCTCAACTCATCCTCCATTTGGCACACGACGAGATCGGCTGGTGCAATCGCGTCCGTCTCGCACTCACGGTCGAGGGCTATGTCGTCCAGCCGTATGACGGCGCTCAATGGGTAGCTCAGGAGACTCCCACCGATCCGGAGACGGTGCTGGCTGCATATCTGGCGTTGCGTCGGCTCAACCTGACGCTGTACAGACGGATCCCATCGGACCAGCGCGCGCGGCCCTTGCCCCACCCCGAATTGGGGCAGATTTCGATCGATTGGATCTTGCAGACCCTCGCCGGCCACGATCTCCATCATCTCCGACACCTCCAGGCGATCGCCGCGCTATGACCAGTGGTGCGGTCAGCCGAGTCCGGTCGGTCTGAGAGGCGAGAGCCGGTGATCGAGCGCCTGCGCGCGCGTAACGAGTGGAAGTTCGCGGGCGTGCTGCTCCAAGCCGACCGCGCGCTGGCCGTCGCCTGGTGGACCCTCCTCGTGCTGCGCGGACTGCTGCCCGCGCTCTTCGCCATCGCCATGGGTGGCCTCGTCGGCGCGGTGCAACGGGGCGACGCGCTGGCGGCGCCGCTGGGGTCGGTCGGCGTCGTATTCGTACTGCTGCAGGTTCTCTCCCCGATGCATCATGCCATCGGCGCCAATCTCGGGAGCCGCACCGCGGCGTGGCTGTACGACCGGCTCACCGCCGCCTGCGTCCGACCCCCCGGCATGGGCCACCTCGAGAACCCCAAGCTCACCAATGACCTCACGATGGCACGGGATTTCGATCTCGGCATTACCGGCCCGCCGATGTTCATCGCGATGGATTTCATCGCCGGTGGGCTGGTGGAGCTGGTGGGCGGTCTCGCCGCGGCGGTCGTGCTCGCCGCCTACACGTGGTGGGCGCCGCTGCTGCTCGCGGGCGCATGGCTCGCCACACACTGGCTGCTGCGCGAGAGCGCGGTATGGCGCGACCGGGAGACGGCGGAGGTGCGCGAGGCGCAACGCCACGCCGACTACGCGTACCGGCTCGCCGTGGAACCCGCGCCCGCCAAGGAGGTGCGGCTGTTCGGGCTGGCCGACTGGGTCATCGAGCGGTTTCGGTCGCGGCGCCGCCGCCTGTTCGAGCTGCGCTGGCACGCGACGCGCCTGCGCGAGCGTCCGGTGATCTGGAGCCTGCTGCTCGTGCTCGCCGCCAATGTCGTGGTGTTCTGGTCCCTCGCTGCCGCCGCGACCAGCGGCCATCTGGCCCTCGCCAGGCTCGTGACGTTCGCGAGCGCCGCGGTGAGCACGGGCATGATCGCGTTCGGCGGACTGTCGTGGGCGCTGGACGGTGCCGCGGCGCCCGCCGCCGCGGTGCTGCGACTGCAGGACGCCATGGACCCCGCAGGCGCGCTGGTCCGGGGGGACCGACCGGCAGCGGGGATGCCCGCCCACAAGATCCGGTTCCGCCACGTCACGTTCGCCTACCCGACCGCGGGCGAGCCGGTGCTCGCGGGCTTCGACCTAACGATTCCGGCCGGCTCGTCGCTCGCGATCGTCGGCCAGAACGGCGCCGGAAAGACTACCATCGCGAAGCTGCTGTGCCGGCTGTACGACCCCCAGGACGGCGCCATCGAAGTAGACGGCGTCGACCTCCGCATCCTGGAGCTGGACGCGTGGCGGTCACGCCTGAGCGCCGTATTTCAAGACTTCATCCGCTTCGAGCTGCCGCTGGGTGACAACGTGGCTCCCGCGGGCGCCCCTGACGAGGTGATCGAGCAGGCGCTCGCCGCAGCCGGTGCCGCGGGCCTCGCCGGTCTCGACACCGTGCTCGCGCGCGGCTATCCCGGCGGCACGGACCTGTCCGGCGGCCAGTGGCAACGCATCGCGCTGGCGCGGGCGCTGTGCGCCGTGCGTCTCGGCGCCGGGTTGGTGCTCCTCGACGAGCCGACGGCTCAGCTCGACGTCCGCGGCGAGGCCGAGATCTTCGACCGCATCCTCACCGCCACCCGGCACACCACGACGATCCTGATCTCGCACCGCTTCTCGACGGTGCGCCACGCCGATCGCATCTGCGTGCTGGAGCACGGCACGGTGGTCGAGCTCGGTACGCACGAGGAACTGATGGCGGCGGGCGGCCGCTACCGGACGATGTTCGAGCTGCAAGCGTCACGCTTTGGCGACGAGAGCGAGGCAGGAGCGGCCCTCGATGTCCTCGACTGACGACCTGCCGCCGGCGTTGCCCGCCATGTGGCGCGCGCTCAAGCGCGGCTACGAGGCCGCACCGTTGCTCTTGAGCGTGGCGTTCGGCTTGGCGCTCGCCGCCGCGCTGCCGGACGCGTTGCTGGCGCTGTGGTTCAAGCTGCTGGCCGACGGCGTGCTCGGCGGCAGGCGCGGGCTGGTCGTGACCGCCGCCGTGGGGCTGGGCGTGTCGGCAGCGGCCACGTGGTTCCTGCGGGTGATCAGCGACCGCACCCAGCGGCGGTTCCGCGATCAGGTGACCATCGCCCTCGAATCGCACGTGGCGTGGCTGCAGGCGTCGGTGGCGACGATCGAGCACCACGAGCGCCCGGCGTACCTCGATCGCCTCGCGATGCTGCGCAACCAGGTCTTTGTACTCGACCACATGTACATGTCGCTGTTCACGACCGGCGGCTGGATCCTGCGACTCGGCGTGACGGTCGCGCTGCTCGTGTCGATCCACCCGGCGCTGGCGCTGCTCGCGGCGTTTGCCCTCCCGACGGTGCTCACGTCGACCTGGCGGCCCGGCGTCGAGCGGGTCGCGGAGGAGCGGGGCGCGTCGGCCAATCGCCTGGCGCGACACCTGTTCGACGTCGCCACCACCGCGCCGCCCGGCAAGGAGGTGCGGGTGACTCGCATCGGCGCTCGCCTCATCACGCAGCGCCGCGCCGCATGGGAGCGCTGGTACGGGCCGGTCGGCCGCGCCCGCCGGCGCAGCGCCATGTGGCACACGCTGGCGTGGGCGATCTTCGGCGTGGCGTACGTGGGCGCCGTCGTGTTCGTGGCGTCGGTGCTCGCGGCACCGCCCGGCGACGTGCTGCTGGTGCTCGCGGCGGGCTCGCGCCTCTCAGCGTACATCGGCGGTACGGTGGGCGAGATCGGGTTCCTGCGCGGCATTTGGCTGGAGGGTTCCAGACGCCTGGCCTGGCTGGAAGACTACGCCGCCTCGCAGTCGCGCGGCGCCGACCTCCCGGTGCCCGCGCACCTGGGAGAAGGTATCCGCTTCGAGCACGTGTCCTTCGCCTATCCGGGCACGGACCGGTCGGTGCTCGACGACGTGACCCTCCGTCTCACACCGGGGTCTGTGGTCGCCATCGTGGGAGAGAACGGCGCTGGCAAGACGACGTTGGTGAAGCTCTTGTGCCGGCTGTATCAGCCGACGCAGGGGCGCATCCTCGTCGACGGTGGGGAGCTGGCGCGCATGCCCCCCGACAGGTGGCGGTCACGCCTCTCGGGTGCGTTTCAGGACTTCTTCCGGTTCGAATTCAGGGTGCGTCACACCGTGGGTGTGGGTGACCTGCCGCGCCTCGACGACCGGACGGCCGTAGCGGCGGCCATCGATCGCGCTGGTGCCGCCGACGTCGTCACCCAGCTCGGCGCCGGGCTCGAGACGCAGCTCGGCGCCACCTGGCCCGAGGGCGTGGAGCTCAGCTTCGGCCAGTGGCAGAAGCTCGCGCTCGCCCGGGGCTTCATGCGCGAGCGCCCGCTTGTGCTCGTGCTGGACGAGCCCACCGCGGCGCTCGACGCCGAAACCGAGCACGCCCTGTTCGAGCGCTACGCGGCGACGGCGCGGGGGGGCGGGGGGCGCCCGCCCGCCGCGTACCCGCCCGACGGCCGCATCACCATCCTCGTCTCCCACCGCTTCAGCACCGTGCGCATGGCCGACTTCATCGTGGTGCTGCACGGCTCACGGGTGGTCGAGTCGGGCTCGCACGAGGCGCTCATGGCGCAGGGCGGGCACTACGCGGAGCTGTACCGCATCCAAGCCGCGGCCTATCGCTGAGGGTTTCTCCCCGACTCGAGGGCTTCAAGGAATCTCGATCGCCGCGGGCCGTGTCGCCGCGGCGGTGACCGGCGGCACGCGCTGCCGTGTGAGGTGTGCGTTGAGCGCGGGGAGATCCTTCGCCTGGAGCTCCTGCCAGCGTCGCGTGGCGGCGGCGAGCCGGCCCCGCGCCTCCGCGAAGACATCGCGTGCCTGCTGCGGAGGCTCCCGATCCGCGCTTTGGACCACGGTCGCGAGGTTCGCCAGCTCGCCGGTCCCCGTCATCTGCATCAGGCTGTCGGCTGCCCGCTGGACCGCGGCGAGCGCCGCCTTGGTCGGTGCGTCCGGGGTGGCCGCGATGGCGCGGAGCTGCTCGCGCACGCCGCGCACGCCGTTCCGAAGGGCCTGTTGCTCCGCCATCACGTTCCAGATCTCGAGCGCCAGCCGCACTTGCCCTGCGAGGGCCGCCTCCGTGACGCGCGCGCGCGGATCCACCTCCACGCGCAGCGTCTGCGTGAGCGTGCGGTCTCCCACGCTTAGTCGCAGCCGGTACTCGCCCGGCAGGACGAGCGGCCCCTCCGGCTCTTCCACCGTGCCGCGACCCGCGATCGCGGCGATGCTGTAGCCGTAACGGTCGGCGGGCGGAGGCGGGTAGCGCAGGTCCCACACGAAGCGGTTGAGGCCGGCGCGGCGCGACAGCGAGGTCGGGCGCGGCAGCCACTCCGGCGCGATCTGGGGCGGCTCTGCGGGCGCGTGTGGGCGGTCCTCACTCGAGAAACGGTGCACCAGACGGCCCCCGGCGTCCCGGATCTCGAGCGTGACCGGGCCCGGTGGCGTGGTCTGGAAGAGGTAGTCGATCACGGCGCCGGCGGGCGGGTTCTCGCCGTGCGGCTCCTCGGGGGGGAATGGCGTGTCGTTGCTGACGCTGCGCCGCACGCGGGTAGCCCGCTCCGGCGTGAACAGGTGCGCGCTCGCGTGCAGGACGGAGTCGCGCAGCTGCTGGAGCGGCGTCAGGTCGTCGAGGATCCAGAACGCTCGGCCGTGCGTAGCCGCGACGAGGTCGTTGTCGTGGACCGCAAGGTCGCGCACCGACGCGGCCGGCAGGTTGAGCTGCACCGACTGCCAGTGATCGCCGTCGTCGAAGGAGATGGCGACGCCCAGCTCGGTCCCGGCGTACAGCAGTCCCGGCCGGGCCGGGTCGGCGCGGACGACCTGCGCGTAGGCGCGCGGCGCGATCCCCTGATCAATGCGCGTCCAGTGCCGGCCGCCGTCGCGCGTGCGGTAGAGATAGGGAGCGAAGTCGTCCAGGCGATGCCGGTCCACGGCGGCGTAGGCGGCGGCCGTGTCGAACGGCGACGCCTCGATCAGGCTGATCATGCTCCAGGGCGGCAGTCCCTCCGGCGTGACGTTCTGCCAGGTGTTGCCGCCATCCGTGGTGCGGTGGATGAGCCCGTCGTCGCTGCCGACCCAGATCATGCCGGCCGCGAGGGGCGAGGGTGCGATCGTATAGATCACGCCGTAGCCGCGCGCGGCGGCGTTCGCGACCGTGACGGGTCCGCTGTCCCGGGCGGCTGCGCCGGGACGGGAGGCACCGGTCAGATCGGGGCTGATGGCTTGCCAGTGCAGCCCACCGTCCCGGGTGGCGAGGAGCGTGTGCGCGCCGATGTAGAGGGTGTGCGGGTCCTTGCGATCGAACACGATGGGCGAGGTCCAGGTGAAGCGGTAGCGTCGCTGTGGCATCGGTTGGCCGAAGCTCGGCGCCGGCCACGGCGAGATGTCCTGGGACTGCCCGGTGGCGCGGTCGAAGCGGTGCACGCCGCCGTAGGTGTCGCCGCCGTAGACGACGTCGGGGTTCAGCGGGTCGGGCGCGATGTAGCCGCTCTCGCCCGCGCCGACCGGCGCCCAGTCACGGAAAGTGAGCTCGCCAAAATCGCTGCGACTCGCGACCGCGGCGGTGCCCGCATCCTGCTGCGCGCCGTACACCCGGTAGGGGAAGGCGTCATCCACGGCGACGTGGTAGAACTGCGCGGTGGGCTGGTTGTACCAGCTGCTCCAGGTGCGGCCGCCGTCCAGCGTGATGACCGCTCCCTGGTCGCTGCCCACGATCATGTGTGCGGGGCTCTTGGGGTCGATCCATAGCTCGTGGTAGTCGTCGCCGCCCGGCTGCCCCTTCAACGCCGTGAAGGTCTTGCCGCCATCGGCGGACCTGAGCAGCGCCACATTGGGCACGTACACCACGTCGGGGTTCTGCGGGTCCACGGTGACACGGCAGAAGTACCAGTTGCGACTCGTCAAACGGGGGTCGCCGCCGACCAACTGCCACGTCGTCCCGCCGTCGTCGGAGCGGTATAGGCCGGCCCCTTGGGCCGCGCCGAGCAACGCGTATACGCGCCCTCCGCGCGCGACGGCCAGCCCGATCCGGCCCAGCGGCCCCACCGGTAGGCCGTGGCCGGCGATGGGCACCCAGGTCACTCCCCCGTCGCTGGATTTGTACAGCCCGCTCCCGGGCCCTTCATCGGGCTGGTATTGCTCCCACGGCGTGCGCCGCGCCTGCCACAAGGCCGCATAGACGACCTGCGGGTCGCCCGGATCAGGCGCCAGGTCGATCGCCCCGGTGTCGGGGTTCTTGTAGAGGACCTTGGTCCAGGTGCGGCCGCCGTCCGAGGACCGGAACACGCCGCGCTCGGGGTTCGGGCCATACGCGTGGCCCAGCGCCGCGATCAGGACGACGTCCGGGTTCCTCGGATCGACGAGCACCTTGCCGATGTGGCGCGTGTCCTCAAGCCCGAGTGCGTGCCACGTCGCGCCGCCGTCGCTGGACCGGTAGACGCCGGCACCGAAGGTAATGTCTGAGCGGATAGACGCCTCGCCGGTGCCGACGTAGATGATCCGCGGATCGGACGGTGCGACGGCGAGCGCCCCGATGGAGGCGATCGGCTGGGCGTCGAACAGCGGGTCCCAGGTGACTCCGGCGTTGGTGGTGCGCCACACGCCGCCGTCCACGGCGCCGAAGTAGAAGCTCGCGGGGTCGCCCGGGACGCCCGCGACGGCGAGGACGCGACCGCCGCGGTGCGGCCCGATGAGGCGCCAGCGGAGCGCCGCATATGCGCTCTCAGGAACGTCCTTCGTGGGGCCCGCTGTCTGAGCCGGGACCGTGCACGGCAGGCAGGCGAGCAGTGCGCCGGCGGCTGCAAGCAGGCGGTGGCGCATGGGGGTCAGCGTCGCTGCGCCGGGCGGAGTCCCAGCGCGCCGTTCAGCCACCGGACCAGCGGCAGCAGCCGCGCGAAATCGGCTTCCAGCAGAGCGGGCAACCGAGCACTGGTCGCCTGGGTGTCGCCGAGCCGCCGGCCCGCGGTGTATGACTGGTACTTGAGCCAGCGCGCCGCCGGGTGGCTCTCCGGAAATCCCCGAGGCATGCGCTTCAGCGTCGCCTCGTCATCCAGGTCGCCGTATCTCCGTATGAAGCTCGAGTCCCGGACGATACGTTCAAACCCCTTGCGGTCCTGCGCGATCGCGTCGCGCAGGCGGCTCAGGATCGGGCGCGGGGGCATCCAGATTCCGGCACCGACAAACGAGCCGCGGGGCGCAATGTGCACGTAAAACCCCGCGCCCCCCCCTTCCGCGTCGCCCCCCACTCGGGCGTCCGCATCGCGGTGACGAAACCAGCACGCAGCGTGCGTCTTGTAGGGTGATTTGTCCTTGGAGAACCGGATATCCCGGTAGATGCGAAACATGGAGCGTTTGGGGTCGCCCGTGATCTCCGGCGCGAGCCGGGCCAGGCGCACGTCCATCTCCTCGATGAGCGCCTGCATCGGCGCGCGCACGTCACGCTCGTAATCGGGGCGATGTGCCTCGAACCAGGGCTTCGCATTGTGACGGGCCAGCCCGCGGAAAAAGCGCAACGTGGCGGCCGTGAAGGACCTGGATGCGTCTGCCAACGGGATCATGCGCCCGCCCCGACCGGATCGACCTGGTCCGAGCAGTTGCACCGGACGCGTCAACTGCTCGGGCGACGGTTTCATGCGCGCGCACCTCCTGGCTCACAATGTTACCGGTTGCGCAACGCCACCAGGTGGGCGGCGGCGAGCCTTGCCGGCCGCCGGCGGCGGTGCATATTGAAACACAGGAGGAGGCACCATGCGCTGGCTTCGTTTCGTAGTACTGCTCACCTCGGCAAGCGTTGCGCTCTCGGCATGCGGCGACCGGTCCGTCACTGGTTCGGGCGACCGACCGTCGTTCAATGTGGGCGCCTCAGCCGTAACTATCGATTTCACGTCGTACGGGGAAGGCAAGGTCTTCCAGCCCGACTTCTATCGCTCGGACGGCATCGTGTTTCCGCCCGAGCGCTGCGGGTCGGCGGGTTGCGACACGTGGTTCGTCGGATTCACTCAGGGCGACGCCGCGCTGGACGGCGAGCCCAGTCGCGGTCCGGTGCAGGCGACCTTCACACGGCCGATCTCCGATCTTGCGCTGCTCGTCGCGCCGCGAGCGCAAGGCACCGCCACGTACACGCTGAGCGCATTCGCACCGTCCGGCGAGCTCGTGGCAACGACCGCCGTCACCGTGACCCAGGACTTCGGCGATCCCGCAAACACCGGCTTCGGGTACTTTACGATCAGCCTCACGAACCTGCCCAGCCCCGCCAAGCGTTTCACGCTCGAGAACGTGTTCGTGCGCAGCTCATTCCCGTCGAATCCCGAGATTGCTTACGGCGTCAGCTCGATCTCGTACACCCACTGGGGCAAGCAACCCTAGCGGCGTTCGGTTGTTTCCTTCACGCCACCACCGCCCTACTTCCGCCGCTTCGATCCCAGCAGCGAATGGTTCACGACGCTATCCGGCACGGTGTCGCCGTGCCGTACTGTGAACACCGCTTTCCTCCTCAACCCGAGATCGACCTCCACTACTAGGTGACTCCGGTCCCGGGCCATCCGCCAGCTGCGGGACGCCTTCGGCTCACCACCCGTCGCCGCCAGCGCGGCGGTGACAACCGCGGCCGGGGGATCTTGGACGGCGGCCAGCTCCGCGCAGGTGGCGCAGCGCCGCGACTCTCGACTCAGATCTGTGGTGCACACGCGCCGGCCGCAGTACGCGCATGCCGCTCGATGCGCTGCGCACGCGCCCTCGCCGCAGATGGGACATTCGCTCACACCCTTGAGCGAGAACGCCCGGCCGTCCACGTGACACTGCTTGCGGTGCTCCGCACAGCCGTACGAGCCGTTCGCGTCGACCAGCGGCTCGAGGTGGGTGACGCAGTGGCGCAGCTTGTCTGCTACGCACTCGGCCGAGTGGCCGGCGCAGACGAGCTTGCCGCAGGAAGCGCACGCCCCGACCTCATCGGACGCGAAGCTCGCCGCCGGCTCGTGCGCGCAGGCGGCCCGGTGCTGCCCGCAGACCAAGCGCCGCGACCGGTCGGTGCGGCGCAGGTGTTGCGAACAGTGCACCGCTCCGTCCACGGCGCACACGGCCTGATGCGCCGTGCAGACCGACTTGCCGCAGCTGGCGCACCGCGCCACCTCGTCCACGCCCACCGGCTCGTTGGTCCCGCCCTCACAGAACCGCAGGCACGCCGCGCACAGGCGACGACTTCCCTTCGGCGCCGCTGTGTCGCTCTGCTCCGCATGCCGGTTGCAGACGAGCCGGCCGCAGCTGCCGCACGGCGCGAGGCACGTCGAGCAGGCTGTGTGCCCGTCCCCTCCCTCGGTGCAGACGCCCTCGTGGGCCGTGCAGTGCTGCAGTCGGCACGAAGGGCACACGTGCACGTGCTCCTCACACGCCGGCTGGCTGTCCACGCGACACTGGGCGATGCCGTGGTCCGTGCAGAAGTCCTCGGCGCAGACCGAGCAGCGATACGAGCAAGCGTCACAGCTGCAGTGGTCGTGCCTGCAGACGACCAGGGCCGCCGGCGGGCGGCCGCAATGCGGACATGCCATGATCCAGGCGGCCGCCCCGGTCGAGCTTAAGGCCCGCTGCGCGCTGAAGGTCGCGCGACGCCCCCGAGCCGACTCGAGCCGCCACTCGGCGCGCTGCACCAGGAGCGCGGCCTCGATGAGCTGAAGGGGATGCACGACAGCCTTTACCTGGCTGCGCCGGACCTCTTCGGTGCGGCGCCGCTCGGCGAGCGCCGTGACGGTTGCGATCGACTCCGGGTCGGACTGCTCTTTCAGGATCGATTCGAAGTACCGGTCCAATCTGCCGAGCTCGGCGGCAAGCTCCTGCTCCGCCGCGGCGCGGCGAGCGGTGACCCGCTCCGCCGACTTCTCCTGCAGGTGGCTGAGCAGCAGCTTGAGCAGCTCCGTGGGCTCCCGGGGAGGCACCGGTTTCGCGGCGCCGGCAAGCGACGCATCCGCGGGCTCGACCCGGCCCGCCTCGAGCTCCTGGAACAGGCCCGCGAGGTCGTCATCCAGTCTGGCGCCGGCCGAGAGGTCGTACAAGTCGCTTTCGATCACTGCCTCCTCGACCCCGGCCCCAGCGCGCAGCACGACGCGCGCGACGAGCCGCCCCACCGGATGCACGGCCAGTCGCGTCGCGCCCCGTTTGGCGGTGCCGTCTCGTACGGGAATCGTCAGCTCGACGCTCTTTGGATCGCTCGCGGCGGCCGGCGCGATCAGACCCAGCGAGAGGCGTGCCGCCCGCGCGCGGATCGCCTCGAGCAGCTGGGTGAGGAAGGGGCTGCCGAGCACCGCGATCTCGGCGTCCGGGTCGCGCTCGAGCGCGTCGAGCGAGAACGCCACCCGCAGCGATGCGCGGTCTCGGAAAAACGAGCGTTCGGCCTGGGGCAGGCTCAGTTCGGCATGATCGAGGCCGAGCGCGGCGTGCTTCACGCCTGCGAGCCCGCAGTAGCGCTCGAGCAGCGGTCGGATGCGCGCGTCGGCGAGCGGATCGGTATCGCCCTCTGGCGAGTCGCGGCTGAAGCCGCGGCTCGGCCCTACCGCTGAAGCGGCGACGGCAAGCCCGGTTACGGGCAGGCGCCGAGCCGCGAGTTGCCTCGCGGTTTTGGGGCGGGGTTTGCGCCGCCGTTTCACGCGGCGTCCGCCTCGATGTCCACGAGCACCAGGGGAAGATGGTCCACCTGCGCGACGAGCGTGATCGCGCGTCCGGCGCTGGTCAAGCCCGTGAGCCGCACGAGCTCCCCGTATTCGGGATGACGGCCGGCCGGTTGCGGTGTCGTGACGCCTCCAATCGGCTCGATCGACTCGAGCGCCTCGAGCACCTCTGTCACGTGCACGCCGAGCCGGTGGCGTTTCGCGTCCCAGCCGGCGGCCTTGACGAGCTGGCTCGTGCCCAGCCCGAGTCGCAGGCGGCTGGGGACCGACACCGTCTGGAAGCGGTGCTCGAGCCGCATGGCGTTGTCGTCCGGCGCGATGAGCGAGTTCAGCTGCTCTTGCTCCTTGCCCACTGCGCTGCTCTGCTCGATCTCGGTGCCGAGCGTTTCCACGCGGCGCGCGAAGTCTTCCTCGCTCCCGGCGGCGAGCCACTCTTCGGCCAGCCGGCCCTCGAACTTCTGGGCGCCGCCGAATTCGCCGAGGATCAGGTCCAGCTCGCCCACCACCAGCTCGAACAGCTTGATCTTCTGGTCGAGCAGCTGGAGGATGTAGGACTCGATGGTCCCAGCCGCGGCGAGGTTCACGATGTGGACCTCGCGCTTCTGCCCGATGCGGTGCAGCCGGCCGATGCGCTGCTCCACCACCATCGGATTCCAGGGGAGATCGTAGTTCACGAGCACGTTGCAGAACTGGAGGTTGCGTCCTTCACTGCCGGCGCGGGTGGCGATCAGCACGCTCGTCTGGTCCTCGTGGAAGGCGCGGATGCGCTTGTCCCGGTCGGCCGTCGAGTGAGAGCCCCAATAGACGATCGGCTGCCGGCCGAGCTTCCTGACGCGCTCTTCGATCAGCTGAATCGTCGGGCGGTGATCGCTGAAGACTACGACGCGGTCCGGCGTTTCCCTTAATACCGTCGTCAACACAACCAGCTTGGCGTGCGTCTTGATGCCTCGCGCGCGCTTGGCGAGCTGTCGCGCGATCGTGCGGTACTCGGGGCTGACCTGCTCGCCCTGCGCCAGGTGCTCGAGCGATTCAGCGAGCGCGCGCGACGAGGAGCACAGCCGCTGGCGCAGGTGGATGACCGCGAGCTGCAGGATCCCCTTCTTGGTGGGCTTCTTGCGCCGTGTCCCGTCGTCCACCTCTTCCGGCTCGGCCGGCTGAATGAAGCCTTCCCGATAGAGCCGACGCAGGAATTCGGTGGTGCGCCCGTACAGATCCGCCTCGGCGCGCGTGAGGCGGACCTCGGGGTGTCGCGGCCGGCGCGGCGGCAGGTCCAGGTCGAGGGCGACGCTCGCGCGCCGGGTGCGGATCATCACCGCGTGCGTCAGCGCGCGGAGGGCTTCGGGATCGCGGGGTTGGCGGTGGTCGCCGGCGACCAGGTGCTCGCCCTTGAATTCCTGCCAGGTCCCGAGCTGCCCCGGACGGAGCAGCGTCACCAAGTTATACAGCTCGCGCAGGTCGTTCTGGAGCGGCGTGGCGGTGAGTAGCAGGATGAAGTCGCGCTCGATCCTCTCGATGAACCGGTAGGTCGCGCCGCGCTCGCTCTTGACCTTGTGCGCCTCGTCCACGATCACCAGGTCCCAGCGATGTCTCAAGATTTCCTCGGCGTGGCGGCGCGAGCGCGCCCGGTCGTGGGAGACGATCGCCTTGGTCACGCGCTGCCAGTCGTCGGGGTCGGTCGGGGTTTCGAACCGCTCGAAGAATTTCTCCTCCAGCTCCCCCTGCCACTGGCCCACGAGCGAAGCGGGGGTGAGGATCAGGGCGCGGCGGGCGAGCCCCCGGATCGCAAGCTCCTTGTAGATGATGCTCGCTTCGATCGTCTTGCCGAGGCCCACCTCGTCGGCGAGAATGGCGCGGCCGCCCATATCGCGCAGCACCCGTTGCGCCACGTCGATCTGGTGGGGCAGCTCCTTGATCGCGTTGGCGTCGAGGGTGATCAGGCGGTCGAAGCCGGGGACCAGGGCGATCCGCTCCGCCTCGCGCCGCAGCTCGTACCAGGCGCGCTCGGCCGGCGGTTGCGTGAGCGCAGCGACGAACAGCTTCAGAGAGCGTTCGTCCACTGACCAGGAGTCGTCGGGCAGTGGGTCGGGCAGCGTCATGTGATGTCCGAAGTCGGGGTCGCAATATAGGGAATTCGGGCCGCCGAGCCGCCTCGAATCGGCGGGTGGCGCCACTCCAGCGCCACTGTCATCGCCGGAGCCCATCGCGGCGGCACACCCCTTGCGAAACGCGGCTTGGTGCTGGTGGCCGCACTTGCACGATAGGCCGCGCGCTCCTACTCTCTCGACGGCGAGATGTCACCCGTAACGCGCTACATCATCCAGGTGGACCGGCCCGGCGAGCGAGTCGACATGACGGCGATTCGCGCCCTGCTCGACGAGGCGGGGGTCGCGTTGGACCCCGACTACGGCCCGATCCCGATCAATCCCAAGCTGGGTCGCTACGTGGTGCGCGGCCTCGCCTCGCCCGACGCGCGCGCCCGAGCCGAGCAGATTCCCGGCGTGCGCTTCTTCGCCGACGCCCTCCAGGAGCCCGCTTCCTGACGGGTGGGGCGCTACACGGTTGTCCGTGCTCGCTTCCGCCCCTGCGGCTTCAACCCCAGCGCCTGCACCGCTGCTGCCGCATCGATCACCCCGTAGCCGAGGTCGTAGTCCCAACCGTCGCCGTTCAAGTCCCGCGCCGTCCGCTGCAACAGGCCTTTGAGCTGCGCCGGTGCCAGTCGGTCGGTGGCGAACGCCTGGCGGAGCGCGGCTGCCACGCCCACGGCGACCGGGCTCGCAGCCGAGGTGCCCCCGTCGGCGGGGTAGATGCCCGAGCCCGCGAAGTGACTGAAGCCTGCGAGGTCGGGTTTGCGCGAGTAGAGCGCGCCAGGCCCCTGCGACGAGTAGCCCAGGCGCCGGTCGGTGACTGTGACCGCGGCCACGCTGACGACCTCCGGGTGGGAGTTCGCGCCGTGGATCGAGGCCCCGGCGCCCGTATCAGCGGCGCCGCACCTTGGGTCGGGACAGTCGGCCCCGCAGTTCCCGGCCGCGAAGAACACGTCCGCGCCCGCCGCGACGAGGGCCCCTGTGACCTGATTGAACGGATGGTCGGGATTGGCGCTGTAGTTTTCCGGCGAGCCGATCGGCGCGTCGCTGGCGCGGTCGAACAGCCCCCAGCTGTTGTTAACCACCCACCGCCCCGGCGCCGCGTTCACCTGCTCCACCAAGTCCGCGAACGCGGCGATCGCGTCCGAAAGAAACGCGGCCCAGGTCCCCGCTTGGGACTTGAGGAGCGCGTAGTCGAAGATCTGTGCGTCGGGGGCCGCGATACGGACGTCGTACGCCACCATAGTGCCGTGGTTCGGCGCGCTCGAGCCCGGCACGTAGCCGGGGGTTGGCGCCCAGCCGCCGGCAACCGGAATGCGCGAGCCGTCAATCCCCGTGTCGACGACGGCGACGTGGACGCCGCGGCCGGTCAGCTTGGCGCGGTGCAGCGCGGGGACGCCGAGCAGCCGGGCCACGTCCTGCGTGGCACCGATGGGTGAGGCGCCGCAGTAAGGGGAAGGGAACGGGGATACGGCGGGGTCGGCGAACACCCCGACAACTTCGGCGCGGCGGTCGCGCCGCAGGCGCTCGACGGCGTCCTCGTCGTCCGCGTCCACCCGCACGGCGTAGGTGGCCGCTGGTCCGAGGGCGCCGTAGTTGAAGCCGCTCGCGGCGGGCGGGTCGTCCCCGCCACCGATGCGGCGCCACACCTGGACCGGGTGGTAAGTCTCATCGAACCGCACGCCTGCAACCTTGACTCTGTCATCGAGGAGCGGCCCGGAGGGGCCGAACGAGCGCTTGCGCCATCCCTCTTGCAGGGGCTCGTGACTGCGGATCAACACGATGCGACGCGGCATAGGCGCCTCTCATCCCCCCTGCGGATTGAGCAGGGATACGACCCATGGCGAGGACCCACACGGCGAACGCCTCGGTCGAGATGATCGCCTGCGTGTCGGGGGGGAGCGCGCGGACGCGACGGCTCGTTGGGCCTCCTGAGTCGAAATCTGGGCGCACCTACATATACCCCTGAAGCGGTTGGCGGTGCTCAGCAGGGTTCCGGTTGGCAACCTTTGTTGTCCGAGGCCGCGGAGTATTGTACAAGCATGTCACGAACCGGCCTCTCCATTACCGTCTATGGCGGCGCCCCCGGTGAGATCGGTGGCAACCGGATCTTGCTGGAGTGGGCCGAGCGGCGCTGGCTGCTCGATTTCGGCATGCGCTTCGGGCCCACCGGGAAGTTCTTCGAGGAATTCGTACAGCCGCGCGGCGCGACACTGGGCGTGCGCGACTACCTCCGCATGGGTCTGATCCCCCCGCTCGAAGGCCTCTACCGCAACGACCTCTCGGCCCACGATCCGGGGCTGTGGGCCCGCTATCGCCGGCACGCGCAGTATCGCCGCTTGGACCAGGTGGACGGGGTGCTGCTCTCCCACGGGCACGTGGACCACGTGGGCTCGATTGGGTTTCTGCGCGAGGACATTCCGGTCTACACCGGGCTCACGACGGCGCTGATCGGGAAGTGTCTCCAGGACCCTAAGCCGACGGGTGTGGACGGCGAGTTCAACTATCTCGTGCCCCGAGCCGCCAAAGGAGACGTGCTCGAGGCGGTGCGCGGCGCTCCCCGCATCCAGCGGCGGCACTACATCGCCACCGACGGCACCGACGTGACGGACCCCGCGGCCGCGCTTCAGAAACTCGCGGGCTTCTGGGGCTGGGTACCGGGGGAGCGCACGGCGATCCAATCGTCGCCGCTTGAGCTGCTGGATCAGCGCCGGCTGGGGGGTCTCGGACTCAGGTTCTGGCGCGTGGACCACTCGATCCCGGGGTCGGCCGCGTTCGGGATCGAGACGCCGATGGGGTGGGTGATCTACAGCGGCGATCTCCGGATGCACGGCCATTCGAAGCAGCGCACCGAGAAGTTCGTAAAGGAGGCTCGGGCGTTGCAGCCGGCGTTGCTGATCATCGAGGGGACGCGGGTGGACCAGAGCGATCCCGTGACTGAGCCGGACGTGCACCAGGCGGCGGGCGAGGTGGTGCGCCAGGCCGCGGGCGTGGTGATCGCCGATTTCACGGCGCGGAACATCGAGCGGCTGCGCACGTTCCGCGACATCGCGACGGCGCGGGACCGGCGCCTCGTGGTGACCACCAAGGACGCTTACATGTTGGAGCATCTCCACGTGATCGACCCCAACATCCCGCATCCGGCCTCGGAGGGGCTCGCGATTCTGGACGAGCCGCTGGGCACGGTGCCGAGCTGGGAGAAGGAAGTGCGCCAGCGCTTCGCGGCAAACTTCGTCCGGGCGGCCGACATTCGGCGGGAGCCCGGCGGGTACATCCTGTGTCTCTCCTATTGGGACATCACCAACCTGATCGACCTCGAGCCGGAGGGTGGGACGTACATCTACTCGAGCTCCGAGGCGCACAGCGAGGAGCAGGAAATCGACGCTCAGCGGCTCACCAACTGGCTGGATCATTTCGGGCTCAGGAAGGTGGGTGGGCTGCCGGGCGCCGAGCAGGGGCCGTATCACGCGTCCGGGCACATCGACGGGCCGGCGTTGCAGGGCTTGATCGAGGAGATTGGGGCGGAGCGCATCCTGCCGGTGCATACCGAGCATCCGGAGTGGTTTGAAAAACGCTGGGGGAAAAGAGTAGTCAGGGTGGGCGAAGGCGTTCCGGAGGTGCTGTGATGCTCGGGGCCCAACTCCCGCTCGCGAGCGCTCTGCCGTTCGTGGCGCTGCTCGCCGCGATCGCGGTACTGCCGCTCGTCGCCCCGCGCTGGTGGCACGAGAACCACAACAAGGCCCTCATCGCGGTCGTGGTTTCGCTCCCGGTCCTGTGGCAGTTGGGGATCGCGTTCGGGGAGCCCGGCCGGGCGGTGTTGCAAGAGAAGATCCACGAGTATGTCGGGTTCATCATCGTCATCGGCGCGCTGTTCGTGATCACCGGCGGCATCCACATCCAGGGATCGCTCTCGGGCACGCCGCTCGTGAACACTGGCATGCTCGGACTGGGCGCGATGCTCGCGAACCTCCTGGGGACGACCGGGGCCTCGGTCCTGCTGATCCGGCCGCTGCTCCGGGCCAACAAGAGCCGGCGGCGGACGGCGCACATCGTCGTCTTCTTCATCTTCCTGGTGGCGAACTGCGGCGGGCTGCTCACCCCCATCGGCGACCCGCCCCTGCTGCTTGGCTTCCTGAAGGGGGTGCCGTTCGAGTGGACGCTGCGGTTGTGGCCACAATGGCTCACGGCGACGGCCGCGTTGCTCGTCATCTTCAACGTGTGGGATCAGTGGGCGTTGGACCGCGAGGAGCGGGAGCGGCCCGGCTCCCAGCTCGAGCAGGTCATGGTGCACGAGCCGCTGCGGGTGAACGGCGCCGCCTCCGTGGCCGCGCTCGGCGGCGTACTCCTGACGATCATCGCCGCCGGGAAGGCCGCGGCGGGAGGCCAACCGTGGGCCCCGGGTAGGCAAGAGGCGATCATCGCGCTGTTCGCGCTCATCGCGTACGGCTCGACCTCGAGCGAGCATCGCAAGCGCAACGCGTTCACGTTCGGGCCGATCGTCGAAGTGGCGGTCTTGTTCGCCGCGATCTTTGTGACGATGGCGCCCGTGCTCGAGATCCTGAACGGCTGGAGCCAGGGGGCGCGCACGGTGCTGGGCATGCGGTTCGGGGTGTCCCACCCCTGGGAGTTCTTCTGGACGACGGGGGCGCTGTCGAGCGTGCTCGACAACGCCCCGACCTATCTCGCCTTCACGGCCAGCGCGGCCGGGCTCGAGGGCATCACCGCGCACGGCGCGTTCGTCGGCGCACTGGCGCGCGATGCCGAGGCGGCCCGCCTGCTCGCGGCGGTGTCCACGGGGGCGGTGTTCATGGGAGCGAACACCTACATCGGGAATGCGCCCAATTTCATGGTCAAGGCCATCGCCGAAGAGCACGGCATCAAGATGCCTTCGTTCTTCGGCTACATGGCCTACAGTTGCGGGATTCTCCTGCCGCTGTTCGTCGTGATCACGTTGCTCTTCTTCTGAGCCTCGGGGATCCTCAGGTCTGGTCGTGCCTCCGGCGCTTGTCCCGGTATAACGCGCGGTCCGCCCGCTCGAGCAGGCCTGCGACGGAGCCCAGCGTACTCGCCTTGTGCGCCGCGAAGCCGAGGCTGATCGCGAGCTGATAGGGCCGTGCCGCGCGGCGGTTGAACTCGCGCAGCAGTCGTTTCAGCCGATCGGCGAGGACGCCGGCGCTCTCGGGCCCCGCGTGGCGCACCAGCACCGCGTATTCGTCGCCGCCGATGCGAGCCACGAGGTCCGAGCCGCGAACCGTGTGTCGCAGCACGAGGGCGGTGTCGCGCAGCGCGCGATCACCCACCGCGTGGCCCGCGCTGTCGTTCACGCGCTTGAGATCGTCCAGGTCGGCGAACGCGACGAGCAGTGTCTCTTCACCGCGGCGCGCCACCCGCAGATCCCGGGTCGCGAGCGTGAGGAAGCCACGCCGGTTGTACAAGCCAGTCAACTCGTCCACCAGTGCCAAGTCGAGGAGTGCGGCATGGAGCCGGTTGCGCTCGATCGCGTGGCGTAACGCGCGGGCGAGCCGCTCACCGTCGAGGTCGGCTTTCACCAGGAAGTCCTGCGCCCCAGCGCGCACGGCTTCGAGCCCGTGGCGCTCATCATCCGAGTCGGAGAGAAACAGGAACGGCACGGCGGGCGCGCGCGCTCGCAGCTCGGTGAAGGTCGCGAAGCCGCGGCGGGCGGAGAGCGACATGGCGAGCAGCACGACGTCGACTCGGCCCCGCGCCAGCCGGGCGAGCGACGCCTGCGGCGCCGCCGCTGCCACGCCGAACTGGTCCGGGGCGGCGCCGTCCAGCAGCTCGCGCACCCAGCGTGCTGCGTCGTCGTGGTCGCTCACCACCAGCACGACGAGCTTGTCGCCCCGCGCGGTCCCCACCTGGCGCCGGCCGGCGGGCTGGCGCCGATCCGTGGCCTGGCGCCGCTCGGCCTGATCGCGCCGCTCCTCCTCGAGCGAGATGAGCTCCAGGCGTCGCTCGCCGACGCGGCGCTCGATGTCGCTGCGGCGGGGCGGTAGCAGGCGCCGCTCAGCCGTATGGTGCTGCCCGCGCGCGACCATGCCCAACCCTCCTGTGCCCCCGCTTGCAAGATGGCGGACGAGGCCCCGGCTGCACAATCGCACTTGTCCCCGTCGTCGCCGCCTAGAGCAGCGTCATCAGCGCCCCCTCATGCTCGAGCAGCCAGCGTTTGCGATCCAGGCCGCCGCCGAAGCCGGTCAGCTCACCGCGCGCCCCGACCACGCGGTGACAGGGCACAATGATGGGGATCGGGTTCTTGCCGTTGGCGGCGCCCACGGCGCGAGTGGCGCGCGGGTCGCCGAGGCGCCGCGCCAGCTCGCCGTAGCTCGTGGTGGTACCGTAGGGGATGGTGCGGAGGAGATCCCACACCTGCCGTTGGAAGGTCGTGCCGGGCGCGGCGAGCGGCAGGTCGAACGACGTCCGGGTGCGGGCGAAGTACTCCTCCAGCTGGTGCCGAGCCCTGGCGAGCAGCGCGCTGGCGGAGCCGTGGCCGTCGTCCTCAGCGCCCGTCGTCCGCTCCACTTCGTGGAGTGGAGGACCGTGGCGGGAAGTCGGGAAATGGACGCCTGTGAGTGCGGTGTCCGAGGCCGTGAGCACGAGCTCGCCGAGGGGGCTCGGGAAGCGGGTGAAGGTGGTGCGCATGGTTCAGGCGAAGGCACCGCGCAGGCACGCGTCCATGCGCTGCTCGAGGAAGCGCCGCTCCATGGAGTTGCGCGCCAGCGCGAGCGCTGCGCGGAAATGCTCGCGCGCAGTCTCACCCCTGCCGCGGCGCAGCTCCAGCTCACCGAGCGCGGCGAAGTAGAACGGATAGGCGGCGAGGCGATCGCGGTCGGCAATCGCACCGATCTCCTCGAGCCCCCGCCCGGGGCCCTCGTGCTGCGCGACGGCGATGGCGCGGTTGAGCGCGACCACCGGCGACGGACGAATGGTCATCAGCCTGTCGTACAGGGAAACGATCTGCGCCCAATTCGTGTCTTCGACGCGGGGCGCCGACGCGTGCACGGCCGCGATCGCGGCCTCGACGATACTCGGTCAGCTCGGGGCCGGTGGCCGAGAGGTCGAGCAGGCGTTGCCCTTCGGCGACCAGCTCTGGATCCCAGCGCGATCGATCCTGATCGGCGAGCGCGCTCAAATTGCCCGATGCATCGAGCCGCGCCGGCAAGCGCGCCGCGTGAAGACACATCATCGCGGCGAGCGCGTACGTCGCCGGCGTCGACCCGAGAGGGTGCTCGAACAGCAGGGCCGCGAGACGCAGCGCCTCTTGGCACAGCTCGACGCGCACTGCCGCCTCGGCGGAGGCGCCGTGGTAGCCTTCGTTGAAGAGCAGGTAGAGCGCGCGGTGGACGGCCGGAAGCCGCGCGGTGAAGTCGGCGGCGTCCGCGATCTCGAACAAGCGCTCGGAACCCGCCAGCGTTTGCTTGGCGCGCGCGAGGCGCTTCTCGACCGCAGCGTGCGTGCTGACGAAGGCGCCGGCGATCTCGTCGACGCTGAAGCCGCACAGGATGTGGAGCATGAGCGCGACCTGCGCCGCCTCGGGCAGGCGGGGATGGCAACAGGAAAACATCATGCGCAGCTGATCGTCCTTGATGGCGTGCGACGCAAACAGCTCCTCGACGACCGGAGCGAGCGTCTCTTCCGACTCGAGCAGCCGGCTCAGCTCCGGTGCGAAGGTGCGCGCCGTGCGCTCGCGGCGCAGGACGTCTAAGGCGCGATGCTTCGCGGTGGCCATGAGCCACGCCGAGGGATTCTCGGGGACGCCGCGGAACTTCCACACCTCCAGCGCGCGGCAGAAGGCGTCTTGCACCACGTCTTCTGCCAGCGCGAGGTGCTCGACGCCGAAGATGCGCGTCAGCGTGGCGACCATCCGCCCCGCTTCCCGCCGGAAGAGATGCTCGTGCAGCTCCATCACATGTCGGTCTTCAGGACCGGGCGCACTTCCACTACGCCTCCCCCCTCCAAGATGGGACAACCCAACGAAAGCTCCACCGCCTGGGCCAGGTCCCTCGCCTCGATCAGCGTGTAGCCGCCGATGACATCCTTGGACTCCGCGTACGGCCCGTCGGTGATGGCCTTCTTGCCTTTGACCACCTTGCCAGCGCGCTCGAGCGGGTGACCCCGGTCCTTGATATGTCCCTGCTCGCCGAGCTGCTTCATCCACGCCATCCATTTCTGCATGCTCTTCTGCATCTGCTCCGGTGATCCCATCGCGGCACGAAACGCCGCGTCTTCGCTGCGATACAGGTACACGAATGCGCTCATGATGACTTCTCCGGTGTGATATTATCTTAGTCGCCATACCGCTTCGAGCTTCCAACCGCTAGACGTTTCAGTGGCCCCGTACCAGACATTTCTATCCAGGGACGAGCTGGAACGCAGACGAAGGCTCGTAGTTGAGACACAACCGCAAGCCGCGCTGTCAGTTGCGCGCAGCCGCTCTTTCGGCAGCGGCGCGCTTAGCAGTCTCCCGACACTGCTGCTAGGTGACCGGCCTCACGGGGCGTGGCCCGGGAACTGCATACACGTGTACGCATGATCACGCCGCTCATCCACCGCGTGCTGACGCGTGAGGACTTGGCCCGGCTCGTCGCCGAGATCGGCCGGCTGGATCGGGCCGAGGCCCGCGCGGCCGCGCAGGCCGTCGAGGCGGGCGCGGTGGACGCCGTGCTCGATTCCCCGGTGGCGCTCGACGCGGTGCGCGGCCAGGGCGGCGCGCCAGCCGCGGTCCCCTTGCCGATCCTCTGGTACGTTCCGGTGCGCGCGGCGCTGCGCGCTCGCGGTGTATCCGACGTCGAGTTGGCCGACTACGCCGCTACGCTGCCCGTGGTGTTCACGACCTGGCGCGCGGTGCGGACGGTGGCGCGGGGCGAGACGGGCATCGGCGTGTGGTGGCGTTACGTGGCGTCCCTTCCCGACGGGACGGTGGCGCAGGCCGAGGGCGCCGCCGACGTGGCGGCGCTGGCGCTGTGGTGGGCGGGGTGTTTCCCCGAGTGGGTCGCCCGGCGCGCGGCGGGACGGGGAATGCTGCGAGCCTATGTGACGTTCGCCGCGCAGGCGCTCGCGCTCGCCGCGCGCATTCTCGGGGGCAGCGGGGCGGTCGCTCCCGTCGCTCCCTTCTGGGCTCGCGCGGCCGGCGCGGCCGAGGCGCTGCATGCTGCACTGGCCGAGGCGCGGCGGAATTACTTGGGGCGAGACGTCCACAGCGCCGACCAGCGACTGGAGCGGTTTCTGGGCGGGATGAACTAGAGTCGCGGGCTTGCTTGCTCTTCACCGCTGCAAGCGTATGTTCTTTCCGCCTTCCAGCTCAGGAGCCCTCGTATGAGGATCGTGTATCGCTCACTCGCCGCCGCCCTCACGCTGTTTGCGACACCGTCCCTGCGCGCGCAAGCGCCAGCGGCGTCGCCCAAGCCCGGGCCCGAGCATCAGAAGCTCGCCTACTTCGCGGGCCGCTGGAATGAGTCAGCCGAAATAAAGCCCGGGCCGATGGGGCCCGGCGGCAAAATGACCGAGACCTCCACCTGTGAGTGGTTTTCCGGCGGCTTCTATCTCGTGTGCCGCTCGGACGGCAGGGGTTCCTCCGGGGAGATTCACGGGCTGGGGATACTGGGTTACAGCAGCGATCGCAAGCGCTACACGTACTACGGCATCGACAATTCCGGCATGGGCGGCGACCCCGCGTACGGCGACCTCGCAGGCGACACGTGGACCTGGGAAGGGGAATCGCTGATGGGCGGGCAGACGGTGAAAGGCCGCTACGTCGTCAAGCAACTCTCGCCCGATAAGTACACCTGGAAATGGGAGATGTCGGTGGCGGGTGGGGCTTGGACGCCGGTAGGCGAGGGCACGGACACCCGCATCAAGTAGCTGCGCCGCCCCCGAGCCAGCGGCCCACCGGGGCCGCCTTGGCGGCGAGCCGCGTGAGCCCGTGGTGACCGCCCAGGTAGGCGATCACGAACGCCGCGGCTTCGGAGCCGTAGGGGATCGTGACGGGCACCCCCAGGAGATTCACCCCCAGGCCCCACGCCACGACTGCGACCAGGCCGCTCAGCACCCCCGCCGCCATGTAGCGCGCCCGCACGGCCGCGCGCTGCCGCCCGCGTGCTTGGAACAGCGAGATCAGCGTTCCGACGAGCCCGCCGAGCAGCGCGAAGATCAGAAACGCTACCGGGAACGCATACGTGATCGTGAGGACGAATGGGTCGGACCGGACGCTCGTGATCGTGAGGCGGTCCGGACCGACGCCGCGAGACCTCAGGGTCGTCGTGACCGAGCGATTGCGAGGTACGTCCAGGCTCGTGGCGCCCAGGGCGCCGCGCTCGGCACTGAGACTCACGGCGAGCGACTCCTTCGGCACGCCGGCACTGCCCATGATCGTAAGCGTCGCGGTCTCGAGGCCGTAGCCGTCGATCCGCTTGGGTGTGAGGGTCGCCAACACCAGGGGCCGCCGCACGGGGATACGCGCGTCCACTCCATTGGGCTCGAACGACGGACGGATATGAACCGTCACGACGTCGTCATGAGTCGCGGCCACGAGGCGCACCGTTTGGAACGGGATGTTGGTATGGGACAAGGTGAGCTGTTCGGGGGAGACCGTGTCTGGACCCGTGAGCTGCATCCGGACTGCACCAGCGAGGCGGTCGGTGGCCCCCGGTTGCGACACGTCCTCAAGCCCGACGAGCAGATCCCCCCGGAAGTTCCCGTCCGCCGGATCGTATTTGAGGCCGCCCCCCGCGACGTCGAAGCGCACGCGAAAGCGGACGCCGCCGCCGGCCGCTTTCACCCCGTAGAGCTGGAACGGGAGGTCGAAGTGCTTGCCGGCTGCGGTGACGTGGCTCTGGGTCGTGCTGCCGAGCGGGGCGACCAGGAAGGCGCCCGGGGCGAGCGTGACCTGGCTCGCCCCCTGCGGGATCGGCTGCGTGCCGCTGGCGGTGGCGAGTCGGGCCGCATGCAGCTGCGCCGCGGTCACACCGAGGACCCTGCTCAGGCTCGTTCGCGGGATCTTGAGCGCCGCCTGGGCTTGCACCGCAGCCGGAGCGATCGCGAGGACAGCCGTGAGGATGACCGCCGCACCTCTGCCCCGAGATCGTCGCGTCGCCAACGGCCGTGTCGTGCTCATGCGGGCTACGAGTGGCCTTCGTCCTCGGCGTCGGCGGGCGGGCGCAGGATTTTCTTACGGTGATCAGGAAGTGGGACCGTCTCCTCCGGGATCATGGTCCACCCGGGCATTTCCTTGAGCGTGGCGCGTAGCTGCGCTTCCGGAGCGTCGACGAGGATCATTCGATCGGACGAGGAATCGAGAATGGCGGTGTTGGGCAGGGAGCTGATTCGGTTCACATGTTCGGGCTGGACGGAGCCGGGTCCCCGATAGCGTAAAATGAAGTGCGGCATGGTCTCTCGCGGCGCAGCTTAGCACCTCCACGACCGAATTGCTAGCTGAGCAAGCCTCTCCCCTCGAAGGTTATGCCCAAGCCCAGCGGCTTCGCCGATTGCAGGAGGAGTTGAGCGATCGCGTCCGAGCGGGCAGCATCACGCGGCATTTGCATCACCTCATTGCGCATGCCGAGCACACGCGCGGCCGCCCCCGTGGCGGCGGGAGTCGCCATCGAGGTCCCGTCCAGGACGGCGTAGCCGCCGGGGAACGTCGAGATGATACCGTCCCCGGGACCGGTCAGGGCGATCTCAGGGCCGACATTGGAGAACGACGTGATGTAGTAGTCGGGGTCGGAGGTGGCGAAGGGAGCCATCACATCCCCGCCTTCGACCGCATCGGCGGGATACGTGCCCTTGCGGCCGAGCGCGGAGACGGCGATCGACAACGGATCCGACGCCGGGAAGCTGACCGGCTGCCGGTCATCGTTCCCGGCCGCCGCGATGACGATGCTACCGGCGTTGCGGGCGTCGGCAATGGCGGCCTTGGTGGCCTCGTCGACCGGTCCCCCACCGAGGCTCAGGTTGATGAGGTCGCAGTTATTCCGCACCGCAGCATCAATGGCCTTTGCAATGGCGTAGTTCGACGCACCAGCCTGGCCCTTTCCGAACACGCGAAAGCTGAACAGGCGAACGGCCGGCGCCACGCCACGAACGCCTTTAGGCGGCGTGCCGTGCGCCGCGATGATCCCCGCGACGTGAGTGCCGTGCCCCTCGCCGTTGTCACCGTAGTCCGACGGCGCTTCACCTACGACCGTGTTCTGGCCGCCGGCAATCGTGAGATCGGGATGATCGGCGATGCCGGTGTCGATGACGCCGACCGAGACACCCCCGCCCGCCGTGGCGGGGATATTGGGATAGATGTACCGCAGCTCGTCGACGTACGAGAGATCGATCGCGCGCAGCGTGAACGTCATGCCGTTCGTGAGGGTGAAGCTGCGCTTGAGCAAACCCCAGAAGCCGCGTTGCGCATAGATGTAGAGGCGGTCGATCTTCTTGGAGCTCGCCCCCAACGCGAGCGAGACTCGGCCATTAGCATCCGTCGTGCCCGCCGCGCCGGCCCTGGATGCGAAATCGGTGAAGGCGACCACCGTGGCACCGGTGACGGGACCATCGCCCGAACCGGAGAGCACCTGCACGGTCAGTTTCCCCGCCACACGCTTCGTGGTCTTCGCTCGCACCGCAGCGATTCCCTGGCGAGGAGCAACCGCCGGATAGAAATAGACCACTGGAACGATGCGCAATCCGGGATACGAGGCCCGCAGCACGGAAGCGGCTTCAGGACGCATCTCGATCAGTTTCGCTCCGTCTGCGTGAATCGAGTCGAGCACGCGCATGTCGGCGAGCGGTAGCCGCACCCCGGCGGGCGGCTGGACCTTCGGGTCCTGCAGGTGGTCGTAGAGAAACAGCAAGGCGGAGCGGACGGCCGGACTGGAATGGGGCTGGCGCGCCTGGAGTCCTCGGGTGGGCAGCAAGACGAACTGTTGCACGGCGGGCTGCTGCTTAGGCATGGCCATACTCCTTCAGGTTAGATCGCAGCGGTCCGCACCTCGCACGCCATAGCGATCAGTGTCCGGTGAGCGCGACGCCGATCTGGACCAGGGTCACGGTGGCCTGGTCGAGGATCCTGGTGCCGTTGAACTTCACGCCTCCCGCCACGGACCCATACGCCACGTTGAAGAACGGCGCCAGGAACAGGTTACTCCCGACCCGCAGCTCGTAGCCGATCCCCAACTGGGGCCCCAGGCCCGTGGAGGTGATCACGTTGGTGCCGTCCTCGGCGCGGTGTGTCGAGAACCCCAAGCCGCCCTTCAGGTAGAGGGGGCTGCGACGGGCCGGGTACCAGTAGGCGGCGGCGCTCAGCGCTGCGAGCGTCTCATCCACGCCGTTCGCACTCCGGTCCCATGCGGCCAGCTCGGCGCCGATCAGCACGCTGCGGCTGAGCCCGCCGCCCAGCCGCAGTTGGGCGGAGACGCCCGGCCGATGGTCCGCCCGGCAGATCTGACACGCTACGCGGGCCCACCCGGTCCCGAGACCGAACGCGTACCAGAAGCCGCTCCGGGCCTGCGGCCGCTGCGCAGGCAGCTCGGTCGCGAGCGTGATCGCCAACGCACATCCGAGAACGACGGGCAGACGGGTCATGGGTCCAAGTCATTGCTAAGGCGAGGCGTCCCGTCCTGAGGTGACAACTGTCACCGCCGTGCTGGCCCGGCAACGAGCAACCTCTGGCAGGGCTCATGACTCGGTCACCCCGCACTCTCCTCTTGTTGCCGGCACTCGCCCTGCTGGCCTGTCGCGACACGCCGGCTACGCCCGGTGGCGGGACCCCGACGGGCTTCGCCCAGTCGTACGGCGTCTGGACGCCGGGCCCGCGCGACGACTGCACTGCCGAGATTCACAACGCGTACTCGGTGGTCGGCCCCGACGGGAAGCTGTACCCCACCTGGCATCCGCCAGTGGATTCCGCGACCGGGTGCTCCTTCGGGCACGACCACGGCCGCGATCCACGCGGCTCGGCGTTGTACGCGATGGTCGGTCCGATCCCCTTCGGGTACGCCAGCGAGCAGCTCGACGTCTACGACCCGGCCAATCCGCGGCACGAGGATCACTTCGGCCATAAAGTCGAGTGGGAGAACGGCGTGCGCCTGCACTTCGGCAGCGCTGCCGCCGATGCAATGTTCGACATCCGCTGCGACGTGCTCGTCAAGCTGCACCAGGGGACGCACTCGAAGGATGCGTTCACCAACAACCTGCATGAGCTCGCTTACCATGTCCGGTGCAGCGACGGCGCGGAGCTCCACATCACGATCCTGGCCGCGATCGGCGACCCGGGGCAGTTCACCCGGTCGTGCGACGGCGCGACGGAAGTGGTCGTCGGGCCCGCGACCCCCGCCAACTCGCCGGCTGGTGGGGGCCGCCGGCTGATTCCGGATCGCGCCTGCGTCGATCGGGACATCCTGGTGCCGCTGGGGCAGCGCTCCGACTTCGGCACGCTGCACGAAAGCTGGCAGACGTCGAACGGCATCCGCCGGGAAGACGGCCACGGCCTCGCGTTCTTCGACCCCTACTTCCAGGTCTCCCTGCCGAGCCGGTTCTACGATCCCGCGAGCGCGACGCTCGTGGGACGGCCGATCGACGTCTGCTACGAGGTGACGCCGAGCGGCGCGCGAGCGCAGGGCGGGGCATGCGACGAGTCAACCGGCGGCGGCACGATCACCGGAGTGACGTTCGACGACCCCCGGTCAGTGTTCGACGGCGTCCGTCGGGTGGTGGACATCAACTCGAACACCATCGACAATGCCGGGGGGCCAGCGGTCTGGTACACCGATCCGTTCGGCAAGCACGGACGCACCCAGCCGTTCCCGGGCTCGGTCCGGCAGTTCATCGCGCGCATCGACAACACGCGCGGCGGGCTGAATGCCTCCGGGCCGACCCTCGGGGGCAACCGTGACTACGGCAGCCCGCGCGTGCACGCGCCGAACTAAACGGGAGCAGACCACGAGTCGTGCCATGTCCGCCTGCTCCATGGGCGGGATCCTCACCTGAGCCCCAGTAGTGTCTCCCCTGCCCCGACCTTAAGATTACCTAGCACTCGGTCCAGCAATGGTCTGGGCGTAAGGAGACGGTGCATGTTCGGAATCGAAATACCTGCGTGGGCGGTCGGGGTGGGCGTCATCATCCTGGCGGGCTCCCTTGGCGGGGCGTTGAAACGGTTACTGGCCGGTGAGCATGTAGTGCCCCGACCCCGCGGGAAGGTCTCCAGGCGCGACCTGGGGCAGATGGTCGGTGACCTGGAGGGCAGACTCGGCGAGGTCGACGAGCTGCGGAGCAGGCTGGGCGAACTAGAGGACGTGCAGCGACGGCTCGGCGAGCTGGAAGAACGCGTGGACTTCGCGGAGCGACTACTCGCCAAACAGCGTGACGGGGAGCGGCTAGCCCCACCGAAGAGCTGAGGCTAAGAGGTTTCTCCCGCCGCTCGGAGGATGGCAGCGACCGAGCGGTCGGCGTCTGCCTCGGTCGTCGACCAGTTGCACACCGAAATCCGCATCGCCCCTTTCCCTTGCCACGTCGTGCCGCTGAGCCAGCAGGTGCCGTCGCGCTGGACGCGCTCGACCACCGCGCGGGTGAACGCATCGGCGTCGCCTGCCGGGGGAGGCTGGAACCGCACCAGCACTTGGTTCAACACCACGTCGTTCAACACCGTCACGCGGGGGGCCGCGGCGAGTCGCTCAGCCATGCGGCGTGCGAGGGCGCAGCAGCGCTCGATCAGCTGCGCCACGCCCTGACGGCCGAGCGCGCGCAGCGTCGCGTAGATCGGGAAGCCGCGCGCGCGCCGCGAGAATTCGGGCGTCCAGTCCAGCGGGTCGCGTTGGTCCGACGAGCCCGGGATCAGGTACGCGGCCGTGACCGACATGGCGGCACGGTGGGCGCTGGCGTCGGCGACGATGGCGAGCCCCGAATCGTAGGGCACGTTGAGCCACTTGTGGGCGTCGGTGGCCCACGAATCGGCGAGCTCTACGCCGGCCACGCGGTGCCGCAACGCCGGGCTCGCGGCAGCCCACAACCCAAACGCGCCGTCTACGTGCAACCACGCGCCGCGTGCCTGGGTGAGCGGCGCGATGTCGGGGAACGAGTCGACTGCGCCGGTGTTCACGTTTCCCGCCTGCGCACACACGATCGTCGGCCCGTTGCAGGTCGCGAGCGTCGCGCGCAGCGCGTCGGGCCGCATCCGCCCTTGGCCGTCGGCCGCCACCGTCCGCACCCGCCTGGCGCCGAGGCCGAGATACCGGAGGGCGGAGAAGATCGTGGCGTGCGCCTCCTCGCCCACGACCACGGTGATCGGAGCAGCACCGCACAGGCCGTCCTGTTCCACGTCCCACCCCGCGCGCCGCAGCACGGCGTGGCGGGCGGCGGCGAGACATGTAAAGGTCGCCATCTGGCCGCCAGTGACGAACCCGACCCCGGCGGTCTCCGGGAGCCCGAACAACGCGCGCAGCCAGCCGGCCGCAACGTCTTCCACCACCGCCGCGGCGGGGGAGACGGCATAGAGCCCCGCGTTCTGGTCCCAGGCTGAGGTGAGCCAGTCCGCCGCAAGGGCGACGGGATAACTCCCGCCGATCACGAATCCGAAATAGCGCGGGCCCGGCATCGCGATCAGCCCCGCGTCGACGTGGCGCACGAGGTCGGCGATCACTGCGGTCGGGGCGACGCCGGCTTCCGGCAGTAGCCCGCCGAGGCCGGCGCGCAGCTCGGCGAGCGTGGCTCGCGCCCCGACGTGGCGGTCCGGCAGACTGGCAAGAAAGGCTTGCGCCACGTCGGCGGCCTGGACCAGCACGTTCGCGTCGGACGTCATGAGATTCCCTCTAGAGAGCCTTCACCGTCGTGAACAGGGGTGTCCCGAAGAGAGTCCGCGGGCCCGCCAGATATACTTGACATCGGCAACCAAATAGTATAGTTCGACAACGACAGACGGCAACCGCCAGGGAGACGACCATGGCGCGGCGGCAGCGACAAGAGCGCGTGGAGGCAGTACGCCGTTTCAATCGGTTCTACACCAAGCAGATCGGGGTCCTGCAAGAGCATCTGCTCCAGAGCCCGTTCTCGCTGACCGAAGCGCGCGTGCTCTACGAGCTGGCCCACCATGAGCAGGCCAGCGCCACGGCGACCGATCTCGGCGCAGCACTCGGGCTCGATGCGGGTTATATGAGTCGCATCCTGAGCAGCTTTCAGAAGCGGGGCCTCTTAGCGAAGCAAATCTCCAAGACCGACGGGCGACGCAGTCTCTTGCGGCTCACGCCGCGGGGGCGGAAAGCCTTCGGCACAATCGACGTGGCCTCTCACAACGAAGTGGGGGCCATGTTGGGGGCTCTGCCCGAGGACGCACAGTCGCGCTTGGTCGCTGCGCTGCACACGATCGAAGACATGCTCGGCGCCGAGACCGACCAGCGGGCCCCCTACCTGCTCCGGCCGCACCGCGCGGGCGACATGGGCTGGGTCGTCCAGCGGCACGGCGTGCTGTACGCTCAGGAATACGGCTGGGACGAGCAGTTCGAGGCGTTGGTCGCCGAAATCGTCGCGAAGTTCATCCGGGAGCTCGATCCCAAGCGGGAGCGCTGCTGGATCGCCGAGCGGGGTGGGGAGAACGTCGGCTCCGTGTTCCTCGTCAAGAAATCCGAGGGAGTGGCCCAACTCCGTCTGCTGCTGGTCGATCCGAACGCCCGGGGGTTGGGCATCGGCACGCGGTTGGTGGACGAGTGCGAGCGGTTCGCTCGGCAAGCGGGATACCGGAAGATCATGTTGTGGACGAACAGCGTGCTCCATGCCGCCCGCAAGATCTACGAGAAGGCAGGGTATCGCCTGGTACTGGAAGAGCCCCACCACAGCTTCGGTGCGGATCTGATCGGGCAGACGTGGGAGCTGGAGCTGTGAACCTCGCCGCGCGCGGAGCAACCATCAGACGCCTCGTTGGAACGGAAACCGCGTCGTCTTGGGCAATGCCGGATCGAAATGCTTGCGCAGGGCAGCGTCACAGATGCCGTAGCCCCAGTCGATCAAGCGCTCCTGTACGCCAGCGTCCAGCTGCTTGAGGCGTGTAGGGATCTTCGCGAGCTCGGTTGTCTGGTCCCACGGGCAGGGCAGCGCGTCGGCGAGCGCGTAGTTGGCGATGTCCGAAGCAATCCCCCAGTAGGCACCTTGGCGCTCGTTGGTACGGTACGACGCGATCAGTTGCCGTTTGCGCAAAGTCCCCACTTGGGCATAGACGAGCTCCTCCACACGAATCGACTGGCTGATCCAGTTCCCCTTGAGTTTCGCTCTGGGCTGAACTTTGCCAGCCGCGTCGCTGACGAGCACGGTGCGGAATCGCTTCCATGTGGTCTCCAACCCCAGGTTGTCGTACACCCCTCCATCGGCCAGCACTACGTTTGTGGTATAAGGAGCGTATTGCAGGTCTGCGCCTGAGCCCCTCGTGTAGTCCGCCTCCCGGAAGGTGAACCGGGCGGGGGAGAGAAACGGGGGAAACGCCGACGACGCTGCGACGGCGCGGGCGAGTTCCACCGTGGAGTGGGGGATTTCGCCCACCCGATAGTCGCGGGAGTACGGCTTCATGAATCGCCACAACACGCCCGACTGAAGGTCGGTGGCGTTGATGACAAAGCGGGGCGAGTCGGGCAGCGCTTGCACCGTCGCGCGCCCGAATACGTGGCGGCGATAGGCCGCGGCAATCCGAGCGCTGGCGCCGCCGGGAAGGAGCATCCCGAGTACGATGGCAGGAAGGTCGATGGTGCGACTCGCAAGCGCGCGGACCGGGGCGACGACCTCCGCATCGAAGGCCGCGCCGACGCCCGCGGCGTCGAAGCTCAATGATTGCCACTTGAGGCCCAAGAGTGCCGCGACGATCGATCCCGCGGAGACGCTCGAGATCCGGGCGAGGTGCGGGAGGAGTCCCAGCTCGTTGATCCGCCAGAGCGCCCCCAGGTGAAACAGCATGGCACGATAGCCGCCACCCGAGAGGCACAACGCGATGCCGTCCTCCGGCCCCTGCTCCGGAGTATCCGAAGGAATGAACGAGACCGGCGCGCGGGCGTTTGCTGCTTCCTGGATCGGCATGCGGTCGCGGTGCGGGCGAGGCGTGGCTATGCAGCGCGGCGCCCGCGCGCGCGCCCCAGCGCCGACTGGATCAGCAGGAACTCGCCCAGGTTGTCCATCGTAACGAGCCCGACCAGGGCGCCGCGGTTCGTGACCGGGAGCGCGTGACAGGCGCAGCGTTGCAGGCGCGCGAACGCCGTCTCGAGCATCTCTCCGGCTTCGACGACCTCGAAGTCCCGCCGCATCACGTCGCCGACCCGCCAGTCCTGCCCGCGCTGCGCCAGGGCGCCGAGCACGTCGCGCCGCAGCAGCACGCCCACCACGCGCCCGTCCTCGACGACCGGGAAATCCGCCTGGGAGCCGGAGACGATGAGATCGAGCACGCGCTTCCCCGGGTCGCCGGGCGCGAGCGTCTGGAAGTCGGTCAGCATGGCGCGGCTCACGGGAATGCCACCCAGCGCAGAGCGCATCTGCACCATGCTCGCCTCCTGCGCCGCCCCGATCCAGACGAAGAAGGCGATGAACAAGAGGAACGGATTGGCAAACAGGCCCACGAAGCCGAACAGTAACGCCATGGCCTGGCCGACCTGGGCCGCGAGCTGCGTCGCCCGCGTGTAGTCCATGCGCATCGCGAGTAGGGCTCGGAGCACGCGCCCGCCGTCCATGGGGAACGCGGGGAGCAGGTTGAACAACGCGAGCGACAGGTTCACCACCATGAGGCGTTGCAGCACCGGGCCACCGGTGACGGAGAGCGCTGCGAGTGGACGGAGCGTCTCGGAGAGCGAGAGCCAGAGATAGAGCGCCGCGGCGATCACCAGGTTCACGGCGGGGCCGGCGAGCGCGACCGCCACCTCCTGGCGGGGGTCGTCCGGCATCCGCTCGAGCCGCGCCACGCCGCCAATCGGCAGCAGCGTGATGTCGCGGGTGCGGATTCCAAAGCGCTGGGCGGTGAGCGCGTGGCCAAGCTCGTGCAGCACCACGCAGGCGAACAACGCGAGCACGAACCCGACGCCCGCGAGGGCGGCGGCGGCGCTCCCCCCAGCGATCCAGTGGCTCAGGCCCACCCAGCCGAGGAGCAACAGGAACGTGCCGTGGACGTACAGGCCGATGCCGGCCACCGTGCCGAGCTTCCAGGACCATTTCATGGGGTACGCGCCTCTCGCGGCCGGCGGATCTGTGTCGTGCGTGGTCACTACCTCAATCTACTTCTCCCGCTTGATCCCTGTGCGCGGATGATTACCAATCGGATGATTACCAATCGCAAGCGGGATGAGACCACCACCTCTCTTATGAAGGACAAGATCATGCGTGGGACGATCAGGGTTTTGATCACCGTGCTCGCCTTGGCGTGGCGCGCGGCGACAGCATCGGGGCAGACCGCGACCGTGGTCCGCAACGTGAATCTCCGACCAGACCAGTCCATTGAATATCCCCCGATCCGATTGCTCACACCTTCAGAGCCGTCGTTGACACTGCTCGAGCCAACGCCCGAGAGCGGATACTACCATGTGCAGACGAGTACTGGAGAAGAGGGCTATGTCTGGAGCGGCTTCGTGGCGGTGAGCGCCGCATCGTCGGCACCTGGCCCTGGCGTCCCCGGATCAGCTAGCATGGTCGGGTGTGGCGACGGGCTGTGGGAGCACGTTTACCACCCGGCCCGTCTGCTCGTGCGGCAGGACTGCGTCACGGTGACGGGTGTGATCGTTGACGCAACCGCAAACCAGTCGCGCCATGAGTCTGATGGCACTCGTCACGAGGGCGACGGTGACACACACGGTTGGTTGAAGGTAGATCCACAGTTCTCCAGCTTGATCAACGCGGGGAACACGTCACACGAAGGCGGGAATCTCGTGTTTGAGCTCGTATGCCACTACCCAGTCACACAAGCAGATGCGCAACCGGCCTGCGCAGCATTCACGGATCACACGACGATTCCGCCGGTTGGCACGCATGTCGCAATCACTGGGACGTTCGTACAAGAGAAGAATCATACGAAGTGGAACGAGATTCACCCGGTATCACGCATCCAGGTACAATAGGGAGAGAAGAATGAGGGTGGGGGCGGCTGTGCGTTGGGGAGGGGGGACACGCTCGACTGTGCCTCTCTCACTCCCTAACAGTAAACAGCCAAGCTGCGGCCGCCCGCGCAGCCCGTAGGTTTCGAGTAAGATGGAAAGACGGCTCCCATGATCGTGCCGCTCGTCGCGCTGCTGTTGCAGACGACCTCCCCGCGCAGGCGAACAACGCGAGCACGAACCCGACGCCCGCGAGGGCGGCGGCGGCGCTCCCCCCGGCGATCCAGTGGCTCAGGCCCACCCAGCCGAGCAGCAACAGGAACGTGCCGTGGACGTACAGGCCGATGCCGGCCACCGTGCCGAGCTTCCAGGACCATTTCATGGGGTACACGCCTCTCGCGGCCGGCGGATCTATGTCGTGCGTGATCACTACCTCAATCTACTTCTCCCGCTTGACCCCCGTGCGTAAACCGGTAGAGCTGCCCCACCACTCGATTTGACGCCTGACTGACTGCGTGATATATGCCCTTGGGAACAACACCAGCGACAAAGGCCAACCCGGCTAAAGCCGGGGGCGCAAAGCCACGGGTCCTCGCTCTCCTCCGCGACGCTCTCTCGAATACGCCACGAAGGACCCCACGACCGCCGAGCTACCGAACAGGGTGACTCGGCGGTCGTGCTTCGCAAGTTCGAAAACCGCCTCAACACGTCAACCCACCACCGGAGGATTCCCCATGCGCAGTCTCCATCTCCCCTCTCCCAAGGGCCTGCACCTCGGGGTTGCCGCGTGTGCGCTCGTCGTCGTAGCGGCATGCAGCGGCAGCGACAACAACATCAGCGGGCTTCCTACCGTTGATCTGAACCTCAGCCGGATCGCCGGCTTCGAGCCGCTGAAGGCGGCGCTCGTCGCAGCCCGGCGTGAGGCCAACGGCGGCTTCAACCTGGACATGTGGGCAGCGGTGGTAGATCGGAACGGCCTCGTGGTCGCCGTCGTGTTCACGGGAGCCACGGCCACCGACCAGTGGCCGGGGAGCCGGGTGATTGCGGCCCAGAAGGCAAACACCGCAAACGCGTTCAGCCTGCCGCATCTCGCCCTCTCGACGGCCAACCTCTATGCCGCCACCCAGCCCGGCGGAACGTTGTTCGGCCTCCAGGAAGCCAACCCGACCAACGATGAGGTTGCGTATGGCGGCGACGCGGGCGACTACGGCACGCCGAAGGACTTTATGGTGGGGAAGCGGATCGGGGGGACCAACGTGTTCGGCGGCGGCCTGGCGCTGTACGATGCTGACGGGCAGCTCGTCGGCGGCCTCGGCGTGAGTGGTGACGCCTCGTGCGCCGATCATAACATCGCTTGGAAAATGCGCTACAATCTCCGGCTCGACCACGTGCCGGCGGGCGTCGCCGACAAAGCGACCAGCACCGACCCAGGCGACGACAATATCATCTACGATTTCACGAATGGCGTGAGCGCCAGCGGGTTCGGGCACCCCGAGTGCTCGGCCGCGGCGACCTCGATTGGAAAAGCGCTTCCCCAGACGCATCCGATCGGGCACTAACCGCGTTGGGCTGCACGATCAGTTGAGTCGGGTGTGGAGGCGAGGGGAGAGACGCAGCTCCCCCGCCCCCGCACCGCTGGCCAGCCCTACCTCGCACCGAGCTCAGCTCTGGTTCAGGCGCGTCCGGTCGAGGCCACGTTGCCGCCGCCCGCTCAGCCCCGTAGGTTTCGAGTAAGATGGAAAGACGGCTCCCATGATCGTGCCGCTCGTCGCGCTGCTGTTGCAGACGACCTCCCCGCCGGTGCACGTGTGGCTCGACGCTCCGAGCCCGCTCGTGCGCGGCGCCGCCGTCCGCGTGTACGTCCAGGTGGTCACGGATGGCAACCTCGTGGTACTGCAGCGGCGCACCGACGGCCGCATCGGCGTGCTCTTCCCGAGCAGTCCCGCCGGCGCGCCCTTCGTCCGAGCGGGAACGTACGAGATCCGCGGGCCCAGCGACCGTCCGGCGTTCGTCGTCGCCGAGCCGGATGGACAGGGCATGATCCTCGCCGCGCTCGCAACCGATCCCGTGCGGTTCAACGAGTTCGTGCGCGAAGCGGATTGGAACCCCGATGCGCTCGTCCCCTCCTGGGGAGGGGGAGGCGCGGATGGGGAAGGTGCCCTGACCGACATCGTGCAGCGCATGCTCGGCGACGGGACGTTCAACTACGACCTCGTGACGTACACCGTCGCGCCGGCGGTCTACGCCGAGCAGGAGTCCGCACCTGGCTATGCGCCGTACCCCACGTGCGTCGCGTGCACGTTCATCGGAACCGAGGTCGTCGTCGCGGCGCCATTCGTCGGTTGTGACGACTTCTTCGGCGTGTGCTTCGGGTTGCCCCGCTTCGAACGCAGGCGGGAGCGCCGGCAGCTAGCGGCGGAGCGCCCGCTACGCGTTTTAGCGCTCAACTTGCGACCCACGGTGGGGCCCGTGGCGCTGGCGCCGAGGCGAGAGCTCCCAATCCTCAAGCGGGACCACTCGAACGCGCCCATCGCACCGCGGAAACGCCTGCCGGATGCCCGCCCCGGCGTCCACGCGCGACTCCCGGCGCGCGGCGAGCCTGCGGTTCTCGAGCGCCCGCTCGCGCCGCACGCTGGAGGGGCGATCGTGGTGCGGCGCCTGGTTGCACCGTCTTCACCGCTACCGGCGGCCAGCTCGAGCCTGACCGCGCCGCTGCGCCACGTGCAATACACACGCCTGTTGAACCCCAACGCTGCCGAGGACGTGCGCCCCGAGGGGGGCGGCGGCGGCGCTATGTCGCGCGGCGCCCTGGTGCCGGCCGTGGCATTGACCGGGCCCCCAGCATCTCGTCCTCGATCCGCGAGCTGGGAGGCGTTGGGAACGGCCCGGGCGAACGTTGCAGCAGCTCCATCCAACGCGGCGCCTGGTACCGTTTCCCGCGCGCGCCTCGCCCCGGGCACCGGCGCCACCATGCCGGGAACGCGTAGCCTCGCGCTCCCGAGTGCGCGGTCGCACGCCTCCGGGGGAAGAGCTGGTGTGGCGCGCGGCGGTATAGCGCGGCACTAGACGCGCCTACTCGCGTGGCCCAGCGGGCCGGGAGATTGGTGCGCGTGCCGAAGCAGGTCGCGCGACACCACGTCTACGTGATCGAGCTCGATCCCGCGGTGCTCCAGCACGCCAAGTTCCGCACGGCCAATCCCGACCATGACCCTCGCAAGCCGGCTCTTTATGTGGGGATGACGGGGCTCGACCCCGAGACCCGGTTCGAGCGCCACAAGTACGGGGTCAAGGACAATGCGTACGTGCGGCGCTACGGCGTGCGGCTCCGGCCCGATTTGTACGCCGGGCTCAATCCCCTCCCCTACGCGGAGGCGCAGCGGATGGAGCAGGTGCTGGCGCGGGAGCTGCGCCACGATGGGTACGCGGTGTGGCAGAAGTGAGCCGGGCGAGGGCAGCCGCGCGCTCCCGGGTGCGGCGTGGTAGTATCGAGGGTCCCGATCCCGACGGTGCCCGATGCCGCCCCTGCCGCTTCGCCCCTACATCCTGAACGAGCTGACCTGGAAGGCGGTGCGCGACGCGCGCTACGAAGTCGCGGTGCTTCCGTGGGGCGCGACCGAGGCGCACAACTTCCACCTTCCCTACACGACCGACAACATCGAGACCGAACGAATCGCCGCGCTGGCGGCGGGGCACGCGTGGGAGCGGGGCGCGCGGGTCGTCGTGCTCCCGGTAGTGCCGTTCGGCGTGAATACCCTCCAGCTCGACATTCCGCTGTGCCTCAACCTCAACCCCAGTACTCAGGCGCTCGTGCTGCGCGACCTCGCGACGGCGCTCGCGGGTCAGGGGGTCCCGAAGCTCGTGATCCTGAACGGGCACGGCGGGAACGACTTCCGTCAGATGATCCGCGAGCTGCAGCCCGTGGTGTCGCTGTTTCTCTGCACGGTCAACTGGTATCAGGTCGTGGACCCGAAGGCGTTCTTCGCGGAGCTGGGAGACCACGCGGGAGAGCTCGAGACCAGCGTGATGCTCCATGTGGCGCCGGAACTGGTGCGGCCGCTGTCGGAGGCCGGCGCCGGGCGCGCGCGCCGGTTCACGATCACGGCGCTGCGCGAGGGATGGGCGTGGGCGCCGCGGCGGTGGCGTCAGGTGACGGAGGACACGGGCGTCGGCAACCCCGCGGCCGCGACGGCGGAGAAGGGTCGGAAGTACGTGGAGGCGGTGAGCGAGAAGATCGGAAGCTTCCTCGTGGAGCTGGCGCAGGCTGATACGACCGCGCTGTACGAGTGAGGAAGACCCTCCCCATTCGCACGTTCGTTCCGAAGTTCGCACGGCAAGCCTGGAAGGCGCTCGCGCGTCTGGTGGCGGGCCGGCCCCGGCCCGAGCTCGCGGCAGAACAGCTACCGGGGTGGGCGCGCGCGGGCAAGCGACGCCGCGCCCACATTCGGCGGGTCGCGGCGCTGGTGGAGGAATGGGCCGACGAGATGGAGGTGTCGCCGCAGGAGCGCAGCCGGTGGCTCAAGGCCGTGTGGCTCCACGACGCGCTGCGAGATGCGCCGCGGACGCGCGGAACGACGCACGGCGGCGCCGCGGCCGATCGCGCCGCGCAGGATGGTGAGTCCGACCGGGGCGTGCTGGATGCTGTGCGCTACCACAGCTTCGGCTACGCCGGCTGGGACGACGTGGGGAGGATGCTCTACTTGGCCGACTTCCTCGAGCCGGGACGCCGCAGTCGCCGCAAGCAGCGCGCTAAACTCGCCAAACGCGTGCCGCGCGACCGCGACGGCGTCCTGCGGGAGATCGTGGCGCAACAGGTAAGATCGCGGCTCCGCGCCGGCAGGGCGATCCATCCGCTCACGCTGGAATTCTGGAACTCACTTGCCGAGCGCTGACCGAAAACGTCCGCTCGTGCCAGGGCATAGCTTCAGTTTCCATAACACTCGAGATCATGACAAGCCCCTCGCCCGTTCGACCGATGCCGCTCAGCGTGGCCGCCCCCCATACTCCGACCCACCGGCGCGGGCACCGACGCCCGCAGGTGACGGAGGTAACCATGAGCACAGTGCTGCAGTCCCTTTCGACCGAGCTCGCCGACGCCGTGCAGGCGGCTGGGCGAGCGGTGGTCGCGATACACGCCCGGCGGCGCATTCCGGCGAGCGGCGTGCATTGGCGATCCGGCGTGGTCGTCGCTACCAGTCACACGATCAGCCGCGACGAGAACATTACGGTGACGCTTCCCGATGGAATAACCGCCCCGGCGAGCCTCGCCGGGCGCGACCCAAGCACCGACCTCGCGGTCTTGAAGCTCGCCGGCCAGAGCCTGCCGACTGCCAGGCTCCGATCCGATACGCCTCCCACAGTCGGCGAGCTGGTGATCGCGCTGGGGCGCCCGGGACCGAGTGTCACGGCAAGCTGGGGCGTGATGAGTCGCGTGGACGGTCCGTGGCGCACGTGGCA
>DASPXE010000051.1:0-25108 GCA_035637455.1 Gemmatimonadales bacterium
CGCACGCGTTCAGCGTCACGCGCGCGAGCTCCTGCCGACCGAGCCCCAACACGCTATGGGCGAGGAAATACTCGTCGGTCAGCGAGATACCATCGACCAACCGCCCGTCGGTGTTGAGCGTGACGACGACCCCCCGGTCGAGGTACCGCTTGAAGGGGTGCTCTGCGATCGCGGCTACCGTGTGCGTGTGCAGGTTGCTGGTGAGACACATCTCGAGCGGGATGCCGCGCTCCGCGACGTAATCGAGCAGGGCGGGATCCTCACCCAGCCGGGTGCCGTGGCCGATACGCTGCGCGCCGCACTGGTGCAGCGCCTCATGAATCGAGTGCGGCCCGTCCCCTTCCCCAGCATGGCAGGTGCAGGCCATCCCGTGCGCCGCGGCGTACTCGAACGCCGGCGCATGCTCCCGCGCGGGATGTCCCCGCTCGGGGCCCGCGAGATCGAGCGCCACCACGCCCGCGCTCCGGTACTGCGCCGCCGCGCGCGCCAGCTCGAGTGACTCCGCCGGCGGCCGCGTGCGGATCGCACACACAATCAGACCGACCTTGGTGCCAGTCTCGGCCTCGGCCCGCCGGATGCCGGCGAGCGGCGCCTCGATCGCCTCGGTCAAGGTGAGCGCCGGACGGTGCAACAGCGGTGAGTAGCGCACCTCGACGTAGCGCACGCCGTCTGCCGCGGCGTCGATCACGAACTCGTAGGCGATGCGCTCGAGCGCCGGCGCGGTCTGCATGACCGAGAGGGTGATCTCGTACTTGGTGAGGTACTCCTCGAGGCTCTTGGCGTGCTTCACGTGGAGCGCCTCGGCGAGCCCCTCAGGCGTGTCTGCCGGCAGGCGGACGCCCTGGGCGCGCGCCAGCTCGAGCATCGTCTCGGGACGCAAGCACCCGTCCAGGTGTACGTGCAGCTCCGCCTTGGGCCACCGGCGCAGCACGTCCTTGGCTAGCCGCGGCGGCCCGCGGCGCGCGGTCACCACGACCCGGAAGATCGCGCCGCCTTCGCCGATCGGGTCCCGGGCGTCCACCGGGCGCCCCACGCCGTCGGTCGCGTACGCCGCGCCGCTCGCCAGCAGGCCCGCGAGCTCGCGGTCGAAGGCCTCCACCGCATCAGCCACCGTCGCTCCCCGCGCCACGGTCACGGGATGCTCGTTGACGAACACGCGCAGCGTCATCGACCGGCTCGGTGGATGCGCTCGTCCCCCGGCGCCTCGACCGGCGGCCGCAGCACGGCGAGATACCGGATCAGCGCGTCCAGGTCGACCAGTCCCGCGTCTTCTGCTGGCAGCCCCGGGAACATCGCGTAGCCGCTCCCGCCCGCGGCGAGGAAGTCGCTCATCGCGACGCTATAGGTGCGCCCGCCGTCGATCCCGCGCCCGTTCGCGAGCCGCACCTTCGCCACGCGGTGCCCGACCGGCTCGCGCGGGTCGTACCAGACCTCCAGCCCCGAGACGTGCGCGTCGGCGCGGTCGCCGGCCACGACGTGCTCGAGCGCTTGCTTCAACACCTCGCCCCGGGCGAACAGCCGCACCAACCGGTTCTGGAACGGCTGCACCGCATACAGATCGCCGTACGTCACGGTGCCCGCCGGCAGATCGGCGCGGATGCCGCCGTTGTTCACGATCGCCACGTCGGCGTTCGCGACGTTGCGCTGCGCATCGGCGATCAGTCGTCCGAGCCCGTACTCCTCGCCGACCCGGCGCAGCTCGATCTTGATGCGGGCCACGGAGCGACTCGTGACGGCCGCGATGGCCCGCTGGTAATCACGCAGCGTATCGGCGAGCGCGGCATCGGGCCGAACCTGGTCGGCGTAGGGTGTCTCGATGTGCGCGCGGACCTCGCGCCCCGTCCCGTGCACGCGCACGAAATCCACCACCGCGATGCCCGCGCCGCTCGAGCGCGCCTGAACGATCGGGATGCCGTTCACCACCGTGTTCACGAGCGAGTGCGTGTGCCCGCTCACGATGAGGTCCACGGACCCCGAGTCGAGCCCGCGCGCGATGTCCAGGATTTCGCCGTGGCAGGCCGGGGCCGGAACCGGTTCCGACGCGGGAGCGCCGTCGCAGAACGCCCCCTCGTGCGCCACGACGATCACGTAGTCGGCCGCAGCCCGCGCGCGCGGCAGCACGCGGCGGAGGGCGGCCGCGCCGTCGCCGAACGCGAGCCCCCGCACGTTCCGCGGGGCCGTGTTCGTCGGCGTCGCCCGCAGCGCGAGGCCGATCGCGGCGACCTTCAGGCCCCCGCGCTCGATCAGGGTCCAGGGCGTGGCCCAGTCGGGCCCGGCTGCGCCAGTCGAGTCGGTGATGTTGGCGGCGAGAAAGCGGTATTTCGCCCCCGCCATCCGGGCCCGCAGCGTGTCCACCGACCAGTCGAACTCGTGGTTCCCGATGGCGGCGACGTCGATGCCGAACGCATTCATGGCCGCGATGGCCGGGAGGCCGAAGCTGAAGTTCGAGAGCAGCGTCCCCTGCATTTCGTCGCCGCCATCCACGCGGACGGTGGTGCAGCCGCACGTGCGCGCGAGCGAGTCGAGCCACGGCTTCAGCGCCGCCGCTCCGCCCACCGGCTTCCCATTCGACCACGGCCAGGTGCGCGCCTCGAGCGCGCCGTGGAAGTCGTTGATCGCCAGCACCCGAAGCACGGTGCTGTCGCGCTCGCTCACCGCCGGGGGCACGCGCGCGCGCACGTCCGTCGGGGCGACGCCGACGACGCGGGCGGTATCGGAAGCGGGGGACGGGACTGGGACAACCGGATTCTGCGCCGCGAGGAGCAGCGCCAGGAGCACGTGCATAGTGCGCTGTAAATTGCGGAGGCCAGACCGAATACGCTACCTTCCGCCACGCGATGCTCGCCGCCCTGCTGCTCGCCGCGCGGCTCACGCTGCCGCTCGACTCGACCGTCCTGCTCATCCGGGTGCTGGACGTGAGCGACGCGCGGGTCGGCGGCGATGCCATTCTCATCACCGACGCGAGCGCCGGTCGCGCCCGTCACGTGTTGATCGACGCCGGCGAGCACGGCGCGACGATCGTGGCGCGGCTCACGAGCCTCAACGTGGACACACTCGCCGCGGTGATTCTCTCCCATCCTCACGCGGACCATTACGGTGGACTCGGCGCGGTGGTGAGTCGCTTCCCGGTGCGGGCATTCCTGTACGGCGGCACGCCGCGCACCGCGCTCACCTACCGCGCCTTGCTGCGCGCCATCGACAGCCTTCGCATCCCTGTGGTCACGGCCGACACGGGGGTCCGGCGGGTCACGCTCGTCACGGGCGACGACTCGGTCGAATTGCGCCTCCTGGCGCCACCGCCCACGTGCGGCGCGCTGCCGGGTGACGCGGGTGGCGACGCCGTGAACAACTGCTCGGTCGGCGTGCGACTCACGCGTGGCGGCTTCGTGATGCTGTTCCCCGGCGACGCCGAGCAGGCGGAGCTGGGCTGGTGGATGATGACGCAGCCCTCCCTGCTCCGCGCCGACGTGCTCAAGGCCGGCCATCACGGGTCGAGCAACGCTACGACCGCCGCGCTGCTCGACGCGGTGCAACCGCGCGCCGTGATCATCAGTGCGAACGGGCGGCAGCATCCGTTTGCGTCGGTGCTCGCCCTCTTGGCGGCGCGCGGCATCCCGACGTATTGCACCGCGGACAACGGCACCGTGACGGTGCGGGTGCCGCCCCATGGCACCTGGACGGTCACGACCGAACGCGAGGGGAAATGTCACGCCCGGGTGGTGCGGAATTGACGCACGCCCCAGGCTTCAGCCTGGGATTAATCAACGGAGGTACAGGCGATGCCCGAATCGCATCGTTTCATCGTCGATCGTCACGAAGGCGACCTCGCCGTCGTGGAAGTCGACGGCGGGTCGACGCTCGATGTCCCCCGCTGGCTGCTGCCGCACGCAGGGCGGCCGGACGACGTGCTGCTCGTGAGCGTCGAGCAGGGGACGGATCGCACCGTGGTGACCATCGTGCGCGACGTCGCCGCGACGGAGCGCGCCCGAGCCGCCGCGCGGCAGGCCGTGGACGACCTCAAGCGCCGTGACCCCGGCGGAGACGTGATCTTGTGACGCCCGAGCCGGCCCAGCGCATTCTGGTAGTGGACGACGAGGCGGACATCACCGCGCTGGTCGCCTATCACCTCGCCAAGGCCGGCTACCGCGTGACGACCGCGGCGAACGGCCGGGACGCGCTCGCGGCGGCCCGTGAAGAGCGCCCCGATCTCGTGGTGCTCGACCTCATGCTCCCGGGTGTCTCCGGCTACGATGTCCTCGCCGAGCTGCGCCGCCGGGAGGAGACCCGGGACATCGGCGTCATCCTCTTGACCGCCCGCAAGGACGAGCCGGACCGGATCAAGGGCTTGTCGCTCGGCGCCGACGACTACCTCCCGAAGCCGTTCTCCCCGCAGGAGCTCGTGCTGCGGGTGAGCGCGGTGCTGCGGCGCCTCGCGGCCCCGGCGGTCGCGACCGGCGGGGTCATGACCGCCGGCCCGCTGGTGCTCGACCGGACGGCGCACCGCGTGACGGTCGCCGGCGCCGAGGTCGAGCTCACCGCCACCGAGTTCAAGCTGCTGCGCACGCTGCTCGAACGCGAAGGCCGGGTGCAGACGCGCGCGCAACTGCTGGAGACGGTCTGGCAGGCGCAGCCCGACATCCAGACGCGCACCGTGGACATGCACGTTCAGCGTCTGCGGCAGAAGCTCGGCAAGGCCGGCGAGTGTATCGAGACCGTGCGCGGTGCCGGGTACCGCTTCCGGCGTCTCGAGCATCGCAGGGGGGGCCGCAGGCGCGCGTGAAGCTCGCCACGCGGCTCTTCCTCACGACGAGCCTGCTCGTCGCCGTCACGGTCGGCGGCTTGATCGGCGCCGCCGATCGGCTGCTGCGACGCCACCTCGAGGAAGAGATCGCTCACGGGCTCGAGCGGGAAGCGCAGCTCGTCGCAATGCTGCTGCCGGCGGACTCATTGCGCTGGCCCGACGCTGCCCGCGCCCTGGGCGAGCGGATCGGTCACCGCGTGACGCTGATCGACCCCACCGGGAAGGTCCGGGGTGATACGGAATTCGACCGCGCCTCGCTGCCGCAACTGGAGAACCACCTCATGCGCCCCGAGGTCCAGCAGGCGATCGCGGGCGGCGTCGGGCGGGGAGAGCGCCTGAGCGCGTCGACCAACGAGCGGCGGCTGTACGTCGCCGTGCCCGGCGGCCTGCCCGGCCTCGCCGTCGTGCGAGTGTCCACGACCCTCGCTGACGTGGACGCGCAGGTGGGCCGGGTGCAAGGGGCGGTGGCGTTGGCGGGGCTCGCCGCGCTCCTGGCCGCGGCCGTGCTCGCCTGGCTCCTGTCCCGCGAGGTGGCGCGGCCGCTGCTCCAACTGGCCGACGCCGCGCGGGCCATCGCCGCCGGACAGACGCCCGCGCTGCCGCAGTCGCGCGTGCCCGAGGTGGCGCAGCACATCCTCGCGCTGCGCGCCATGCACCAGGAGCTCGACCGGCGGTTCGCGGAGCTGCGGCGCGAGCGTGAGGAAATGGGCACGCTCATCGAGACGATGGCGGACGGGGTGCTCGCCGCGGACGCGCGGGGTGGGATCGTCACCCTCAACACGGCGGCGCGACGCCTGCTCGGCTACGGTGCTGCCGAGACGCTCCCGCCCCTGGCTGAGCTGTTCCACGATAAGCCGGCGCGGGACCTGGTGGACTGGATCCTGTCGGGGCACGAGGCGGAGCCGGTAGACCTCGCGCTCGAGAACCGGGCGCTGCTCATCGCCGGCCGGGCGCTGCCCAACGGCGGCGCGCTGCTGGTGATCCGGGACGTCACCGAGTTGCGGCGGCTTGAGACGGTCCGTCGCGACTTCGTCGCCAACGTATCTCACGAGCTCAAGACGCCGCTCACCTCTATCGCCGGCTACGCCGAGACGCTCGCCGCGGAAGTGGGCGCGGGGACCCAGGCCGAGCAGTTCGCGCAAACCATCCTGAGCAACGCGCGCCGCATGCAGCGCCTGGTCGACGATCTCCTGGACCTGTCGCGCATCGAGTCGGGCGGCTGGCAGCCCGTCTCCGAGCCCACCGACGTCGCGGCGGTGGCGTGCGAGGCGTGGGCGCCGCTCGCGGATCGGGCCCGGGACCGCAAAATTGCCTTTACCGTTGACGTCACGCCGCCCGGGGCCACGCTCGACGCCGACCCCCACGCCCTCCGGCAGATTCTTACGAACCTCCTCGACAATGCACTGCGCTACACGCCAGCGGGGGGGGAAGGCCGCATCGTCGTCGCCGCCCGACCCACGACAGGCGGCACGCTCCTGATCGTGTCCGACAACGGGTCGGGGATCACGGGCCAGCACCTGGCGCGGGTGTTCGAGCGGTTCTATCGGGCGGACCCCGCCCGCTCGCGCGATCAGGGAGGCACCGGCCTCGGCCTCGCTATCGTCAAGCATCTCGTGGAGGCGCACGGCGGGAGGGTAGAGGCCCAGAGCGCGGCAGGCAGGGGGACGACGATCCGGATGGTGTTCCCGCCCCCGGGAGCCATGCTGTAATTCCCTGCTCCACGAGCACTTACTTCCCCCACGCAGTGTTACCGATCCGTAACACCGCCGTCGCCTGTGCTTGACCCGCCAGCCGCATCCTCCCTCTGTGCGAATCGGCATCGCGACAGACACATACCTCCCCCAGGTGAACGGGGTGACGACGGTGGTCCGGCGCATCGTCACGCTGCTCCGCGCGCGCGGCCACGAGGCTGCCGTGGTAGCCCCGCGCTATCCCGAGTTCCATACGCCTGATGACGAGCGGGAGCTGCGCATCCTGTCGATTCCCTTCCCGCTGTACCCCGCCGTCCGCCTGTCTCTCCCGAACACCCGGCCGGTCGCCCACTTCTTCGACGCATTCCGACCGGACGTGATCCACGTCCATACCGAAGGTCCACTGGGGCTCGCGGGCCGCCGCTACGCGCTGCAGCGCGGTGTGCCACTGGTCACCTCGTTCCACACGAACTTCCCCCAGTACAGCCGCCACTACGGCGTCGGCCTGCTCGAGCCTGCGGTGTGGCGTTGGCTCGCGTGGTTCCACCGCCCCGCCCAGCAGACGCTGACGCCGGGGGCGGCCGCTCGAACGGAGCTGGAGCGACGCGGCGTCGCGCAGGTCGCCGTGTGGGGGCGCGGGGTGGACACGCAGCTGTTCCATCCGCGTCGCCGTAACGACGGCTGGCGCCGCTGGCTCGCAGGGGGCGACGACACCGTGATCGTACTCCATGTCGGCCGGCTCGCACCGGAGAAGAACCTCGACGTGCTGATGGAGGCGTGGCACGACGCCCGCCAGGTGGTGGGGCAACGGGCGACTTTCGTGATCGCGGGCGAGGGTCCGATGGCGCGTCGCATCGCGGCGCGGCTGCCGTTCGTGCGGCTCCTGGGATTCCTGCCCGTTCAGCACCTCGCGACGCTCTACGCGAGCGCTGACCTGTGCGTCTTCACGTCCCGCTCCGAGACGTGCGGTCTCGTGGCACTCGAGGCCATGTCCTCCGGCGTGCCCGTCATCGCCGCCGATGCCGGGGGCTTCCGGGAGAGCGTGGTGCCGAACGAGACCGGAGCGTTGCTCCCCCCGGACGATCCGGCCGGCTTCGTCGAGGCGATCGCCGAGCTCGTGGGGGACCCGCGCCGGCGCTTCGTATTCGCCGCCGCGGCCCGGGAGCGGGCGCTGGCATACGATGTGGCGAACGAGGACGCCGAGCTGCTGGCGCGCTACGCCGCACTCGTTGACGCGACCGAGAGGGAGCCGACGCCATGCGCCGCGTAGTGCTCGTCCCGGCCGATGGACTCCGTCCCGACGCCATCACGCCGGGCATCATGCCCTCGCTCGATGCGCTGGGCAGCGCCTTCACGATCGCCCTGCATGCGCGCACGGTGCGGCCCAGCACGACCGTCGCCGCGCTGGCGTCGCTCGCGGTTGTCGACGCGCGCAGGCGACGGGTATTGTTGAACATGCCGAACGTGTTGTTTCTCTGCGTCGCGAACTCGGCGCGGAGCCAGATGGCCGAGGGATTGGCTCGCGCCATGGCGCCCGCGGGGTTCCAGTTCCACAGCGCCGGATCCGAGCCCGGAACCCTGCACCCGCTCGCGGTGGCGGCGCTGGCGGAGGAGGGGATCGACACGTCCCACCACCGGGCCAAGGGGCTGTCCGACGTTCCCCTCCCCGAAATGGATGTGATCGTGACGCTGTGCGCGGAGGAGGTGTGTCCCATCGTCCCGGGCGCCGTGCGACGGCTGCACTGGGCGCTGCCCGACCCGGCGCGAGCCACCGGCCCCGAGGCGGAGCGGCTCGCCGCGTTCCGCGCGACCCGCGACCGGCTGAAGCAGCTGCTCCCGCAGCTGTGGTGAGCTCACTTCACACAGCCGGGTTCCTCTACGGCTCGGCGACGCGGCCGTCACCGAACCGTGAGCTGGGCGTCCTGCTGCTCACGGCGCGCCAGCGGGAGTCGGATCGCATCAAGGGCCTGGCCCTCGGAGCGGACGACTGCCTCGCGAAGCCGTTCTCACCGCCGGAGCTGGTGTTGCGGGCGCGCGCCATCCTGCGCCGGCTGGGCGCGCCGGCGCGCGCGCGGGGCGGTCGGGTGTCCGCCGGCCCGGTCGTGCTCGACAACACCGCGCACCGCGTCCGGGTGGACGGCGTCGACGTCGACCTGACCGCGACCGAGTTCAAGCTGCTCCGGGCGCTCCTCGAGCGGGAAGGCCGAGTGCAAACCCGCGCGGAGCTACTGGAAACCGTATGGAGCGCCCCGCCCGACACCCACACGCGAACCGTCGACATGCACATACAGCGGCTGCGGCACAAGCTGGGGAAGACCGGCGGGTGCATCGAGACCGTCCGGGGTACGGGTTACCGGTTCCGGCGGCCGCGGCGCGGCCGGGGGCCGCGCTCCTGACGACGTCTCAGTGGCTTGCCATCGGCGCTAAACGACCGTGAGGCGCGACACGTCGAACGACGGCTTGGGGAACTGGAGGTCGAGTCGCTCCAGGGTATGCACGAGGATCCGAGACACGGCGAGGTTACGAAACCACTTCTTGTTCGCCGGAATGACGAACCACGGGGCCACGTCCGTGCTGCACCGGCCCAGCACGTCCTCGTACGCGGCGGCGTAGTCGTCCCAGTATTTCCGGTCCTCGAAATCCTCGGGCGCGAGCTTCCACTGCTTCGTAGGATCTTTGAGCCGCTCCTCAAACCGTCGCTTCTGCTCCTCCTTGCTGATGTGCAGGAAGAACTTGACGACGGTCACGCCGTTCTCCGCGAGCAGCGCCTCGAACCGGTTGATCTGATCGTACCGTCGCGACCATACGTCTCGGGGCACGAGCTGTCGCACCCGTGCCACGAGCACGTCCTCGTAATGCGACCGGTTGAAGATCGCGATATCCCCCCTGGCGGGCACCGCCCGGTGCACTCGCCACAAGAAGTCATGCGCCGCCTCCTCAGCCGAGGGACGCTTGAACGCCGTCACGTGACAACCCTGCGGGTTGAAGCCGCTCATCACGTGCCGGATCGTGCCGTCCTTGCCTGCGGCGTCCATGCCCTGTAGCACGACCAGGAGGGCGTGATGCTGGTCCGCGTACATCGCGTACTGCAGCTCGTCGAGCCGGGCGATCCCCTGCGCGAGCGCGTCCTCCGTCGCCGCACCCTTTGCATGGCCGAGCGTGTCGTCCGGGTCCCACTTGGCCAGGTGGACGCGCCGGCCCGGTGGCACGATCAGCTGCTCCCACAGTTTCATGCGTGGCCTCCGTGACAGGGACGGGGAGCGAAGCTACACCGCGCATCTCTCCGTGCAACAACCGCTTGCATCGAGACACGGCCGTTGCACATCCGTTACACAACGGAGATAAGCTTGAACGCGGCCGGCGCATTGACGCGAGCCGCCGGCGGCACCATTTCTCTCACCCCAGAACGATCGGCCGCATGGCAACCGCCACAACTCAGACGAGCGCGCCCGCAGCGGCGGGCGGATCGGGCCCCACTCGGGGACCAGCCGCGACGCCGACCCTGCCTCGCCTCGCTGCGGTCGATATCGGCACCAACTCGATGCGGCTCGTCGTCGCCGAAGTGCAACCCGACGGTTCCTACCGGGTGCTCGACCAAGATCGCGAGATGACGCGGCTCGGTCGGGGCCTGTATGACAGCGGGCGGATCGGCGACGGTCCGATGGAACAGTCGCTCCAGACGCTCGGTCGGATGAAGGCCATCGCCGAGGGTTTCGGCGTCGGCGAGCTGCGCGCCATCGCCACCAGCGCGGTGCGCGAGGCCGCGAACGGCCGGGATTTCGTGCGTGAGGCGTGGCGCCGCTGTCGCGTCCGCATCGAGGTCGTGCCTCCCGAAGAGGAAGCCCGGCTCGCCTTCCGGAGTGTGTCCCGCCATTACGATCTGAGCGACCGCTTGACCGCGATCGTCGACATCGGCGGGGGCAGCGCGGAGGTCATCCTGGCGGCGGGTGGGGTGATCGACCAGGTCGTTTCGCTGCCGCTCGGCGCGGTGCGGTTGAGCGAGCGCTACTGCAAGTCGGACCCGCTCCGGCCAAAGCACTGGAAGGCGCTGCGGCGCGGGATCGACGACACCATCAAGGAGATGATGGGGAAGCCGCCGTTCGCGGCCGAAGTAATGATCGGCAGCGGTGGCACGTTCACGAACCTCGCGGAGATGGCGCAGCTGGAGCGGGACGGCAAGGTCGCCCAGGCGCGTGACCACGCGATCAGCCGCGCCGAGGTCGTGCGCCTGCTGGACCGGCTGCGCGAAACGCCGCTCGAGGCGCGACGCCAGATCCCCGGCCTCAACCCACAACGGGCCGACATCATCGTCGCTGGGGTCGCCGCCGTGGCCCGCCTGATGCGGCGGCTCGGCACGCAACGCGTGCTGGTGAACGACCGCGGCATTCGCGACGGCGTGCTGCTCTCGATGATCGACGACCTGTTCGGGACGACGCCCCCGACGCGCGCCCCGGTAGCGGACCGTATGGAGGTGGTGCGGCGGTTCGCCCGCAAGTGCCATTCGAACGAGCGGCACTGCGAGCACGTGGCCACGCTGGCCGCGTCCATCTTCGACGCGCTGAGCGACGCGTATGCCCTCCCGTCCGGGGGCCGCGACATCCTCCGGGCCGCCGCGCTGCTGCACGACATCGGCTACCTGATCAACCACGAGGAGCATCACAAGCACGCGTATCACTTGATCATGCACGGCGACCTGCGCGGCTTTTCCTCCCGCGAGATCGAGCTGATCGCGAATGTCGCCCGCTATCACCGGCGCGCGGCCCCGAAGAAGGCGCACGCAAACTTCGCCCGCCTGGACCGCGGCGAGCGCCGCCTGGTGCGGCGCCTGAGCGGTGTGCTCCGCGTCGCCGATGGACTCGACCGCGCGCACGGGCAGGCCATCCAGGGCGTCCGCTGCCGCGTCGGCGACGGCTGGGTCCGCATGCTGGTGCGCGCCACCCGCGACCCCGCGATCGAGCTGGAGGACGCCACGCGCAAGGCGGGCCTGTTCGAGCGGGCGTTCCGCGCCGGCCTCACCCTGTCCTGGTCGCGGCCGAGGAAATAGTCGTGTCCGAGCGCGCCCTGCCGGCCTACCCGCCGGATCACTACTTCAACCGCGAGCTCTCCTGGCTCGAGTTCAACGGCCGCGTGCTGGAGGAGGCGGCCGACCGCTCGAACCCGTTGCTCGAGCGGCTCAAGTTCCTAGCGATCTTCAGCTCCAATCTGGACGAGTTCTTCGAGATCCGGGTAGCGGGGCTGCAGCAGCAGGTGTACGCGGGCGTCGCGCCGCAGGACTACGGAGCGGACGGGCTGGCGCCCGCCGAGCAGCTCGCCGCCATCGACCGCCGGGTGCACGAGCTCGTCGCCGCGCAGTACCGCATTCTCGGGACCGACGTGCTCTCCGGCCTCGCCGCCGGCGGCATCGAGCGCGTGCGGTTCGACGAGCTGACCCACACCGAGCGACGGCACGTGAACGCGCTGTTCCGCGCCAGCATCTATCCCGTGCTCACGCCGCTCGCGATCGACCCCGGACACCCGTTCCCCCATGTGCACAACAAGAGCCTCAACATCGGGCTCGTGGTGGACCGCAAGAGCGGGAGCCAGCCGCGCCGGCATTTCGCCGTGGTGCAGGTGCCCGCGGTGCTCGACCGCGTGGTCGTCGTGTCGACCCACGGGGAAGGCCGCGTGCGCTTCATCTTGCTCGAGGACATCATCGCGCGGCACCTGCGCGAGCTGTTCGGGGGCCTGCGCGTCGTGAGTCACACGGTGTTTCGCGTGACGCGGAACACCGACCTCACGATCGAAGAGGACGACGCCGAGGACCTGCTGGAGACGATCGAGGAAAGCCTGCGGCAGCGCATGCGCAGCGATCCGGTGCGGCTCGAGATTTCGGCCGACGCGGACGAGACCTTGAGCGGCATGTTGGTGCAGGCGCACGACCTCGAGCCGCGCGACGTCTATCGCCTGGACGGCCCGATCGACCTGACCGCCCTGATGACCCTGCACCGGCTGGACGATTTCGCCGCGCTCCACGACGAGCCCCTCGTGCCCAAGGTCTCGCCCCCGTTCGCCCAGGGACACGACGTTTTCGACGTGATCCGGGCGCACGACGTGCTCGTCCACCTGCCGTACGAGTCTTTCGGGCCTGTGGTCGACTTCATCGAGCGGGCGGCCGACGACCCCCAGGTGCTGGCGATCAAGCAGACGTTGTACCGCACGAGCGGGGCGAGCCCGATCATCTCCGCGCTGGCGCGGGCGGCCCAGAACGGCAAGCAGGTGACCGCCCTGGTGGAGCTCAAGGCCCGGATGGACGAGCAGAACAACATCACCTGGGCGCGGACCCTCGAGCAGGCGGGCGTCCACGTGGTGTACGGCATTGTCGGGCTGAAGACCCATTGCAAGGCGGCGCTGGTGGTGCGCCGCGAAGCCGACGGCATCCGGCGCTACGTGCACCTCTCCACCGGGAACTACAACCCCACGACGGCGCGCATCTATACGGACCTCGGCCTGTTCACCGCCCACCCGGACGTCGGCGAAGACGTCAGCGCGTTGTTCGACCTGCTCACCGGCTACGCCGACGGGTACGAGTGGCGCAAGCTGCTGGTCGCGCCCCTCGGACTGCGCGAGCAGATCATCGCGCTGATCGAGCGCGAGCAGCAGAACGTGCAGCAGGGCCGGCCGGCGCGGATCATCGTGAAGATGAACGCGCTGGTGGAGCCGTCGGTGATCGACGCGTTGTACCGGGCGTCCCAGGCGGGCGTCCCGATCGACCTCGTCATCCGCGGCATTTGCTGCCTGCGCCCCGGGCTGCCCGGTGTCTCCGAGACCATCCGCGTGACGAGCATCGTCGACCGGTTCCTCGAGCACAGCCGCATCTTCTACTTCGAGAACGGCGGCGATCCGCAGGTGCTGCTCGCGAGCGCGGACTGGATGCCGCGAAACTTCTGGCGCCGCATCGAGACGATGTTCCCGATCGAGGATCCCGTGCTGCAATCCCGCGTGGTCGGCGAGATCCTGCAGCTCGTGCTCGCGGACAACCTGAAGGCCAGGGAGCTGCTCCCCGACGGCACCTACCGCCGGCGCCCCCGCGCCGAGGCTGACGGGGCCGTGCGCTGCCAGACCGCGCTGCAGCACGTTGCGCGCGAGGCGGCCCGGGAAGGGGCTGAGCCGCACCCGCCCTTCATCCCGATCGTGCGGCGGCCGCGCATCCCGCTCGGCGAGCCCGCCGGCGGAGCCGAGCGCGTCCGCAAGCCCGCCTGAGGGTCGCCGCGCCGTGCGCCTGCTCGTCGTCCGTCACGCGATCGCCGAAGACCGGGAGGCGTACGCGCGCTCCCACCGCGACGACGCGGGCCGTCCGCTGACTTCCGAGGGACGCCGCAAGATGGAGGGCGTGGCCCTCGGCCTGCGTCAGCTCGTGCCGGCGATCGACCTGCTCGCGGCGAGCCCGTTCCGCAGGGCGCTCGACACGGCGGAGATCATCGCGCAGGCATACGATGGGCAGCAAGTGGAGCGCGTGTCGGAGCTCGCGCCGGGCGCCGGCGTGGATCGGTTTCTGAACTGGCTCAAGGGGCTCGGCCCCCGCCCCACGGTTGCGGTGGTGGGCCATGAGCCGGACCTGAGCCGGATCGTCTGCACCCTGCTCGCGAACGCCAATGGGCCCTTCCTCGAGCTCCGCAAAGGTGCGGCCTGCCTGCTCGAGTTCTCCGGCGCGATCGGCAAAGGGGCGGCGACGCTCGACTGGTTCCTCGGCCCCAAGCACCTGCGCCGTCTCGCCGCCGGTGACTAAACGCCCCGGCGGCCTGCTCGCCCGCCCTGCGCCCGCCGCCGCGGCGCTGGTCGGCCTCACGCTGTTGGACGAAGCCCGGGCGGCGTGCGGCCGGCTGGACGCCCCGGATGACGCCGAGGCGCTGCACGATTTCCGCGTCGCGGCGCGGCGGCTGCGTACCCTGCTGCGCAGCTTCAGGCGGGAGCTCGGGCGTGCGGTGGCGAAGAAATTGCAGCGCCGGCTGCGCGACGTCACACGCGCCACCAACGCCGGGCGCGACGCGGAAGTCCAACTCGCCTGGGTGCGGAGTCACCGCCCCGAGCTGGGCCGGCGCTCGGGGCCCGGCCTGCCGTGGCTCCTCACCCGGCTCCAGGACCGGCAGAACCGGGCCTACGCGGACATCCGCCAGGAGATCACGCCGGAGTTTCGCCAGATCGAGCGCCGCGTGCGGCGCGGGCTCAACGCGACGCTACTCGATGCGAGCCAGGCTGAACCGTCATTCGCGGCGGCCACCAGCCGGCTGATCCGCGAGCACGTGGCGGCGCTCGACCAGGAGCTCGAGAGCGCCCGCTCCACCCGTGATCCAGACGCCGTCCACGCCGCGCGCATCGCCGTGAAGCGGCTGCGCTACCTGCTCGAGCCCATCGCTGCCGAGCGCCCACGGGCGGGCGTGCTCGTCGAGCCCCTCAAGCAGCTCCAGAACGTGCTCGGCGAGCTGCACGACCTCCAGGTCCTGCTGGGCGAGCTCGGAGTGGCGGTCGCCGAGGCCGCCGCCGAGCGAGCCCGTCGCCTGCACGCGGCGGCGCTCGCCGGCGCCCCGGCGCGCGGGCCCGGCACGCGGACGGGACCGCGGCCTGCGAGCGCCGGGTTGCTCGCCCTGGCTCGGTTCGCAGGCCGATTCCAGGACGAGCTGCGGCGGCGCCTCGACGCGGAGTGGACGGGGGAGCCGCTGGCGACGCTCACGGAGGATTTGCGCGCCTTCGCCGACGACCTCGTCGCGGTCGTCGTGCCTCCCCCGCGCCTGCCGCCGCCCCGCCGCACGCGCGCCCGCCCCGCGCGCGCCCGCACGCGGCACAGCGCGGCGGAGCCCCAGCAACGCCACTGAGCGCGTCGCACTCACACTCGCAGCCGCCGTTACCGAGCCGTTACATTCGACCGACCGGCCCGTGACGCGTCGGCGTTCGTTTCATCGTCGTTGCATTGAGACCACAGCGCAGCTTTCAACTCAACCCCCCAAGGAGGGGAAACAGCCCATGACGTTCTCCTATCGTCGGGCGCTCGGGGTGACCGTCGCCGCCGTCGCGACGAGCACCGCCGCACTCGCGGCGCAGGCACCGCAAGCTGCACCACCGGCACCCCAGGTGACCGTGGGCGGTGTCGTGTATGGACAGTTCCTCTACCAGCTGAAGGACAGCCTGGGAGCGGGCCACCAGAACCAGTTCTCCATCCAGCGCGCCTATATCAACGTGATCGGCAGGTTCTCAGGGGGCGTCCAGACGCGCGTCACAGCGGACCTCCAGCCGACGGGCACAGGGAACCAGATGCTCCGACTCAAGTACGCGTTCGTCGCGTGGACGCCGACCGGCAGCGCCCTCACGTACAAGTTGGGCCTGCTGCACACGCCCTTGCTCGACTGGGAAGAGGCGCTGTGGGACTACCGCATGCAGGGATCGATGGCGCTCGACCGCAACGGCTACGCCACGGCCGCGGACTTCGGCGCCGGCATTGACGGAAAATGGAAGGACGATCTGGTGAACGGCCAGCTCACGGTGGTGAACGGTGAAGGTTATAGCGGCGGCACCGGGGACAAGCGCAAGGACGTTCAAGCACGCGTCTCCGTCCGACTGCTCGACACCGACGATAACAGCCGGGTGGGCGGTCTCCGGATCACCGGCTACGCAGGCCTCGGCAAGTACAACGGTGGCGGCGACCGCAACCGCTTCCTCGGCATGCTGTCGTACCGGACCAAGGAGTTCACGCTCGCGGGCGAGTTCGCGTCGACGAAGGACACCGTCCCCGCCGCAGCCGCCAACGTGACCGGCCGAGTCATGAGCGGCTTTGGCGTCTACCATATCCCGAAGAGCAGCGCCGCGCTGATCGCCCGAGTGGATGTCCTTGATCCGAACACGAGTGCGAGCGGCGACCGTCAGACCCGGATCATCGGCGGACTGTCGTACCAGGTCTCGCCCAACCTGCGCGTGCTCGCCGACGTCGACAACCTGTCGTACCAAGGTACTCCGACGCCGCTGCAGGACGCTGTGCGGTCGCGGGGGCTCTTCCAGATGCAGTTCACGTTCTAAGCAAGGGGATACCGACCCATGAAGCACACGAAGCTTGCTCTGCTCGCCTGCGCCGCCCTGTCGCTCGCCGCTCCCACGGCCGCCCAGGTGAAGCTGAACGGCGCCGGGGCGACGTTTCCCAATATCATCTATCAGGACTGGATGCTGAGGTACAACAAGGCCCACCCCGACGTCCAGTTGAACTATCAGTCCATCGGGTCGGGCGGCGGCATCCGCCAGTTCTCCGACGGCACCGTCGACTTCGGCGCGACCGATGCGCCGATGAAAGATTCGGCCATCACCGCGATCAACGGCAACGTGCTCCACATCCCGACCGTGCTCGGCGGCGACGTGCCGACGTACAACCTGCCCGAGGTCAAGGAAACGCTCCGCTTCACGTCCGACGTGCTGGCCGACATTTTCCTCGGCAAGATCACGAAGTGGAGCGATGCGCGCCTGGCTGCCGTGAATCCGGGCGTGAAGCTGCCGGACCAGGATGTCGTCGTGGTGCATCGCTCCGACGGGTCCGGGACCAGCTTCATCTGGACGGACTACCTGTCGAAGATCAGTCCGGAGTGGGAGCAGAAGGTGGGCCGCGGCACAGCGGTGAACTGGCCGGTCGGGCTCGGGGGGAAGGGCAACGAGGGCGTGACCGCCACTGTCAAGCAGACCCCCGGCGCGATCGGATACGTCGAGCTCGGCTACGCCATGATCAACAAGCTCCCGGCGGGCAGCGTCCGCAATAAGGCCGGCAAGTTCATCGCCCCCACGCTCGAGAGCATCACCGCGGCGGCCGCGGGCGCGATGAGCGCCATGGGTCCCGGGACCGATTTCCGGGTGTCGATCACCAACCCGGACGGCGACAAGGCGTATCCCATCGCCAGCTTTACCTGGTTCCTGCTCCACAAGCAGTACGACAACGCCGCGAAGGCCGGCGCGCTCGTCAGGTTCGTGTGGTGGGCGGAGACCGAAGGCCAAGCCAAAGCTGAGCCGCTCGGCTACGCCCCCCTGCCCCAGCAGCTGCGGCCCTGGATCGAGGCCCGGCTCAAGACGATTACGGCCGGCGGCAAGTCGGTCTGGACCACCGCAGCCCGGTAACCCTCCTTCCGGCTGCCGTCTTTACCCCCCGCACGGCGGAATGCGCCTGCGGGGGGTTTTTTGATCCATGCCCGGCTGTTACAGATCCGTGACAGACGTCGCATACGTTTCCCGCGGCATGACGACGCTCCCGATCGATCCCCTCGCGACCCCCGGCGCCGTCGAAGCGCCGAGCCCGCGCCCGGGGTGGCGGACGCTGCGCGGGGCGAATGTCGGCGACCGGTTGTATCGCGGCGCGCTCACCGCGCTCGCCCTCGTCTTGCCGTTGCTGCTGTTCACGCTGCTCGCCGAGCTCGTGGTCAGCGCCTGGCCCGCGATCAAGCAGTTCGGGCTGCCCTTCGTGTGGAGCTCGGTGTGGGATCCGGTGGCGGGTGTGTTTGGCGCCGCGCCGATGATCTTTGGCACGCTGGCATCGTCGCTGCTCGCGCTCTGCCTCGCCGTCCCGCTCGCGCTCGGCGTGGCGATCTACATCACCGAGTTCGCGCCCAAGTGGATCCGGCAGCCGATCGCGTTCCTCGTCGAGCTCCTGGCCGCGATTCCGAGCGTGGTCTACGGTCTGTGGGGCGTCTTTGTACTGATCCCGTTCCTGCGCACCTGGGTGGTTCCCCCGCTCCGGGCGACGCTGGGGTGGACGCCCCTGTTCAGCGGCGTGTTCTACGGCAGCTCGCTGCTCGCGGGCGCGATCATTCTCGCGATCATGATCGTGCCCTACATCGCAGCCGTGGCGCGCGAGGTGCTGCTCGCCGTGCCGGCGAGCCAGCGCCAGGCCGCGCTCGGCATGGGCGCCACCCGCTGGGAGGCGGTCTGGACCGCGGTAGTACCGTACGGGCGGGCGGGGCTGATCGGCGCCGTCATCCTCGGGCTCGGCCGCGCCCTCGGCGAGACGATGGCGGTGACGATGGTGATCGGGAATCGCCACGACATCGGCCTGTCCGTGCTGCAACCCGCCTACACGATGGCCGCCGCGCTCGCCAACGAATTCAGCGAGGCCACGACGGACATTTACCTCTCGGCGCTGTTCGAGGTCGGGCTCATCCTGTTCGTCGTCACGGTGGTCGTCAACGCGCTCGCTCGCGTCCTGATCTGGAGCGTCGCGCGCGGGACGGCGGTCGGGAGCCGCGCGCTGTGACCGCGCGCGGCCTGCGGCGCCACCTCACGAGCGGCCTTATGACGGGCCTGGTAGCTCTGCTCTCGTTCCTCGCTGTCGTCTCGCTCCTGTTGATCCTAGGCGATCTGATCGCGAAAGGCGCCTCCTCGCTCGACTGGAATTTCTTCACACAAAACCCCGTCCCCGCTGGGCAGTCGGGGGGGGGCGTCGCCAACGCGATCGTGGGCACACTGATCATCGTCGGGCTCGCGGCTCTGATCGGCCTCCCCGTGGGCATCGGGACCGGGCTGTACCTCGCCGAATACGGCTCCGGCCGGCTAGCGTGGGTGGTCCGCTTCGTCGCGGACGTCATGAACGGGACGCCTTCGATCGTGATCGGGATCTTCGCCTGGACGTGGCTGGTGCGACCCTGGCACTTCTCGGCCCTCGCCGGCGGAGTGTCGCTCGCCATCCTGATGGTCCCGATGATCGCCCGCACCACGGAAGAGATGGTCCGACTCGTGCCGCACTCGCTGCGCGAGGCGGCCCTCGCCCTCGGTTATCCGCGCTGGCGCACGTCGCTCCGTATCGTGGCGCGCACCGCCCTGGCCGGCATCGTCACCGGCTGCCTCGTCGGCGTCGCGCGCATCGCGGGCGAGACCGCGCCGCTGCTGTTCACCGCGCTCGGCAACCTGAACTTCAGCACCAGCATCCTGCAGCCGATGCAGACGCTGTCGCTCCAGATCTTCACCTATGCGACCGGGCCGTTCGACGAGTGGCATCGGCTCGCCTGGGCGGCAGCGCTCGTGCTCATGGGACTCGTGCTCCTGCTCGGCGTCGCGGCCCGCTGGGCCATTCGCCAACGTCATGGCACCGCCCGCTGACGCCCGGCTGCGGCTCGAGACCCTGCGCCTCACCGCCCTGTATGGGCGCCGTGCGGTCGTGAAGGATGTCTCCATCCTCTTCCCCGCGCACACGGTGAGCGCCGTGATCGGCCCCTCCGGGTGCGGCAAGAGCACGTTCCTGCGCTGCCTGAACCGCATGCACGAGCTGTCCGAAGGCGGCTGGGTTACGGGTCGCGTCCTGCTCGACGGGGCCGACATCTACGACGACGGCCTCGATCCCGTGCAGCTGCGCCGCCGGATCGGGATGGTGTTTCAGCGCCCCACGCCGTTTCCCACCATGTCGATCTACGACAACGTCGCCGCGGGGCTACGGGTGAACGGGCACCGGAGCCGGCGGGAGCTCGATGCGGTGGTCGAGCGGGCGCTGCGCCAGGCGGCGCTGTGGGACGAAACGAAGGATCGCCTGCGCCACAGCGCCCTGGCGCTGTCCGGGGGCCAGCAGCAGCGCCTCTGCATCGCCCGGGCGCTCGCGCCCCAGCCGGAAGTGTTGCTGCTCGACGAGCCCACGGCGTCGCTCGATCCTGCCGGCACGCAGCACATCGAAGAGCTGTGCCACGAGCTCAAGCGCCTCTACACCATCGTGATCGTCACCCACAACATGCAGCAGGCGGCCCGCGTGTCGGACTACACCGCGTTCTTCTACCTCGGCGATCTCATCGAGGTCGGGCGCACCGAGGTGCTGTTCACCAGACCGGCGCAAGAACGGACCGAAGCCTACATCACCGGGAGGTTCGGATGACCGTGGCCGTCTCGCCCTTGCAAGAGGAGCGCCCCCAGGCGCCGCGTACCGCCACTCGGCCGACCCCGTTCGCCACGCCGATTCTGGATGTGCGCACGTACAGCTTCTGGTATGGCGACGCCCAGGCGCTGTTCGATCTAACGTTCACCATCCCGCGCCAGGCCGTGACGGCGCTGATCGGACCGTCGGGTTGCGGCAAGAGCACCTTCCTGCGCTCGATCAACCGGCTGAACGAGCTGATCCCCCGCACCCGTCACACGGGGGACATCCTGCTCGAAGGCGTCTCCGTGTTCTCTCGGGGGACCGATCCGGTGGCGCTACGCCAGCTCGTCGGCATGGTGTTCCAGCAGCCCAACCCGTTCCCCAAGTCCATCTTCGACAACGTGGCCTACGGGCCCCGGATCAATGCCCTCTGCGCCGAGCGTGACATCACGGACCGCGTCGAGCGCGCGCTGCGCCAAGCGGCGTTGTGGGACGAGGTCAAGGACCGCCTGGAGGCGCCCGGGACGAGCCTGTCCGGCGGGCAGCAGCAGCGGCTCTGCATCGCCCGCGCGCTCGCGAACGAGCCCGAAGTGCTGCTCATGGACGAGCCGTGCTCGGCGCTGGATCCGGCCGCGACGCAGCGCATCGAAGAGCTCATGGTCGAGCTCAAGCGATCCTACAGCATCGTGATCGTGACCCACAACATGCAGCAGGCGTCCCGGGTCTCCGACTTCACGGGATTCTTCTACCTCGGTCGCCTGATCGAATTCGGCGATACCAAACAGGTCTTCACCAGGCCGTCGAACGAGCGAACCGAGGCCTACATCACCGGGAGGTTCGGATGAACGGGACGCCCGACCAGGGTGGGCTGACCCCGGGGCCGCGGCCCGGAGTTCACCGCCATTTCCACGACGAGCTCTCGGGGCTCAAGTCGAAGCTCCTCACCATGTCGGCCGACGCCCAGGTCGCGCTCGGAACGGCCTTGGACGCCGTGCTCAAGCGGGACGGTGCCCTTGCGGCCCAGGTGATCGCGGGCGACGGCATCCTCGACACTCTCGAGATGGAGATCGAGGAAACCGTGGTGGACCTGCTCGCCACGCAACAGCCCATGGCCCGGGACCTGCGGCTCCTGCTCGCTGCGATGAAGATCGCGAACGACCTCGAGCGCGTGGGCGATCATGCGGTCAACATCGCGCAGTGCGCCGAACGTCTGCTCGCGGCGCGTCTGGTCGCCCCGGAGCCGGAGCTCGTCGAGATGGCGCGGCAGGCCCGCGGAATGCTCTCAGGCGCCCTGGACGCATTCGTCCGGGGGGACCCGGCGCTGGGCCGGGACATCTGCCGCCGCGACGACTCGGTCGACGCGCTGAACCGCTCGGTGTTCCGCATCCTCCTCACTCACATGATGGAGGATCCGCACATCATCGGCGCGGCCCTGGAGTTGGTCCTCGTGAGCCGCAACCTCGAGCGCGTGGCGGACCTCGCCACCAACATCGCCGAAGACGTGGTCTTCGTGGTGGAGGGAAAAACCATCAAACATCACGCGGAAGGATAGCCGCCCCAGCCCCGGCCCTCGCGGCGGCGGTCGAGGTATTCCCGGTTCGCGAACAGGTGGATCGCCAGCATGCCGGCGACGAACCCGCCCACGTGAGCCCAGACGGCCACGCCTCCTTCGACGCGCGACAGCGAGCCCACCGCGCCCATCAGGAGCTGGAGCAGGAACCAATAGCCCAGCATCACGTACGCCGGCAGCGCGACGGTCGTCACGAAAAACCCCAGGGTCACGAGCGTGTGCACCCGTACGCGCGGGTACAACAAGACGTAGGCGCCCATCACGCCGCTGATTGCGCCCGAGGCGCCGACCATCGGCACCACCGAGTTCGGGCCCGCCAGCACCTGCGCCGCCGCGGCCGCCACCCCACACAGCAGGTAGAACACGACGAATCGGGCATGCCCCATCGAATCCTCGATGTTGTTCCCGAACACCCACAGGAACCACATGTTGCCGAGCAGGTGGAACCAGCCGCCGTGCATGAACATCGAGGTGAGCACCGTCCACCAATGCGGATCGGCGGTGAGCACGCAGCGCAGGTCGGGGCCGAGCGGCACCGACGTGCCGGCCGGAGCGGAGCGCAGCACCTCCGCGGGGATGAGGCCAAGCTGGCAAACGGAGCGCGCCAGGGCCTCACCGCCACCAGCCCCCTGGACGAACAGCCAGGTCACCACGTTGAGCGCGATGATAGCCACTGTAATGACCGGCGCGAGCTCGGCGGGGTTCTCATCTTTGTAGGGAAACACGGCCGTAAAGATAGCCTTTCGCCTGCCTTTTTGGCATCTTTCGAAGGCACGCGGTTTGCGACTGCGACGAGCGACTGTGTGTAGGCATCACCCTCATGCTAAGGAGTGCTCGTCATGGCTGAGAAAATCATCGGGATCGACCTCGGGACCACCAACTCGGTGGTGGCGGTGATGGAGGGCGGCGATCCTGTCGTCATCCCCAACGCCGAAGGCGGGCGCCTCACGCCGTCCGTGGTCGGGTTCACGAAGGATGGCGAGCGACTCGTCGGCCAGGTAGCGAAGCGCCAGGCCGTGACCAACCCGCAGAATACCGTGTTCTCGATCAAGCGCTTCATGGGGCGGCGGATGAGCGAAGTGGTGGAGGAGACGAAGCGGGTGCCGTACAAGGTCGTGGAGGGGTCGAACGGTCTCGCCTCGGTCGAGATCCAGGGCAAGCGCTACACGCCCCCCGAGATCTCGGCCATGATTCTCCAGAAGATGAAGCAGACGGCGGAGGACTACCTCGGGTACAAGGTCGAAAAGGCGGTGATCACGGTCCCCGCCTATTTCAACGATTCGCAGCGCCAAGCCACCAAGGATGCCGGCAAGATCGCCGGGCTCGACGTCGTGCGCATCATCAACGAGCCGACGGCGTCGGCGCTGGCGTACGGCCTCGACAAGAAGAAGGAAGAGAAGGTCGCGGTCTACGACCTGGGCGGCGGCACGTACGACATCTCGGTCCTCGAGCTCGCCGAGGGCGTGTTCGAGGTGAAGTCGACCAACGGCGACACCCATCTGGGCGGCGACGACTTCGACTCGCGCATCATCGAGTGGCTGGTGGCCGAGTTCAAGCGCGATCAGGGGATCGACCTGTCCAAGGACCCGATGGCGTTGCAGCGGCTCAAGGAAGCCGCCGAGAAGGCGAAGATGGAGCTGTCGACCGTGATGCAGACGGAGATCAACCTGCCCTTCATCACGGCGGATCAGTCGGGGCCCAAGCACCTGAACATCACACTCACGCGGGCGAAGCTCGAGCAGCTCGTCGACGACCTCGTGAAGCGGACCATTCCGCCGATGGAGCAGGCGCTCAAGGACGCCGGGCTCAAGCCCTCGGACATCGACGAAGTGATCCTGGTCGGCGGCCAGACCCGGATGCCGAAGGTCCAGGAGATCGTAAAGGGCTTCTTCGGCAAGGAGCCGCACAAAGGCGTGAACCCCGACGAGGTGGTAGCGATCGGGGCGGCGATCCAGGGCGGCGTGCTCGCGGGCGAAGTGAAGGACGTGCTCCTGCTCGACGTAACACCGTTGTCCTTGGGTATTGAAACCCTGGGGGGGGTCACGACCGTTCTCATCCCGCGGAACACGACGATCCCGACCAAGAAGTCGGAGATCTTCTCGACCGCCGAAGACAACCAGACGACGGTGGAGATCCATGTGCTGCAGGGCGAGCGCCAGATGGCGCTCGACAACCGCACGATCGGCAAGTTTCAGCTGACCGGGATTCCGCCGGCCCCGCGGGGCGTGCCGCAGATCGAGGTCACGTTCGATATCGATGCGAACGGCATCTTGCACGTCTCCGCCAAGGACAAGGCCACGGGCAAGGAGCAGAAGATCCGGATCGAGGCCTCCTCCGGGCTCGGTGACAAAGACATCGATAAGATGGTCAAGGATGCGGAGGCCCACGCGGCCGAGGACAAGCGGCGGCGTGAGGAGATCGAGCGGCGTAACCGCCTCGACACGATGGTGTACGAGGTGGAGAAGAACTCGAAAGAGTGGGTCGAGAAGCTCGACGCCTCGCTTAAGTCCCGGCTCGACAAGGCGGTCGAGGGGGCGAAACAGGCCCTCCGCTCAGGGAGCGCAGACGAGATCTCCCGGGCGTTGGATGAGCTGCAGCAGGCGTACTCCGCTGCCGGCGCGTCGCTCTATGCCGCGCAGCGCGGCGCCGGCAGCCCTGGCGCGGAGCCGCCACCCGGAACTGGTCCGGCGGAGCCCGCGGCCGAGAAGAAGGACAACGTCGTCGACGCCGACTACGAGATCGTGGATGACGACAAGAAGAAATAAACGACGGTACACCCTTTTACAGAAACGAGATTGAACGATGGCGGTACGTACGCGGGACTGGCTCAAGTTCGGGGCCCTGGTGGCCCTCGCATTCGTGTTCGGGTTGGCGTTTGCGTCTACGCTCGGTGTGCCGAAGCAGGGGGGCGCGCCGGAATTCGTGCCTGCGGCCCAGGCGGCGGGAACGCAGTTCCAGATCCCCGCCGCCAAGCCCGCCAGCGATATCGGCAATGCGTTCGTCGCGGTGGCGGAGCATGTCAAGCCCGCGGTCGTGTTCATCAAGTCGCAGCACGTGGAGCGCGGCGAGAGCCAGCGGCTGCCGCCCGGATTCGAGGACGTCTTCCCGCAGATGCGGCGCCGCCCGCAGGTCGAGCAGGGGTCGGGCTCGGGGTTCATCGTCTCGCCCGACGGCTACATCCTCACCAACAACCACGTCGTCGCCGGGGCCGA
>DASPXE010000052.1:0-30689 GCA_035637455.1 Gemmatimonadales bacterium
CTTCCGCGAAACGTCCGTCTGGGGAGCGCGTCCACGGTGATCGTGGCCGCGGTGCCGACGCGGACCGCTGCCGCGTCTTGCTCGAAGATCGCGACGTCCACCCACAGGACTCGGGCGTCGGCGATCTGGAACAGGTTGTCCCCGGCCTTCACCGCTTGGCCTTCGATGACCATTTTCTCCGTGACTGCTCCGCTCCGCGGGGCGCGCAACAACACAGTCCGCGTCACACTTCCTCTCGTCTCGAGGCTGTCGATCTGATCGGACGGGATGTCCCACAGGGCGAGACGGCGCCGGGCGCCCGCTGCGAGCGTGTCGTCCTTCAGTCGCCGCGCCAACAGATACTCTTCCTGCGCACTCACGAGGTCGGGCGAATAGAGCGCGAGCAACGGCTCCCCCTGCTCGACACGCTTGCCGACGTAATCCGCATACAGGCGCTCCACCCAGCCGCCAATCCGAGCGTTGACATAGACGAGGTTCGGCTCGGCGTACTTGAGCACGCCCACCGCCCGGAGGGAGGACCGGACCGGCCGCTCGGTCGCCCGCGCGAACGTGATGCCGAGTCGCTGGGCTTCGGTACGGTTCACCGGCACTCCCGACGTGTCAGCGCCAGCCGCCGGCGTTCCAGGCATCCCTGGCATGCCCTGCATGTCCTTCGTGCCTGCCACATCGTCGCTTCGAGCGGGCTTCCTCTGGCATCCGGTCAGCGTCACGGCAGTGACGACCAGGCTCATGATGATTCGTTTCACGGTTGCATCTCCCCTGCGGTCAACTGCCGCAGCGTGACGAGTTGAGCCTGGTAGTCCGCCGCGACCGCCACCGCTTCCAGCTCGGCTCGGAATCGCGCGTCTTCGACCGAGAGCAGGGTCAAGAATTCGGCGCGACCGACCTGATAGCTCCGTAGCACGGATTCGACCGTCCCTCGCGCATTGGGCAAGACGCCGTCCACGAGGAGGGCGAGGCGCTGCTGTGACGCCTGGACTCGGGCGGCGGCTTCAGTGACCTCGCGACTGAGCTGGAGCTCGGCGTCGCGCAGCCCAGCGGCGGCGCCAGTTGAATCCGCGCGCGCGGCGTCCGCCAGCCGGTTCTGCTTGCGCCACGCCCAGATCGGCAGACGCACGCCCACGAAGGCGGAGAAGAAGTCCGGAAAGTTGAAGTTGAACGCCCGCGGTCGGTAACCGTAGCGCAGCGTCAGGGTGAAGTCGGGCCGGGCGCCGAGACGCTCGACCTGAATCGTGCGCGTGGCTGCGTCCACTGCCGCCCGGCGAGCGGCGACCCGCGGATGGGTTGCGAGCGCCAGGGCCACCAGCGAGTCGGCGGCAGGCGGGGGCGCTGCCCCGGCACGCAGCGCAGCCGGGTCGATCGAGGTGACCGGGACCGAGTCTCCGGGTGCCCGGTTCCGCAGCGCATTCACCGCAGCGAGCGCGGCGATTCGCTCGCTCTCCAAGGCGAACTCCTCGGACCGCAGGCGATCGCGGGCCAGCTTTGCCTGGAGGGGATCGCTTTGCGGCGCGGCGCCCGTCGCGTAGCGCGTCGTGCTGAGCTGGACGGCGGCGTCGAGCAGCTCCCGCTGGTGGCGCAGCGTCTCCAGCGCCGTCACCGTGTAGCCGAGGCGGTAGTAGGCCACCGCCATCGCGGTCGTCACCTCACGGCGGACAGTTCCTTCTTCCGCCCTCGCGCCGGCGGCGGCCGCGCGCATGACACCCGAGCGCGCGCCTAACGCGCCGGGCCAGGGAATCTCCTGGCTCAGCTCCACGTCCGCCTCGGTGAAGTCGCTTTGGTTGAACTCGAAGTGCGGCAGCACCAGGTCCATCACGCCGACCGTCAGCATCGGATCGGGCAGCGAACCGGCCGGTCGGATGCGGAGCGTGGCGGCTCGGACGGCCGCCTGCCGCTGCGCGACCGTCGGGTTGCGCGCGAGCGCTTCAGCGACCAGCGCTTGCAAACCCGAGTCGCCGGCGACGGGCGCTGAGTCTTGCGCGTGCGCAGGACCGGCGCCCGCTATCACGAACGCGCTCGCGGTCAGAATCAGGTGTCGGACTTGCATACCTCTCCTCGTGCCGTTCCAACTTGATTCGCCAAATTTCCGGCGGAACGCGCCGGAGCCCGCGCCTGAGAGGCGCGTCAGGGCACACTACGTTTGGGAGAGGCTAGGCTTGGGGCGGCGGGGGGAGCGGCGGTTGGGGGTCAGCCGGGGCGAACGTCGAGATGCCGAAGCCGACAATGTGGGATTCTCCAGCGGAAACGGAAATTGCTGCGGCAGGTGCAACTACCGCGGTCGCCGTGATGGCGCAGAACGCTGAATTGGCGCACGGGGTAGCGTGGGTCGTCGCAGCGACGGCTGGTCCAGACGGATGGGACGCCATCTGTTGCTCGCAGCTCGCCGGCGTGGCTCGCTGGACTTGGTCACACAGCAGCGGCAGGCCAACCGGCAACATCTGGCCGCTCAGCAGCAGCGTGGCGACTAACCTGACGAGTGAGAGTTTCATGCGCGCCCCCGAATATACTACGGGGTGCCCATGGTGGTGCCAACGCGGGCGTCGCTGCCCGTCGCGGGCAATCGCTGGCTTCGTGTAACTCGTTGAAACCACAACGGCCAGCGCTGGCATGCGCTGGCCGTTCGATCCGATACTCCACCGCCTCGGCGCCCCGTAGCCCTTGCGCAGCAGGGCGTCTGGCCTGTCGATTTCGCGACCCCTCGTTCGACGCAAGGATGAGGCACGCTCACACGCCACCATCAGGAGTGGGAACCCCATGCAGACGATCACACCGTTTTTGTGGTTCGATACGCAAGCCGAACAAGCCGCTAAGTTCTACGTCTCCGTTTTCAAGAACTCGAGGATCGTGACGACGGCGCGTTATGGCGAAGCGGGACCCGGGCCCAAGGGCAGCGTGATGACCGTGCTGTTCGAGCTGGATGGGCAGCAATTCATCGCACTCAACGGTGGGCCCCAGTTCAAATTCACCGAGGCCATATCGCTCTCCGTGAGCTGCGAGACGCAGGAAGAAGTCGACCGATTCTGGCACCAACTCTCCGCAGGCGGAGAAGAGGGGCCGTGCGGCTGGCTGAAGGACAAGTACGGTCTGTCATGGCAGGTCAATCCAACGATCTTGGGCAAGATGCTGAGCGACCCCGACCCCAAGAAGTCGAGACGCGTCATGGAAGCGATGCTCAAGATGAAGAAGATCGACATTGCAGCGCTCAAGCAGGCATACGCGCAGCGCTGAGAATTGGGTGGCATGACCCCGCGCGGGGCGTGTCGATTCCGGGGCCCCTCGCTCGACGCTTCAATGGAGCCGGGATGGACCTGGCGCCGAACCCGCAACCAGAAGGAGCCCGGGACGATGCGCTTCATGATGCTGGTGATCCCGAAAGGGTACGAGAAGGCGGGGGCGGACTTCGCGCCTCCGGCCGAGCTCGTCGCCAAGATGACGAAGTACAATGACTCCCTCACCAAGGCCGGCGTCCTGCTCGGGCTCGACGGGCTGCGCCCGCCCGCGACGGGCGCCCGGGTGCGCTTCTCCGGCGGCAAGCCCACGGTGACCGACGGGCCGTTCACCGAGGCGAAGGAGGTGCTCGGCGGCTACTGGATGATCCAGGTGAAGTCCCGGGCCGAAGCGATCGAATGGGCGAAGCGCGCGCCCATGCTGGACGGCGACATTATCGAAGTGCGCCAGGTGCAGGAGATCTCGGACTTTCCACCCGACGTTCAGAAGGCTGCGGGGAGGTAAGCCACGCCTGCCTGCGACTGCACCATCAGCACTGGCCGACGTGGGAAGGGGAGTGCGAGATTCATCAACTAGTATTTCCTCGCACCGAGGAATGCGTAGATTGTCCGCCGTCATTCGTTGGGCACGTCATGAAAGGAGTCAGTCATGAGCGGTGTACGGGTGCTGGTGGGTACCCGCAAGGGTGCGTTCATCCTGGCAGGGGACGGCAAGCGCAAGCAGTGGAACGTGAGCGGCCCGCACTTCGCGGGCTGGGAGATTTATCACATGAAGGGATCGCCCGCCGATCCGAATCGGCTGTACGCGTCACAGACGAGCGGGTGGTTCGGACAGATCATCCAACGCTCCTGCGACGGTGGCAAGACGTGGGAGACGCCGGGAGGTGTGTTGGAAAAGACCCCGGAAGGCTTCCCCAAAGGCGAGAGCAACAAGTTCGTCTACGACGCGTCCCCGGAGACCGGCAAGCCCCTCACCACGCACCAGTGGTACGACGGCACACAGCACCCGTGGGAGTTCAAGCGCGTCTGGCATCTCGAGCCGTCGCTGACCGATCCGGATGCGGTCTACGCCGGCGTGGAAGACGCGGCGCTGTTTCGCTCGAGCGACGGCGGCAAGACGTGGCAGGAGCTCGCCGGGCTGCGCGGTCACGGTACGGGGCCCAAGTGGCAGCCGGGCGCCGGCGGCATGTGCCTCCACACCATCCTGCTCGATCCCGCCAACCCGCGCCGGATGTACGTCGCCATCTCTGCCGCGGGCGCGTTCCGCACCGACGACGGCGGCAAGACGTGGAAGCCGATCAACCGCGGCCTGCACTCGCAGTACATCCCCGATCCGAACGCCGAGGTCGGCCACTGCGTGCACCGGATCGCGCTGCACCGTTCGCGGCCCAACGTGCTGTTCATGCAGAAGCACTGGGACGTCCTGCGCTCGGACGACGCCGGCGACTCGTGGCGTGAGGTCAGTGGGAATCTGCCCACCGACTTCGGGTTCGTGGTCGACGTGCACGCCCACGAGCCGGAGACCATCTACGTCGTCCCCATCAAGAGCGACTCCGAGCATTACGTGGCCGACGGGAAGCTGCGGGTGTACCGCAGCCGCTCCGGCGGCACGGAGTGGGAGGCGCTCACGCAGGGGCTGCCGCAGCGCGACTGCTACGTGAACGTGCTGCGCGACGCCATGGCCGTCGACTCGCTCGAGCCGTGCGGGGTGTATTTCGGCACGTCGGGCGGGCAGGTGTACGCATCGGCCGATGCCGGCGACAGCTGGGCGCCCATCGTCCGCGACCTTCCCGCCGTACTGTCGGTCGAGGTCCAGACGCTGCCATGATCCGCGTCGTGCTCCCTCCGCACCTGCGAACGCTGGCGCAGGTCAAAGGCGAGGTGCAGCTCGACGTCCCGGGACAGGTCACGCGGACGTCGGTGCTCGATGCGCTCGAGGCGCGCTATCCCATGCTACGGGGGACCATTCGGGACCACGGCACCGCGCAGCGACGGCCGTTCCTGCGATTCTTTGCATGCGAGCGGGACCTGACCCACGACCCGCCTGATGCCCCGCTCCCCGACGCGGTCGCGGCGGGGGCGGAGCCCTTCCTCGTGATTGGGGCGATCGCAGGAGGGTAGTCCTCACCCCCTATGCCCCCTCTCGGTTCCGGAGAGGGGGGACCTATGGCGTTCCCCCTCTCCCGAAGGGAGAGGGGGACAGGGGGTGAGGACCCTTCGGAGAAGGACCTAAACAGGGTATGGAGGCACATTCGTGAGATACATGCTGTTGATCTACCTGGACGAGCAGGCCCTGAGTGAGAGCGAGCGGGAGCAATGCTACCGCGACTCTACGCAGCTGGCCCACCAGCTCGACGTCGCGGGCCAGTATGTCGCCGCGGCCCCGCTCCAGCCCACCGCGACGGCGACCAGCGTCCGGGTCCGGGGGGGCAAGCGTGTGGTGACCGACGGCCCGTTCGCGGAGACCAAGGAGCAGCTGGGCGGCTACTTCCTGATCGATGCGAGCGATCGCGACGAGGCGATCGCCATCGCCGCGCGCATTCCCATGGCCCATCGCGGCACGATCGAGGTCCGGCCGGTCATCCCCATAGCGGATCTGCCAGAGGTGCGATGAAACTGGTACGCTCGCGCGACGGGACCTCGATCGCCTACGATCAGCTGGGCGCGGGACCGCCGGTCATCCTGGTCGACGGCGCGTTCTGCAGTCGGTCGTTCGGGCCGATGCCGAAGCTGGCGCCGCACCTGGCGCGGGACTTCACAGTACTCATGTACGATCGCCGTGGTCGCGGCGACAGTGGCGACACGGCGCCGTACGCGGTCGAGCGCGAGGTCGAGGATCTCGACGCCTTGATTCGCCAAGCGGGGGGATCGGCATGCCTGTTTGCGATGTCCTCGGGCGCGGTCCTCGCCCTCCACGCGGCGGCGAACGGCCTCAGCATCAGGAAGTTCGCGTTGTACGAGCCACCGTTCATGGTCGGGACCCCTGCGCATCTGCCTCCCGCGGACCACCAGGCGCAGCTCGTTCGGCTCATCGCGGAGGGCCGCCGTGGCGATGCGGTCAGATACTACATGAAAGACATCATCGGCATGCCCGGCCTGCTCGTAGCGGTGTTCCGCTTCTTGCCGATGTGGTCCAAGCTCAAGGCGGTGGCCCCTTCACTCCCCTATGACTCGGCGATCATGGGAGACTTCTCGTTACCGGCCAAGCGGGCCGCCTCACTCGCGCTGCCGGCGCTCGTGATCTGTGGCGACAAGAGCATGCCGGTGCTGCGCGAGGCGGCCCAGCGGCTCTCGGAAGTCATCCCAGGCGCGCAACTCCGCAGGCTGCCGGGTCAGACGCATAACGTAGCAGCGGCGGCGCTCGCCCCCGTACTGAAGGAGTTCTTCGTCCCATGAAGAAATTCGCCTCGGTGGCCGCGTACCTCAGGGCGGTCCCGCCCGCCCCGCGAGCCGCTCTCCAGAAGCTGCGCAACACGATCAAGGCCGCCGCGCCCGAGGCGACCGAGGTCATCAGCTACGGAATGCCGTGTTTCAAGTACCACGGAACCCTGCTGTGCTTCGCCGCGTTCAAGGATCACTGCAGTCTCTTCATGAGCACCTACCTCACGAAGACGCTCAAGCAGGAGCTCGCATCGTACCAGACCGCCAAAGGCACCATCCGCTTCACCGTCGACAAGCCCCTCCCCGCGGCGCTGGTACGGAAGCTCGTCAGGGCGCGGATCGCGCAGAACGAGGCCAAGCGATGACGGCGTCCGATGCCCACCGCGCGATCGATGCTGTCTGGCGAATCGAGTCGGCCAAACTCATCGCCGGGCTCACGCGCATCACGGGCGACGTCGGCACCGCGGAGGATCTCGCGCAGGACGCGCTCGTCGCCGCACTCGAGCGCTGGCCGGAGTCAGGCGTCCCGGACAATCCCGGCGCCTGGCTGATGGCCACCGCGAAGCATCGGGCCATCGACCTGTTTCGCCGCGGCAAGCTGCTCGAGCGCAGGCACGTAGAGGTCGGTCACGAGCTGCGCGCCCGGGAACAGAGCCCCGAGCGCGATCTCGACGCGGCGCTCGACGATCACGTCGGCGACGACCTGTTGGGCCTGATCTTCACGACCTGTCACCCGGTGCTCTCGACGGAGGCGCGCGTGGCGCTCACGCTGCGGCTACTCGGGGGGCTCACGACCGACGAGATTGCGCGGGCGTTTCTCGTACCGGAGTCGACGGTCGCACAGCGCATCGTCCGGGCCAAGCGGACCTTGCGCGAGGCACGCGTCCCGTTTGAAGTCCCCCGCGGGGCCGAGCTCACGGCGCGCCTGTCGTCGGTCCTCGAGGTCATCTATCTCGTCTTCAACGAGGGCTACTCGGCGACCGCCGGCGACGAGTGGGTGCGGCCGGCGCTGTGCGAAGACGCGCTCCGGCTCGGCCGGATTCTGGCCGAGCTGGTTCCCGAGGAGCCCGAGGTTCACGGCCTCGTGGCGCTGCTGGAAATCCAGGCGTCGCGCCTGCACGCGCGCGTCGGCCCACGGGGTGAGCCAATTCTGTTGGCCGATCAGGACCGCGCGCGCTGGGACCAGCTGCTCGTCCGTCGCGGGCTCGCAGCGCTCGAGCGAGCCGAGCAGCTCGCCGGCGCCCTCGGTCCCTACGCGCTCCAGGCCGCGATTGCCGCCTGTCACGCGCGAGCGCGCACCCCGGAGGAAACGGACTGGACCCGCATCACAGCGCTGTACGATGCGCTCGCCCAACTCACGCAATCGCCTGTCGTGGAGGTGAATCGGGCGGTGGCGTACACCATGGCATTCGGTCCGGCGGCGGGCCTCGAAATCGTCGATGCGCTGACCGCAGAGCCCGCGCTCGCGAGCTACCACCTTCTGCCGAGCGTGCGGGGCGACTTCCTCTTCAAGCTGGGCCGCTTCGACGAGGCGCGGGCGGAGTTCGAGCGCGCGGCCTCGCTCACGCGCAACGGCCGCGAGCGCCACCTGCTCCTCGCGCGTGCCGCCGCGTGCGCGCGCGGAGCGGCGCCCGACGGTCCAAAGGAGCTTTGATGGCCCCGGCCCCGACGAACGGCAAGATCTGCTACATCGAGATTCCCGCGGTCGACATCCGGCGCTCGGCCGAGTTCTACGCCAAGGTGTTCGGCTGGAAGATCCGGAAGCGCGGAGACGGTTCCACCGCGTTCGACGACGCGACCGGCCAGGTGAGCGGCACGTGGGTGCTGGGGCGACCGGCGTTGTCGCAACCGGGCCTGCTCGTCTACATCATGGTGGACAGCGTGGCCGCGACCATCGACGCCGTCGTTGCCCACGGCGGCGCGCTCGTGCAACCGATCGGCGCGGATGCGCCCGAGATAACCGCGAGGTTCCGGGATCCCGCGGGGAACGTGATCGGCCTGTACCAGGAACCCGCCCGTTAGACCTACGGCAGCACGATGATCGTTCATCTCGTGGACGGCACGTACGAGCTGTTCCGCCAGTTCTACGGCCGGCGTCGCTTCACCAAGGGCGAAGACGAGCCCTTCGGCGCCGTCGGTGGCGTGCTGCATTCGGTATTGGAGCTGATCGAGCAGGGGGCCACCCACATCGGGGTCGCGACCGACCACGTCATCGAGTCCTTCCGCAACGCGCTCTGGTCCGAGTACAAGACGGGGGCTGGCATCGAGCCGGGACTGCTCGCGCAGTTCCACCCGCTCGAAGCCGCCCTCGCCGCCATGGGCGTGGCCGTATGGCCCATGATCGAGCTCGAGGCCGACGACGCGCTCGCCTCCGCGGCCCACATCGCCTCGGCTGATGCGAGCGTGGAGAAAGTCTGCATCTGGACTCCCGACAAGGATCTGGCGCAGTGCGTCCGCGGGGACCGCGTCGTACAGGTGGATCGCAAAGGGCAGCAGGTCCGCAATGCGGCGGGCGTGCGGGAGAAGTTCGGGGTGGATCCCGCCCTTATCCCGGACTTCCTCGCCCTCGTCGGCGACGCGGCAGACGGATATCCAGGCATTCCGGGGATCGGTGCGGTCACCGCGGCCCGGCTCCTGAACCAGCACGGCGTCATCGAGGACTTCCCGCCCACCGTCCTCGGGGAGCAGCGCGATCTGGCGCTGCTGTTCAAGCGTCTGGCGACACTCCGGACCGATGCGCCGCTGTTCCGCGATATGGACGAGCTCAAGTGGCGCGGCCCTACCAGTGAATTCGCCGCGTGCGCCGAGCACTTGGGAGACGCTCGTCTGCTGCGGCGGTGCCGAGCGCTCCTGGACACGGCCATCGAAACGTAAGGTCGATTTCCTAGAGCCTCGTTCGACGTAGGAGGAGAGGCCAGATTCAAGAGGAGAGGCCGCCACGGCTCACTGAGGAGGTGCACATCATGACCGCCCCGAACGTCGTCGCGAAGTGGTCGAGCTGGGCCCCGCGGCTGCTCAGCGTGCTCCGCATCTTCACCGCGTTCATCTTCATTCAGGCCGGCACGATGAAGCTCGTCGCCTTCCCGATCGGGATGCCTCCAAACGGAGCCACCGCCACGCCGCTGTCCGAGTTTTGGATCGCCGGCGTCCTCGAGGTCGTCGGCGGGGCCTTCCTGCTCCTCGGCCTGTTCACACGTCCGATCGCCTTTGTGCTGGCCGGCGAGATGGCGGTGGCCTACTTCCAGTTCTCGGCTCCTCTGGGGTTCTGGCCCATCGCCAACAACGGCGTCCTCCCGGCGCTGTGCTGCTTCGTCTGGCTCTACATCTCGGCCGCGGGCGCGGGGCCGTGGAGCCTGGATGCCAAGCGGGGCAGGTAAGCCGCTCGATCGCTCCATCGTCGAGGGCCCGCTCGCTCGAGCCGTCTGGATGCTCGCCTGGCCCACGATGCTGCAGAATCTCATCGGCGGACTCCAGGGCATGGTCGATCACGCCCTGGTGGGTCATTTCGTGGGGTACGCCGGCAACGCCGCCATCGGCGTAGCCATCCAGATCTTCATCGTCGTAATCGTGTTCGTCATGTCGGTGTTCAGCGGGATGGGGGTCCTCGTGGCTCGCTTCGCCGGAGCCAACGAGCCAGAGAAGGTCAATCGTACCGTCTACCAGGCCTTCCTCGCGGCGCTGGCGCTCTGGGGATTGCTGCTGGCGCCGCTGGGCTGGTTCCTCGCGCCCTCGCTCCTTGGCGTGGTGAACGCTGCACCCGCGGTCCGCACCGAGGCGTTGCCGTTCCTCCGGATCATGTTCGTCGGCAGCATCGGGATGCTGCTCTTCTTCATGGTCGGGGGAGCCCTGCGGGCGGCAGGCGACGCGCGCACGCCGCTGCGGTTGGGCGTGCTGCTCACCGTGCTGAACATCGCATGCAACGTGGCATTCATCACGGGGATGGGACCGTTCCCCCGTTTGGGCACTGCCGGCGCCGCGGTCGGCACCACGGTGGCGGGCCTCGCGATCAGTGGCGTCGCCGTGTACTTGTTGCTCTCGGGAAGGCTGCCGGTCGTGTGGCACCGCCGTATGGACTGGCGGCCCGACTGGGGCATCATCCGGGCGCTGTTCCGCTTCGGCCTCCCGACCGGGTTCCAGGGGATCGCGATGAACGTCGCGGGTGTGTTGCTGCTGCGGTTCATCGGCTCGCTGGCGCAGAGCGCCGAGGCCCAGGCCGCCTATGCGGTCGGCTATACCGAGCTGTTCTCGTTCATCACGTGGACGTCGGTGGGGTTGATGGGCGCAGCGGCCGCAGTCGCGGGTCAGAACCTGGGAGCGGGCCGCCCCGACCGCTCGGTGCACGGCGTGCACGTCGCCGCGGGACTCGGGCTCGGCGTCGCAGGGGCGATCGGCCTGCTGTTCATCACGACCCCGCGCGCCCTGCTGGGGCTGTTCGGTATGACCGACCCGGTCGTCGTCGGCCTCGGAGTGCAGCTGCTCGGCTTCCTTAGTATGTCGGGGCTCTTCGTCACCGTCGCGCTCACCTACACCGGAGGCCTCCAGGGCACGGGCGACACTCGCTCACCCCTGTTCATCTCGATCGTCTCCCAGGTCGTCGTGCCGCTCGGCCTGTGCGCGCTCTTCCAAGCGACGCGCGGCTTGCGCCCCGCCGATATCTGGACGGCCATCTTACTGGGCCACATGACGCGCTGCGCGCTGAGCGTCCTGCGGTTCCGCCAGGGGAAGTGGCGCAGCATCCAGGTGGAGGTGGCGTCCGCACACTCCTAACCCCAACCCCGGGACGCGGGGCCTCCAGGCACCGCCGGGCCGCGGCGCACGAAGCAGTCAACCTCTGACGAATCGCCTGTATATGGCGTCGCCTTCCGCCAGGAACGCTTCCAGCCGCGCCCCAACAGGTAGCGAGCCGTGACGCCACCAAATGAGTTCCCTCTGGGCACCCGCCAGCGAGTGTCCGAGGTGGGCCACGAAGTAGGCACGAATCTCAGGTGTGAAGAGCGCCCCGACTGCTGCGGCATCGTCGCCGGCAAGTACGTATACTCGAGCGAACTCAGAGGTGGTGCCGGCCCAGAGGGCACGCTCGTCGGGTCGAGCGAGCCAGCTCAAGAGCCAATCCGCGCCTCGTGTCCACAGGTCCTTGGGCGTGAGGGAGAACTTCGGGAAGACCGCATCCGGGGTCTCCCACAGGACGGCACGGATTCGAGACGGCCACTCTCTGTGGGTGCTGGGGTACCACTCATATTCGAAGGCCGTGAACGTACGACCGCCGTACATGCCGGTGATCGTGAATCCCCAGCGACGGCGATCCCCTTCCAAGAAGAGGTCGAGGGTGGAGGTGGAGGCATGGCGCGTCCATTCCTCTCGGCGCTCCGGCTCAAACTGCAAGCCACGGTCCGTGGCGTAGCGTTGGTGCCTCTTACCCCGCCACGTCCGTCTCGCCCATTGACCGCCGTGGAGCAGCGGGTATAGAGCGACGACGACCAGGGCGGCCAAGCCGTGATCGACGGACATCTCGCTCCTCCGCATGCCCTGGCCCGGATTCGAACCGGGACGCCTTACGGCACTGCCCCCTCAAGACAGCGTGTCTACCAGTTCCACCACCAGGGCGGGTCGCGAAAGCTAGAACTCCGCCGGGTGGTAATCAAGCCGAGCATTTGGCCTCGGGCCCTTCGGGGGATACCTTACACGCCATGGAATTGTGGGTGGCGTTCGCGTTCGGCGCAGCGGTCGGAGCGTTCATCGGTGTCCTGATGGGGCGCTACCGCGCCACCGTCGCCGCTGGTCGTCTCGCCGCCGCCCGGGCGCCCACCCCGCCGCCGGTGCAGCACGTGGTGCTCGACGAAGGCTCCGCCAACGTGTTGAACGCGCTCAACAACCGGCTCGCCGCGATCGGCGCGCTCGCCGACCTGCTGCACGGCAGCCCCCTCGACCCCGAGCGCGCCCGCGCGCTCATGATGCTGCACGGCGAGGTGCGGCGGGCAGCGGAGATCACCCAGCACTTCCTCGAACTGGCGCAGCACCCGATCGGCGCGGCCGAGCCGTCGGACGCGTCGATCGTGCTGAACGGCGTGCTGGCCGAGCGCGAGGGCACGCTCAAAGAGCTGGGCGTCAAGCTGGTGCGGAGCATCCCGCACGACCTGCCGATGGTGGGGTGTCCGATGGCGCAGCTCACCGAGATGCTGATGAAGCTGCTCGACTTCTCACTGCGGCGGCTGCGCGACAGCCAGCCGCCGCGGGAGCTCCGGATCGGCGTGACCGAGGGCGGGCCGGCGCTCGTCATCTCCTTGTGGGACTCGGGCGCCCCGCTGTCGGTCGAGGCGGAGCAGCGTCTCGTGACGCCGTTCCGATTCACGCAAAGCGCCGGAGGCGGGGAAATCGAGTTCGCGCTGGCGCGCGCTCTGGCACAGTCGTCGGGCGGGACGCTGCGTCTGCGGCCCCGCGGCGGGGGGGGCGCCGAAGTCGTCGTCACACTTCCCAAGAGCGTGCTCGCACCGCTGGCGCGCGCCACTCCGTCCACCCCTCCCCTCCCCAAGCTCCGCATCCTCGTCGTGGACGACGACGCCGTGAACCGCCAGGCGATGCGCCTGTTGCTCGAGCGCGAAGGGCACGAGGTGGTCGCGGTGGAGAACGGGCTGGAAGCGATCGAGCGGCTCGGGCCGGCGAGCGACCGGTTCGACGCCGTCGTCACCGACCTCCAGATGCCGCGGCTCGGCGGGCGCGCGCTGTACGAGCAGCTCCAAGAGCAGCGGCCGCAGCTCGCCGAGCGCTTTGTGTTCGTCACGGGCGATCGCGCCCGCGACGAAACCCGCCGCTTCCTCGACGAGTGCGGCCAGCCCTCCGTCATGAAGCCCTACGACTTCACCGACCTGATCGCGGCCATCGGCAAGGTTGCGAGCAAGGCCTGATCAGGGCGGGGCGCAGCGCGCGCGTGTCATCTTCCTGACAGGTTCGCCGAGTAGCTTCCCGGGACGGCGAAACATCCTCTCCCGGGAGCAGTGGTGCGCGTTTTCTTCTTAGTGGGGCTCGTGGCGGTGACGAGCGCGCCGCTCGTCGCTGGCCAACAACCGGTGACACGGGCCGAGGCGGTAGCGGCGGCGTTGGCCCGCGGGGCGCGGGCGGCATTCGGCCGCGCCGACACGGCCCGCGCCGCAGGCGTGCTGCGGGCGGCCCGCGCGTTTCCCAATCCGTCGCTCGCCGCAACCTACACGAAAGACGTTCCCCATTATCACTACATCGCTGACCTGGCACTCGACCTGCCGTGGTTGCGCTCGGCACGGATCGGTGCCGCTGCATCCGCGCGCGATGCGGCGCGCTACGGCTTCGCCTTCGAGCGCGCCGCGCTCCGGTTCGATGTCGACACCGCCTACACGCGGGCGCTCGCCGCCGCGGCGCACGCCCGGCTGTCGCGCCGCAACGCCAGCGACGCCGACAGCCTGCTCCGCATGGCGCGGCTGCGCCGCGAGGTCGGCGACGTGAGCGAGCTGGATGTGCGGCTCGCCGAGGTGAACGCGGGTCAGCTCGAGAACGTCGCGGCGGACGACTCGCTCGCCGCGCTCGACGCGCTGCTCGACGTCCAGCTCGCCATGGGGCTGCCGGGCGACACGCCGGGCATCACGCTCGCCGACTCGCTCGTCCCGCCGCCCGACAGCGCGCCTGGCGACCCCGGCGAGCCGCTGCGGGTCGCGGCCGCGGCGGCGAGCCTGAGCTCGGAACAGCGCGGGCTCACGCTCGCCCATCGGAGCCTCATGCCGGCGCCGAGCCTCCAGGTGGGGATCGAGCGCAGCGATCCCGCCGAACCTTCGGGGACACTGCTGCCCACGGTCGGGCTGTCGCTCGCCCTGCCGTTCTTCAACTGGAACGGTGGCGAGATCGCGCAGGCGCGCGCCGCGCGTGACCGCGCGCAGGCCGACCTCGACCTCACCCGCCGGGAAGCCGCGGCGGACCTGAGCCGGGCACGTCGCGGTCTCGTCGCCGCGCTGGCGCGCCTCGCGCGCGACCGGCGGCTGCTGGCGAGTGCGGACCGCGTCGCGGGGATGTCGCTCCGCGCCTATGCCGAGGGCGCCATCCCGCTCGCCAACGTGCTCGAGGCACAGCGCAACGCGCGTGAAGCGTTGGGCCGCTACATCGACGACGTCGCGCTCGCGAACGACGCCGCGGGCGCGGTGCGGCTCCTCACCGCTACCGCGGCCGAGCCGTGAGCCGCTTCGGCCTGCTGCTCGCGCTCGCCGCGCTCCCCGCCGCCTGCCGCGTGCGGGCCTCCGCCGATGAGACCGATGCGGGCGGCGTGCACGGCGCCGTCGCGGTGCAGACCGCAGCTGCGAAGGCGCAGCCGTTCGCCCGGGTGGTGCGCGCCATCGGCACCGTGACGCCGCGCCCGGGGCGCTTCGCCGAGCTCGCCGCGCCGGGCCCGACGCGGGTCGCGCGCATCTTCGTAGCTCCCGGCCAGGCAGTGGCGGAGGGCGACACGCTGATCGAGTTCGAGCGGGCGCCGTTCGACGCCGCCGCCCAGAGCGCCGCCGCCGTGCTCGAGGCGGCGCAGCGCAACTTCACCCGCGCCGTGCGGCTCGTGCAGGCGGGGATCCTACCCCAAAAGGACGCCGACCAGGCGGCCTCCGAGCTAGCGCAGGCGCAGGTGGCGGCGGTGACCGCCCGGCGCGCCCAGCAGCTCGCCACCCTGCGCGCCCCGCTCTCGGGGCTCGTCACCCGCATGAGTGCGGTGCTCGGCGCCTCAGTCGACGCGAACCAGCCGCTCGTCCAGGTCGCCGACCCCGCGGCGTTGGACGTCGTGTTCAACGTGTCCCCGGCCGAAGCCGCGGAGATCCGCGAGGGGGACTCCGTGGCCGTGGCGGCCGGCGAGACGGCGCGCGGCGATCCGCTCGGCGCGGGGGTCGTGACCGGCGTCGCCGCCGCGGTCGACTCGCTGTCGCGCGCGGTCGCGGTGCGTGCCCGCGTGCGGCGCCCCGAGCGACGCCTCCGCATCGGGGAATCGCTGTTCGGCCGGATCGTGACGGCGATCGAGCCCCGTGCCATCACCGTCCCCGTCGCGGCGCTCGTCCCCGCCCCGGGCGGCGAGGGCTTTCAGGTCTTCGTCGTGGACTCGAGCGACGTCGTCCACGTCCGGCCCGTCACGGTCGGCGGCCGCAGCGAGGCCGTGGCCGAGATCGTGGCGGGGCTCGCAGCCGGCGAGGTCGTCGTAACCAACGGGGCGTACGGCATCGCCGACGGCGCGAGGGTCGCGCCGGCCCCCTCGACGTCCCGATGACGCTGTTCGACGTCCTGAGCCGCCAGCGCCGCGTCGTGTTTCTCGCAACGGCGCTGCTCTCCGTCGGGGGCGTATGGACGGCGTTCCGGCTCCCGTCCGCCATCTACCCCGAGCTGCTGTTCCCGCGGATCAAGATCGTCGCCCAGGGCTCGACCCTGGGCGCGCGGCAGGTGGTCTTCAGCGTCACGCGCCCGCTCGAGGAAGCCGTGAGCATCGTGCCCGGCGTGACGCGGGTGCAGTCGCACTCGATCCGCGGGGCGAGCGAGGTCGCCGTCACCTTCGCGCCGCGCACCGACATGGCGTACGCGCTCCAGCTGGTGCGCGCGCGTGTGAGCCAGATCCAGAGCACGTTGCCTCCCGACCTGGAGATCGACATCGAGAGGCTCACCCCGTCGTTGTTCCCGATCATCTCCTACAACCTCGAGGGCGGCGACCCAGCCACGCTGTACGACATCGCGCGCTACGAGATCAGGCCGCTCATCTCCCGTGTTCCCGGGGTTGGGCGGGTGGACGTGCAGGGGACCGACGTGCGCGAGATCGAGGTCGTGGTCGACCCGGCGCGGCTCGCGGCGCTGGGGCTCACCTACTCGGACCTCGCCGACGCCATCCGGCGGGCGGTCACCGTGCAGGCGGTGGGCCGGGTGGCGCAGGACTACCGCCAGTACCTGATCGTGACCGACCAGGAGGCCCACGGCCCCGAGGACATCGGCGACGTCGTGCTCGCGCACGGGCTGCGGGTGCGCGACGTGGCGAGGGTGCAGGTGGGGACCGAGGATCACGTCCGCATCGTGGCCGGTGACGGCAAGCCCGCGGCGCTCATCAACATCGCGCGGCAGGTCGAGGGGAACACCCTCGAGGTCGCCGACAGCGTCGCGGGGATCGTGGCCTCGCTCGCCCCGGGCCTTCCGCCCGGTGTCCACCTCAAGCGGGTGTACGACCAGGCCGCCCTGGTGCGCGACGCGGTCCACTCGGTGCGCGACGCCATGCTGATCGGGGCCGCGCTCGCCGTGCTGGTGCTCCTCGTGTTCTTGCGCCACGGGCGCATCACTGCCATCAGCGCGGCGGCGATCCCGGTGACGCTCGCCATCACCGTGTTCGTGATGTGGGTGATCGGCCAGACGTTCAACCTGATGACGCTGGGCGCGATGGCGATCGCTATCGGACTGGTGATCGACGACGCGGTCGTGGTGACGGAGAACATCGCCCGGCACCTGCTGCTCGAGGCCGGCACCGACCGGCTCGCCGCCATCCGTGCGGCCGTACAGGAGCTGATCTGGCCCGTGACGACGTCCACGATTACCACAGTGGTCGTGTTCCTCCCGCTCGGCTTGCTGCAGGGGGTCGTGGGGCAGTTCTTCGCGGCCCTCGCTGCAACGCTCACCGTGGCCGTGCTCGTCTCGCTGCTGCTGGCACTCTCGCTCATCCCTCTCCTCGCCGAGCAGTTCGTCACGGCGCACGAAGTGGCGGCGACGACCCCGCGCTGGCGCCCGCTGGCCCGGCTCGAGCGGGCGCTGGACGCGCTGGCGCCGCGCTACGAGCGCGCCCTCGGTGCCGCGCTGCACCATCCCCGCCGCATCGCGGTCGCTGCGGCGACGTTCGTCGCGCTGGGCGTGGGACTGTGGCACGTCGTCGGGACGGGCTTCCTTCCGGAGATCGACGAGGGGGCGTTCATCCTCGACTACTGGACCCCTGGGGGCACGGCCCTCGCCGAGACGAATCGCCAGCTCGGCGTCGCCGAGAGCCTCCTCGCGGTCACGCCCGAGATCACCGGCACCTCGCGCCGCACTGGCGCCGAGCTCGGCATGTTCGCCACGGCGCAGAACTCGGGCGACATCGTGGTGCGGCTCGCGCCCCGGGGCCGCCGCTCGCGCGACGTTTTCGAGGTGATCGACGACGTCCGCGACCGGATCCAGGCGGCGGTGCCGCGGCTGCACATCGAGTTCATGCAGATCCTCGCCGACGTGATCAACGACCTCGCGGGCGCGGCCCGGCCGGTCGAGATCAAGCTGTTCGGCGAGCCGCTCGACACGCTGGAGGCGTACGCCCGCCGCCTCGCGCCCGACCTGGCGAAGATCGAAGGGATCGAGGATCTCTACAACGGCGTGAGCGAACCCACGGCGGAGCTGCTGATGCGGGTCAACCAGGCGGAGGCCGACCGGATCGACCTGACGCCAGTAGACGTGGGCAACGCCGTCGCGGCGGCCCTGCTCGGCGTCCCGGCCGGCGAGGTGCGGGTCGAAGACCGGCCCGTGGCGGTGCGGGTCCGCGCCCCCGACTCGGTCCGGTTCGACCCACTGCGCTTGCGCGCCCTGCCGGTCGTCGCGGCGCGCGGCGCCCGCCCCACCCCGCTCGGCAGCCTCGCGAGCTTCGAGCCCACCGAATCCCGGCTCGCCCTCGACCGCGAGAACCAGCAGCAGATGATCGCGCTGACGGCAGATGTGAGCGGGCGCTCGCTGGGCGGCGTGATGGGGGACGTGCGCCGCGTGCTGGCCGCGCACCCCGCCCCGCCGGGCGTGCGCGTGGCGCTGGGCGGCCAGTACGCGGGCCAGCAGGAGGCGTTCCGCGCCCTGCTGCTCGTGCTGGCGCTCGCCGCGGTGAGCGTGTGCGCGGTGATGGTGGTGCAGTTCGAGTCGTTCGCGGAGCCGCTCGTCGTGCTGCTCGTGGCACCCGTGTCGTTCGTCGGCGCGCTCGCGCTGCTGCTCGCCACCGGCACGGTGCTCAACGTCTCCTCGTTCATGGGGCTGATCCTGCTGGTCGGGCTGATCGTGAAGAACGGCATCATCCTGCTCGACTTCACCAAGCTGCGGATGCGCACCGAAGGAGCGACGCTCGAGACGGCGATCCGCGAGGCGGCACGCGTGCGGCTCCGCCCCATTTTGATGACCACGCTCTGCACCCTGTTCGGTCTGCTCCCGTTGGCGCTCGGCATCGGGGCGGGGAGCGAGTTGCAGCGCCCGCTCGCGCTCGCCGTGATCGGCGGGCTGGCGCTGTCCACGCCGATCACGCTGTTCGCTGTGCCAACGCTGCTCGTGGCGCTGCGGGGGAGAGCGTATCGAATGGTTGGTGCAGCGGGTGGTCCCACGCTAAAGCGTGGGCTCGGCGAGTCACTGTGCTAAAGCACACTACGCTTTAGCGTCGTGTCGGCCGAGCCCACCCTTTCAGGGTGGGAAAAGGGAACGGGAGTGCTTACGCCGTCACCGGGAAGGTGACCGTCACCCGCGTCCCGGTCCCCGGCGTCGACCCGATCTCGATCCGGGCGCCGTGCGCGTCGGCGATCCACCGCGCGATCGCGAGCCCGAGTCCGGTGCCGTCCGCCTCCCGGCGGGCCGGATCTCCACGGTAGAAGCGCTCGAAGACGTGGGGAAGCTGCTCGGCCGGGATGCCCACGCCCGTGTCCACGACCACCACGGTGGCGCGGCCGTCCTGGGTCGTCACGTCGAGCCGCACGTGGCCGCCCGCCGGCGTGAACTTGACGGCGTTGTCGAGCACGATCACGAGGAGCTGGCGCACCAGCGCGGGGTCCCCGGTGATCCGTGCTTCCTCGAACGCACCCACCTCGACCTGGACGCGCTTCTGCTGCGCCAGCGTCCGCACCGCCTCGACGGCCTGGGAGGCGGCGTCGTCCAGATAGAGCAGCTCGCGCGCGATCGGCCGCTCGCCCGCGTCCGCGCGCGCGAGCGTGAGCAGGTCGCCTACGATATGACCCAAGCGCGCGGCCTCGCGCTCGATCGCGCGCAACGTCGCGGCGTCATGGTCGGGCTCGCGCGCCTGCGCCAAGGCGACCTCCACGCGCGTGCGGAGAATCGTGACGGGCGTGCGGAGCTCGTGGGCGGCATCGGCCATGAAGCGGCGCATCTGCTCCATCGAGCGCTCGATCGGCGCGGTGGACTTGCGCACCAACAGGGAGCCGCCGCCGGTGAGGAGCAGCAGTGCCGCCAGAGCCGCCGCCCCGAAGGCTTCGATGAGCGACGCGTACTCGTCCTCCAGCTCCATCCGATCGGCCACCGCCGCGGCGACGTACGGCGTGCCCGTGGTTCCGGTGAAGTGCTCGGCGTAAATCCGCAGCTCGCGATCATGACGGCCATCCAGGTTCTGGAATCCCCGTTTCGAGTGCGTGGCCTCTCGCGCCCCGTTCTGGATCGCTGCCGGGACGTGCGCCGGCTTGATCGGCTGGAAGTCCGCGTCGAGCAGGTACAGCGATCGATCCGGGATGTGCAGCTCGTCGACCGCGTCCACGACGGCTCCGTGTGCACTCGTTCGTTCGGTCTCGCGAATGCGAGCGGCCTGCTCGAGGGCGGCAGCGGCGGCACGCAGCGATGCGTCCAGGTGCCGGGACATCTGGTGCCGGATGGTCACGAACAGGCCGCCCCCCAAGAGGGCCAGCACCAGCAGGAACACCCCCGCGTACCACGCTGTCAACTGGAGACGCAGGCGGGCCAGCGGTCGCATCACGGCTGCTTCACGGGCCGAACCGGTAACCCGCGCCGCGCACGGTCATGATCAGTTTCCGCTCGAAGCCGTCATCGATCTTGCGGCGCAAACGGCGCACCAGCACGTCGAGCACGTTGGCGAAGGGGTCATGGTTGTCGTCCCAGACGTGCGCCGTGATCGTGGTGCGGTTGATCACCTGCCCCTTGCGGCGCACGAACAGCTCCAGCAGGGCGAACTCCTTCGCGCTGAGCGTGACCGAGCGGCCCCCGCGCCGCACCTCGCGGCTGGCGAGATCGACCTCCAGATCGGCGATCCGGTGCAGCGCGGGCGTCAGCGCCGGGCTGCGGCGGGTCAGCGCCTTGAGCCGGGCGACCAGCTCCCGGAAGGCGAACGGCTTTGTAAGGTAGTCATCCGCTCCGACTTCGAGGCCCCGGACCCGGTCGTCCACGCCGTCCAGCGCCGTCAGCATCAGGACCGGCGTGGTAACGCCCTGGCGACGGAGCTCGGCGCAGATGTCGAAACCAGTGCCGCCAGGGAGGCGGACATCCAGGATAATCACGTCATACGAGGCGCCCGTGGCGCGGGCTCGGCCCTCGGCGAACGTCCCGGCCAGCGTCGGGTCGATACGCTGCGCGCGCAGCCCGTCGCGCAGCAAGCCGGCCAGCTCCGGATCGTCCTCGACGATCAGCACCCGCACAGGCAACGCTCCGGTTCAGGAAGGCGGCGCTGCCGCTACCTCGATGGGCCGACTCGGAATCGAACCGAGAACCTAGCGATTAAGAGTCGCTTGCTCTGCCAGTTGAGCTATCGGCCCTAACCAAAAATACGTCGCGAGAACATCGTCGCGAAAAATCGTCACGGAAGGACGTCACGAAGAACCGTGATCGGCGTGCGGACGATCTTTCGTGACGTCGTTCCGTGACGTTTCTCCGTGACGCTTCCTCGTGACGTTTCTCTAGTTTCGAGTGCCCCCAAGGAGAATCGAACTCCTGTTCCCACCTTGAAAGAGTGGTGTCCTAACCGTTAGACGATGGGGGCGAACGGCACGAAACGTAACACGAAACCGTAGCAAAAATGGCGTCGCGCGACAACGTGGGGAATAGCGGTAACGGGATTCGAACCCGTGTTTGAGCCTTGAGAGGGCTCCGTCCTAGTCCCCTAGACGATACCGCCGGGCGAGCGGAGAATATCACTAGCCGCCGAGGGCCAACGCAACTAGCCTTAAGGCCCACCACCGTTGTCCAACCCGGCCGAACCGTAGCGAGGAGTCCCAGCGAGGTGCGCCAGCAAGCGCAGCAGAAATCTGTGTGGTACGACCACCTGCGGAAGCTGGCGTCGTACAGTCTGCCGGAGATTCCCATCATCCTGGGCGCACTGCTGTACACGCAGTGGCGGGACCTCCAGCGGTCTGCCGGCGTCATCGCCTTCTACTACCCGTACGCCATGTTCGGCGCCGGCCTGCTGCTCGGCTGGCGGTTCCACCGCAGCCGGCTGCTGTTCGCGCTGCTGTTGTTCGCCCTCGTCGACCGCTCGTTGCTCACCTTCGTCGCGAGCCGCGGCTTCACGCGCGACCACGTGGCATTCCAGGCGATGGCGTTTCTGCTGCCGCTCAACCTGGCTGCGCTCGCGCTCACGGCCGAGCGGGGGGTCTTCACCCCGCCGGGGCTCGTGCGTCTGGGCGCCATTCTCGGGCAGGTGGCGCTGGTCGCGATGCTCGAGCGGGGGACGCCGGGACCGGCCGCCGCCCTGCTGCACGCGCGGCTGCTCCCGCCGCGCTTGTTCGCCTGGACACCGCTCGCCGATCCGGCGTTGGTCGCGTTCTTCGTCTCGGCGGGACTGATGGTGGCGGGCCAGCTGCTGTCGCCCACGGCGACGGGCCGCTCGTTCTGCTGGTCGCTGCTCCCGGCGTTCCTGGGCTTTTCCGCCGTGCGCCCCGGGAGCCCCGGGTTCTCCACGTTCTATTTCGCGACGTCCGCCCTGCTCCTCATCATCGCCGTCGTCGAGGCGTCCTACCACATGGCGTACCAGGACGGCCTCACCGGCCTGCCAGCGCGGCGCGCCTTGAACGAGGCACTGTTGCGGCTGGGCAGCCAGTACACCGTGGGGATGGTCGACGTGGACCATTTCAAGCGCATCAACGACAGTCACGGGCACGACGTTGGGGACCAAGTGCTGAAGATGGTAGCGGCGAAGCTCGCCCAGGTGGGCGGCGGCGGGCGGGCGTACCGCTACGGCGGCGAAGAGTTCGCCGTCCTCTTCCCGGGCAAGTCCGCCCAAGAGTGCCTCCCGGAGCTGGAGGCGCTGCGTCAGCTGGTCGAGGAAGCCAAATTCATCCTGCGCAGCCGCATCCGCTCGAAGCGGAAAAAGGAAAAGATCCTCTCGGACAGGGGACCGGGACAGCGCGTGCCCGTCACCGTCAGCATCGGCGTCGCCGAGAAGGATGCCCGGCACACCAAGCCCGATCAGGTCGTGAAGGCGGCCGATCGGGCTTTGTACCGCGCGAAGGACGGCGGGCGCAACCAGGTACAGGCGTAGCCCGCGCTACTGCGCCGCGCGCTTCGCCGTAGGGGGCAACAGGCTGTTCAGCCGCAGGTAGATCGCCATCTGGCTGTAGTGGTCCGCCCAGTCGGCGACGGTGATCAGTGTCGCCACTGCACGCGTCGCCTTGTGGCCGCCGAAGAACGAGATGCTGTCGCTGAGCTGCGCGTCCTGCATCGCGGCGAGCGCGGTCGCGCAGAACTGGAACGAGTCCTTCAGGCCGGCCATGAGCTTTTCCTTCGGGTCGGTCCCCGAGAACTTCGGCCGCTCCGGCCCCTTCTGACCGCTCGCGGCGCTGCACAGATAGTCGTTGCCATCCGCGATCAGGTGGGCGACCACGTCCCCGAAGCTCATCTGGGCCGGCGTGGGTTTGTAGCCGTACTTATCCGCCGGCATCTCTTCCGCGGCATCCGTGATGTTCTTTGCCTGGCGCTGCTCGATGGACCGGAACGCGTTCGACACTGGATTCTGGGCGTCCACGCCGCGCCGGTTCACCGACGCGCCGTCGGACAGGCCCACGGGCACGCCGTCGACGACGATGATCGGCTCGCGCACCTGAGCCGCGCTGGCGGCGGGCAGGGCGCAAACGGCCAGCAGGATGGTCCCGAGTGTGGCTCTCATGCCGAATCTCCTGTGAAAGACGTGGTGACGGCCGCCGAATTCTGCACCGGAAAGCCGCTGCCGTCCAGCGGGGCAGCGGGGACGCCTCATCGCTCCCCCGCACCTTCCTGTTCGGTTTCCCGCCTCCCGCCGCTCGCGTACTTCTCGAAATGCGGCTTCTCGACCAAGCGATAAAAGGCGAGAATGGCGGCGTGATCGAACACGGCCGCGGCGAGGCCCGGCCAGGACCCCGTGACCAGCGCAAAGCCGTAGGTCTGCAGGTAGCCCACCGTGTACATGGGATTCTTCAGATAGCGGTAGGGGCCCGCCGTGCACGGGCCTTCCCACTCACTCGGCACGAAGAAGTCCCGCCAGTAGTACGGCCCGCCGCCGAGTGTGGCCGCGGCCCAGAGCTTGACGGACGTGCCGATGATCACGAGCAGCGTGCCCACCGCCAGCACGGCGCCGCGGGGCAGGGCGCTGCTCAGGGTGCCCCAGGTGGCGAGGCACAGCAGCACGAAGCTCGCGGCGTCGTTGTACATCAGGGTCGCTCCCAGCCGCCGGAACCGGCGAAATCCTCCCTCGGCGCCGTGCCGCAGGGTCAAGTAGCCGGTCCGCTCCTGTCGCCCCAGCGCGAGCCCGATGTACAGCACGTAGGCCAGCCGGCTGGCGAGGTGATAGGCGAGCGCGAGCAGGCCCCAGGGAAGCGCGGACATGGCGACGGAAGCTGTAGCGCGCGCGCCAAACGTCAAGGAAGCTGGCCCGAAGCCGCGCCGGCCTCTGCGCTCGCTCGCGATCAGGGCTCAGAACCGCAGCAGATAGCTCAGCTTGACGAACACCTGACGGCCGATCGACGTGTCGGGTGACCGGCGGCGCGCGACCTCAGGAGGGCTGCCCACGAGCCCGAGGTTCCGGTAGCTGTCGGTGTAGCCCACGTACACGGCCGTGCCCGGGTTCAGCAGATAGGTCAGCAGCACGTCCGCCCGCCACTGCTTGTCGTCCTCGACGTCCGCGAGGGTCGTGTCGCCGCGTTCCGCTTCGTAGTCAACGATGGCCCGCAGGGAGACGAAGCGGTTGAACTGATAGTTGACCTTGGCGCGCAACAGGCGCTCGCTCAAGACGCGCGCTCCCCCCCGCGTGTTCAGCCGGCTGAAGATGTAGGCCTGATCCATCCGCAGGCGCGACGTGGGCCGGAGCGTCACGTTGACCTCGGCCTCCGCCGCCCGGCCGAGGAACGGTGTCAGCCCGTCCGCCGGGTCGTGGTTCACCGCAGTGCCCCACGTGTAGGAGGCGTCGAGCCCGAACCACTTGAGCCACTCGGTTGCAAGCGTGGCCTTAGTCTCGTAGGGGCGGAACCCGACTTCCTCGAACAGCTCGAAGGCCTCGGTCCGCTCCAGCTTGATCTCGCTCTGGCCGACGAGCTCCACTTTGAACTGAGCGCCGATCTCCCGGTCCAGGATGGCGCCGCCCGGGTCCCAGTTGTACAGGATGGATAGGGTGGGGCCGTAGGCGACCACTGGGCTGCCCTTGGGCCGCCACTTGTACTGCCACTCGTGCTTCGTTTGGCGGTAGCCCGTGCGCTTCACGAAGCCGAGGGGGGCGGCGAAGTCGGGGCTGAATGCTAAGTAACGGCCGACGTAGTCGACGTGGCGCCCGTCGCGCTGCAGCTCCGCCAGGGCGCCGAATCCCGCGACCAGCGCGCTTTCGTCGAGCTCACGCGTCTCGCTCCGGATCACCTGGCCGACGAATGCCCAGTTCTTGCCGAACCGCAACCGGCCGTCGAGCGAGTACATCCGGTTGAAGCTTCCTTCAAGCTCGCGGTCGGTGACCAGGAAGCCGATGGTCGACTCCTCCCCGAGCTCGCGCTGGACGCGGAGCGCGCCGACTCCCGCCCGGCTGCCGGCGAGCGGATCGGGCGCGGGCACGTGGCCGGGCTCCCGGTCGTTGATGGCGATGGCGCCCACGGTCCAACGCCCCGCCTTGCCGGTGAGCCGGAGGCCAGCGCCCGGATCCACCACGCGGCGCGAGAAGAACAGGTTCACGGGCGTCTGGAAGTAGCCGGCGTTTTCGATGAAGAACGGCCGCTTTTCCGGGAAGAACACCTCGAAGCGCTCGTTCAGCGTGACCTGCGGATCGTCCGTCTCGACCTGGCTGAAGTCGGGGTTGACCGTCGCGTCCAGCGTCAAGGCGTCCCGCAGCACGACCTTCGCGTCGAGCCCGACGCGCTCGTCGCCCTCCGTCACGAACGCCAGCGCGTCCTCGTCGAGGAACCGAGCGCGCGCCAGGGTGCTGTAGGGGTTGAGCTGGATGTTGCGTCCGGGCGAGATGCGCTCGAGCCCCTGGAGCACGGCGAACTGGGGCACGAAGCCCTTGACGCGCTTGGTGAGGTGCGGCCAATAGGATTCTTCGTTGTTGCGCCGGATGATCCGGCCCACCGCGACGCCCCAGGTCTGGACGGGCGCGCGCGGGAACCGCAAGCTGCGGAACGGGATGGCGAGCCGGACGACGTAGCCGTCCTCCGTTAGACGGCCCTCCGACTGCCACACCACGTCGTAGCTCAGATCCTCGTCCTGGCCCTCCGTGCGGATGCCGTCGAGCTGCACACCCCGCGGGTTGGCCATGAAGACGTAGGCGTGTTCTCGATCGTGGAACGCGTCCAGATAGATCGCCACCGCGTCGTCGCCGCCGATCTCCTCGCGCCGGGCAATGCTCGCCCGGATCTTGGCGGGCTCGTCGCGGCACACGAAGACCGCGTAGAGGTTGTCGTCGTCGTAGGAGAGGTAGACCGTGGTCGGCTGGCCGACCGGCGTGCCGTCGCCCGGCTCGCGCTGGCGCAGGTCGGTGATAGCGACGCCGAGGCCGCCCTCGCCCGTCTCGATGTACCGGTGCCGTGGCCCACCCTCCGTGTGGCGGCGGTCCAGGAATTCATCCAGATGCGGGGGCGACGAGACGCGGCTGATCTGGAGCAGGCGCGCCGGCTCTTGGGCGTCGCAAAGCCGCACACTCAGAACGAGTGCGCCGAGTGAGATGACGAAGCATGCGACACGATGCGGGATCAAACTCACGGTAACCTCCCTGACCTTGCAACCGCTCGTCGTGGCTGGCGCCGCAACACCGTTCCCTCAGAGCGCCCCGGCCAGGCGGGCGGCCTCGCCCAAGAGAACCTGCGCCCGCGCGCCCCAGTCGTCCTTGCGCCGCTTCAGCTGACGCCGGGCGAGACGCAGCAAGGCCGCTACCCGGTACCAGATCAGGGCGTCGCCGTCCAAGAACGGCCGCGTCCCGGCCAGAAACACCGCTTGTGCGCGCGCCGCCGCCCGCGCCGCGGCCGCGTCGAGCAGCCCGGTTCGCGTCACCGTGGCCAAGAACATGGCGGCGTCGAGTTCCAGCGGTCCCTGCCCGAAGTGTCGCCAGTCGATCACACCCACAGCGTCGTCCTGATCCAGCACGTGCCGGTCGTACAGCGCGCCGTGTACGAGTCGTGGCACACCGTCACTCGGTTGCGAGTCCGCCAGCGCCTCGCCTACCGCGCTCGCGGCGGCTCGGAGCGTGGGGTCCACGGCGACGAGCTCGGTGACGCTTCGGCCCGCCTCGCAGAGCACGTGTCCCGCGCCCAGCGCCTGGCCGAGGGGCACCGGCAGCGAGAACGCGCGCTCGAGCCAGCGCGCCGCCAGCTCCCCAGCACGCTCGCCCTGCCCCGTCTTCAGCAGCTCGTGCGTCGTGGCTCCGTCGAGCCAACCGATGACGAGCACCCGGAAGTCGTGGTCCCAAGCGAGGAGGGGCGGCACCCGGGTCCCCGAGTCCCCTCCCAGCCCGGCTGCGAGGGCCTGGTACAACCCGGCTTCAGCCGCCGGATCCGCGGTGTATGCCTTCACGACGAAGTGACGGTGCTCCGCCCGCACCTCGATCGTGGCCCGCGAGCCCGGCGTGTAGCCGCGGAGCACCAGCTCGACCCCGCGACCGTCCAGACCCAGGGCCGGGATCGCCCGCGCCAGGCCCAACGCGCGGATCGCGCCTACACCCGGCAGCGCCGGATCGTCAGGAAGGTCGGTCGCGGGTTTCATCGAGCAGCCTGCGGATCCGCTCGAGCTCTTCGGGCGTCGCCGGTCTGGTCGCGAGCGCCCGGAGGATCAGCTGGAGGGCCGCGCCATTGAGCTTGAACGCCGACGCCGGCGCCGCGGCACGTTGCTCCACCGGTTCCGGCTGCCCCGCGCGCTCCGCAAGCCGCATGGCCTCGCGCAGCTGGGCCTCCGCCCGCGCCAACCAGTCGGGCTTCCGCCGCTCGACGACGCGGACCTTAGCCGCGAGCCGCAGCAAGGCGGCCGCCCGGTGCCACGCGAGTGCGCGCTCGTCGAGCAGGCCCTCGGTCCCGGCCAGTAACGCCTGCTCCGCTCGCGCGGCATCGGCGACGAGCGCCGGGTGATCGAGCCCGAGCCGCCATGTCGTGGCGAGGAACATGCCGGCGTCCAGCTCGCACGGCCCTTGGCCGTAGCGCTCCCAGTCGATCACTCCCGGGCCGTCGCCCAGCTCCAGCACGTGCCGGGCGTAGAACGTGCCGTGCAGCAGGCGCGGTGCCTGCTCCCGTGGCTGCGTGTTGGCCAGCACTCGGGCCAACGCCTTGGCCGTCTTGCCCAGGCCGGGATCCGCCGCTACCAGGGCGGCGACCCATTCACCCGCCCGGTACAGCACGCGCGCCGAGCCCAGCTTCGGCCCGAGACCCAAAGGGAGCGCGGCAGCGCACCGCATCCAATCCGCGGCCAGCTGGCCGGCGCGCGCGCCCTTCCCCACCTTGACCAGCTCGTGCACCGTCGGTCCCTCCAGCCAGCCGATGACCAAGATCCGAAGGTCGTGTTGTCGAGCGAGGAGCGGCGGCACGCGGGGTCCGGCGTGGCCGGCGAGCCCGGCGCGGGCGAGGGCCTCGTACAGCTCGGCCTCCGGTGCGGGGTCGTACGCGTAGAGCTTGATGGCGAGGTGCCGGAGCCCCACGTGCGCTTCGAGTGTGGCGCGGGCCCCAGGCGTATAGCCGACGAGGCGGATTTCTACGGGACCTTCCTCGACCTCGAGCTGCGGGATGGCACGGGCCAGGCCCAGCGTGCGGATCGCCTCGATCCCCGGCAGCGCGGGATCAGCGGGAAGCTCGGTGGTCGGTTTCATTCGTCCCGCAGCCCGCCTCGATTCGCTCGATGGAGGTTCGCACGCTACCGCCGCAGACGCGCCGACGTTTCAAATAGCAATGGATGTGCCTGAACGAACCTCCGCAGAGACCCAGCAGTCCGCGGCCCCGCCACGACGCTAGCGTGGCAGCGTCGCCGCACGCTGCTGCGCTCCCTCTGCGTGGCACCGATCACACGGGAGCCTCCGAGCCCTGACGCCTGACTCGGCACGTCGTATCGATCAGCAGGCTCGTTCCGGCGATGTCTTCCCAGGCGTAGAGCTCGAAGTTTTGGTTGCCGCCGGCGTTCTGGCCGTCCTGCACGATGAACACGCCCTGCGCGAAAGGCCGCGACGTCGCGCAGCTGGTGACTTCGATGCCGTCCGTGTCGCTCACGTCGTCGATGCGGGCTCCCTTCGGATCGATTGTGAGGACGTAGCGGTTCGCCCCCGCCCGCTCGTACACCTTGTACGTGTTGTTTCCCTGGCTCGACGCAATCAAGTAGCCGCGTCCTGAGCGTGCACGTCGCATCGGTCACACCTCCGACACTCGGTCGTGGCTTTCACGGAGCAACGCGCGGATCTGGTCCAGCTCTTCCGGCGTGGCCGGCCTGGTGGACAGCGCTCGCAGCACCAGCTCGAGCGCGGGCGACTTGAACCGGAACGCCGCGCGCCTACGCGGCGCGATCGCTTCACGCGGGGCCGCGCACTCGGCGAGCAGCGCGGCCTCGGCCAGCAAGGCGTGCGCCCGCGCCCGCCAGTCGCCCCGCGCGGCGCTCGGCAGGCGCTCCGTGAGCTGCAGCAGCGCCGCCGACCGATGCCAGTCCAACGCCCGCTCGTCCAGCAGGCCGCGCGTCCCCTCGAGAAACGCTTGCTCCGCGAGTAGCGCCTCGCCCGCGTGCGCGGGATGCAGCAGCCGCAGCCGGGACAGCGTGGCCAGGAACATCCCCGCGTCGAGCTCCGCCGGCCCCTGCCCGAAGCGGTGCCAGTCGATCACGCCTGGGCCCTCCCCAGTGTCGAGGATATGGCGGGCGTAGAGCGTCCCATGCACCAGTCCCACGACGCCGTCGTCCCGTGGCTCAGTGCGTGCCAACGCCTCGGCCAGCGCCCTGGCGGCAGCGCCGACCGAGAGGTCCGCGGTGCCGAGCGTGCCGATCCAGGCGCGAGTCTCGTGCATCATCCCCGCTGCGCCTAAGGGCAGGCCGAGCTTCACCGGCAGGGACGCCGTGCGCCGCAGCCACTGCGCGGCCAGCTCGCCGGCGCGGCGACCCTGCCCCTGCTTGACCAGCTCGTGCGTCGTGGGCCCCTCCAGCCAGCCGATCACCAGCACGCGCAAATCGTGGTCCCAGGCCAAGAGCGGGGGCACCCGGGCCCCGGAGTCTCCGGCGAGCCCGGCCGCCCCCAGCGCCTGGTACAGCGCCGCCTCCGGCGCCGGATCGTCCGCGAACGTCTTGACGGCGAACCGACGCTGCCCCACCCGCGCGTCGAGCGTGGCCCGCGCACCAGGGTGGTAGCCACACAGCACGAGCTCGACCCCTCCCCCTCCCTGCTCGAGCCCCAGGGCTGGGATCGCTCGAGCCAGGCCTCCATCGCGGATCGCCATCAGTCCCGGCAGCCGGGGATCGTCAGGGAGGTCGCCAGTCGGTCTCATGCGCCCTCTACGGAGCCTCCGGAGACTTGAGCGGCTCGGGGACCTTGCGCCACTGCTCGGGCGTGAGCACGGCACGGACGCGCTGCAGCGCCCGGTGGGCACTTTGGCTCAGCACGTCGAGCGAGTCCGCGATCGCGCGCAGCGCCGCGACCTGTTCCGCGGAGAGCCCAAGCGAGTCTCGGAATAACATGATTCGCGCGACGGGATTGGCGAGCGGCTGCCGTGCCGGGGCCGGGGAGCCCAAGTCCGGCGTAGCGGCGGCTCTGTCCGGCCCCCCGGCGGCGCGGCGGCCCGACGCGCGCAGCCGGTCGCGCAGGCGGTCGGGGCCGAGGGTGAGGCGCGCCTGCAGGCCGATCTGGAAGGGGACCGTGACACCGCCGTTCCCCGAGGTGCTCGCGCCGAACCGGCCGTTGACGGCATAGCGAAACCGGGCGGTCGCCGGGTCGAAGCCGCGCAC
>DASPXE010000053.1:0-109454 GCA_035637455.1 Gemmatimonadales bacterium
GGCGGCTCGGCGCCGAAACCGGTACCGCGGATGCTGTCCGCTCGCACCGCGAGCGTGTCGCCGCCGCGGAGGGCGCGCTCCGCTCGCTCACCGGCGTCAATCAGCTACTGGCCGCGCGCAAAGCCGAGGAAGCAATGATCGCCGAGTTCCGCAACGCGCAGGGCCTGGAGCTGTTCGAGCCAATGTTGCGCAAGATGTTCGGTGACGACTTCGAGGAGCGCGGCCAGCCCAGATTGGACGCAATCCGGCGACACCCCGAGTGGTGGACCGGGCAGCGGCCGGCGCCGTCCAGCGGTGCGCGCGACTCGCGGCCCGACGTCGCGCCCATCACCATGTTCCTGCGGTCGCGCGAGAAGGACGGCGACCGAGCACACCTCACCAGCTTCGGACTGACGTTGCACGGCCTGCCCGAGCTGCAGATGAAGCGAGTGGCCGCGAACCATTGCCGCGCCGCTCGGTTCCTGATGGACACCGTCGCCCGTAAGCTGCTGGCGCACGTCGCCCACCTTCCCCCGAGCGGTGAGCCCCTGGAGCAGCGGATCGCCGACCTCGAGCTCCCGCTCACCCGCGCCGACGTTTCGCCGCGCGGGAGGTTTGTGGTCCCCGGACGCTATCCGGAGACGGATGAGGAGGGTCCGGTGCGGGTGCGCCTCGTCCTCGAGGGGTTCACGGGAGGGAGCGGCCAGAAACCAGGCGTGCTCTCGGGCCTGCTCTCGGCCTTCCGGTCCGATCCTGAGTTGCTCCATGTCACCCAGTCCGGCAATCACGCCGGCACCAAAGACGAGTGGCTCCGCGAGTCCTGCCGCCGCCTCGGACACGATGCGCCCCCACCCCTGCCGCTCAAGCAGCTGGAAGCGAACATGCAGGTCGCCAGCCGGAAGGCGCGAGAGACGCTGGCGGAGTGGCGCAACCGCTTCCGTAGCGGGCTGCCCGCCGATCAGACGCTCGCCATCAAGGTGGGGCTCGCGACCACGTCGGGGGCCCGAGAGTTCGTGTGGGTCAGGGTCACGGACTGGGGGCAGGACGGGATCATCGTCGGCACGCTGGAGAGCAAGCCGCGCGACTGCCCCGGCTATGAATCGGGTCGGGAGATGCGGATCGCCGAGGCAGACGTGTTCGATCGCTCACTCTACGAGAAGGCCCGGGGCATCGTCGAGCCCGCCCCGACCGACATCGTCGCCGAAGAGTTCGGCGTCGACCTGTAGACGGGTGTTAGCTTACGCGAGGACCAGCGGGAGGTGCGACCATGCCGCAGCTCGAAACCGCCACGCTCGCCGGTGGCTGCTTCTGGTGCCTCGAAGCCGCGTTCCAGGATCTGAAGGGCGTCGAGCGGGTGCAGTCCGGATACGCGGGCGGCCACGCCCCCAACCCATCGTACGAGGACGTGTGCACTGGAACGACCGGTCACGCCGAGGTCGTACAAATCACGTTCGACCCGGCGGTGGTATCGTTCCGCGACCTGTTGCACGTCTTCTTCACCATCCACGACCCCACGACTCTGAACCGCCAGGGACCGGATGTCGGCACCCAGTACCGTTCGGCCGTGTTCTACCACACGCCCGAGCAGAAGGCGGTCGTGGAGCAGGTGATCCGTGAGCTCGAGGCCGAGCAGGTGTGGGATGACCCGATCGTGACGGCCGTCGTCCCATTCGACGTGCTCTACCCGGCGGAGGAGTACCACCGCGACTACTACCGCCGCAATCCGAACCAGGGCTATTGCCGCGCCGTCATCGCCCCCAAGGTGGCCAAGGTCCGCAAGCTCTACCTCGACAAGCTGAAGCAGCCGGTGGGCTGAGCGCCCGGCGTGACGCGTCTTCTCAAAGCCGCGATCAACGGCGGCCGCATGCGCGCCGAGCACCAGGGGATCCCCGTCACGCCAGAGGAGCAAGCGCTCGCGGCGACCGAGTCGGTCGCCGCTGGAGCCGGGGCAATCCATGTGCATGTCCGTGCTGCGGATGGAAACGAAAGCCTGGCCGCGACCGACGTGGCCGGGGCGCTGACGGCCATCCGCGCCGCGGTGCCCGGGATCCCGATCGGGGTCAGCACCGGCGCGTGGATCATTCGAGACTCCGACGCCCGGCTGCGGGCCGTCACGGGGTGGACACTGCTGCCCGACTTTGCGTCGGTGAATTTCCACGAAGCGGGCTCGAAGCCACTCGCCGAGCTGCTGCGCACCCGTGGCGTGGGCGTGGAGGCGGGGCTGTCGAACGCGCGCGGCGCCGAGTTGTTCGTGGACAGCGGTCTCGCCGGGCGTTGCCTGCGGGTCATGTTCGAGCCTCAGGAGGGCGACGCCGACGCGGCCTTGCGAGCGCTGGCACAGCTGGAGGCGACACTCGACGGCGCCGGAATCAAGCTGCCACGCCTGCTTCATGGGACTGGCCCGACCGTGTGGCCGCTCGTCGACGAGGCAATCGCGCGCGGCTACGACATCCGCGTGGGGTTCGAGGACACGCTCACCCTGCCGGACGGCACGACGGCTCCCAATAACGCGGCGCTCGTCGCCGCAGCGCGCCGGCGGATCGAGGCGCATGGCGCCCGCTGAGCTCGTCATCGCCAGTCGGCGCGTGGCAACCCCGGACGGGATCGGTCCGGCGGCCGTGGTGATCGCCCACGGCGTGATCACCGCGGTCCGAGCGTATGGCGAGCGCTGGGACACTACCCGGCTGCTGGACCTGGGTGATGCCGTGGTGCTGCCCGGCGTGGTGGATACGCACGTCCACGTTAACGAGCCAGGGCGCACCCAGTGGGAAGGCTTCGTGACCGCGACGCGGGCCGCGGCCGCAGGTGGGGTCACGACCATCGTGGACATGCCGCTGAACAGCGTTCCGGTGACGACCACGGTTCAGGCCCTGGAGCAGAAGGCCCGGTCGGCGGCCGGCCACGCCGTGGTGGACTACGCGTTCTGGGGCGGCGTCGTGCCCGGCAACGCCGACTGGCTCGCGCCGCTCGCTCGCGCGGGTGCGCGCGGCTTCAAGTGCTTCATGGTCGCGTCGGGGATCGACGAGTTCCCGCCGGTAGCGGAAGCCGACCTGCGCCCGGCCATGACGCGACTCGCCGAGCTCGGGCTGCCACTGCTCGTTCACGCCGAGCTCCCCGGGCCGATCGCGCAAGCCGCGGCCGCTCCTCCCACCGACCCGCGCCGCTACGCCGCGTATCTCGCCTCCCGGCCGCGCGCCGCGGAGCTCGACGCGATCGACGCGATCCTCGGGCTGTCCCGCGAGACCGGATGCCGTGTTCACATCGTGCACCTCTCGGCTGCCGATGCGCTGAGCCGGCTGCGAGACGCGCGGCGCGCCGGCCTCCCGCTGACAGTCGAGACCTGCCCGCACTACCTCACCTTCGCCGCGGACGACATCGCGGACGGCGCCACCGCCTGGAAGTGCGCCCCGCCGATTCGTGAGCGGGAGAACCGCGAGCGCCTGTGGACCGGTCTGGCCGAGGGGACGATCGACTTCGTGGCGAGCGACCACTCCCCAGCCCCCCCGGAGCTGAAGTGCCTCGAGGCCGGCGACTTCTTCCGCGCGTGGGGCGGCGTGGCCTCGCTCGAGCTGGCGCTCGCCGTCACGTGGACCGGCGCGCGCGCGCGCGGCCACGACCCGCGCGACCTCGCTCGCTGGCTCGCCGAGCGGCCGGCCATGCTCGCCGGTTTGCGCGGCAAGGGCCGCATCGCCCCGGGGGCCGATGCCGACTTGGTGGTGTTCGATCCGGACGCGCAATTCACCGTCGATCCCGCGCGGCTGCGTCAGCGACATCCCATCACCCCGTACGCCGGGATGACACTGTACGGCGTCGTGCGGCAGACGTTCGTGCGGGGAACCTGCGTGTATCGTGAGGGAGAGTTTCCGGCCGGAGCCATAGGAAGATGGGTCCGGTGATTCGACAGGCTGAAGCCTGTGCTCGGCACGGCACTACTCTGCAGGGTGTGAACACGTGATCCACGACGGCCTCATCGACCTCGCCGCCGCGCGCGTCGGCGGGCGGGCGCTCCTCGCGAGCGACGAGTTCTTCGCGCCCAAGGAAAACCTGCTCGAGCCCGGGCGCGGAGTGTTCCTCGAGGGCAAATACACCGATCGGGGCAAGTGGATGGATGGGTGGGAGACGCGGCGGCGCCGCGGGGCGGGCCCGGACCACGACTGGTGCATCATCCGCTTGGGCATCCCGGGAGTGATCCGGGCGGTCACGGTGGACACGAATCATTTCAGGGGCAACCATCCCGTGGCATGCTCGCTCCACGCAGCGGAGCTCCGGGGGGCCCCCACCGCACAACGGCTGCGCGCCCTGGGCCACGCCTTCGTGGAGCTCGTGCCGCGCTCACCGCTCACGGGACACGCCGAAAACGACTTCTTGACGGGGAGCGACGCCCGGTGCACGCACGTCCGCCTCAACATCTACCCGGACGGCGGCATAGCCCGCTTGCGCGTCTGGGGTGAGGCGCGCCCAGACTGGCGACGGATCACAAGTACCGGGCGCGGCGCGATCGACCTGGTCGCGGTGGAGCACGGTGGCCTCCCCCTCGCCACCAGCGACCAGTTCTTCAGCGAGCCGCTGAACCTGATCATGCCGGGTCAGCCGCGCGATATGGCCGACGGCTGGGAGACGCGACGGCGCCGCGACCGCGGCCACGACTGGGTCGTGCTGCGGCTCGGCCAGCGGGGCGTGATCGAGCGGATCGAACTGGACACGACTCACTTCAAGGGCAACTTCCCCGAGAGCGCGGGGCTCGAGGGGTGCGACGCGCCCGCGCTCGGCGGCGTCGCCACGCCTCCCGACACCGCCGACTGGCGCGAGCTGCTGCCGCGCGCCAAACTGCGGGCCGACGCGCGGCATCGCTTCGTGCTCCGTCGCCCGGCACGGGTGCCGGTGACGCACGTCCGGCTGAACATCTTCCCGGACGGCGGGCTGGCGCGGCTGCGACTCTGGGGGCGGCCGGTGGACCTCGTGTGAGCGCCCCGCGTGGTTCACAGGCTGAAGCCTGTGCTCGGCACGTCACTACCCCTAAGGGTAGCGTCCCCCCGAGCGCCCTCTTCAGGGTGTGAACAGGATCGCCGGGTATTTCAATGGGCTCTCCGAGCGCGACGCCCGCGCGGCGTTGCAGCGCTGCTGCGGTGCGCGGCGCTGGGTGGACGAGATGCTCGCCGCCCGCCCGTTCGCGAGCGACGCCGTGTTGCTGGCACACGCCGCGCGCGTCTGGTGGGCGCTCGAGCGGGAAGATTGGCTCGAAGCGTTCGCGCGCCACCCACGGATCGGCGAGCGGACCGCGGAACAGTGGTCGCGCCGCGAGCAGGCCGGCGTGGACACAGCCCCGGCCGCCACCCGCGCCGCCCTCGCCCGTGAGAACCTCGCCTACACCGAGCGGTTCGGGTATCTGTTCCTGACTTGTGCCACGGGGAAGACCGCCGGCGAGATGCTCGGCGAGCTGCGCCGCCGCCTCGCACACGACCCGGCCACGGAGCTCCGGATCGCGGCGGGCGAGCAGGCGAAGATCACCCGGCTCCGACTCGAGAAACTGGTGTCGCCATGAACGGAATCACGACCCACGTCCTGGACACCGCGCGCGGACGGCCCGCCGCCGGCGTCGCCGTCTCCCTGGCGTGGAAGACCGGCGACGGTTGGACCGAGCTCGCGTCCGGCCGGACCGACGCCGATGGCCGCGTCGCCGATCTGCTACCGGCGCGAGTGAAGGACGCGGCTGGCACCTACCGCCTTCGCTTCGACATCGGAGCCTATTTCGCGGCGCAGGGCGCCGCGCCCCTCTTCCCGTACGTCGATGTCGTGTTCGACATCCGCGACGCGGGGCGCTATCACGTGCCGCTCCTGGTCAGCCCGTTCGGCTATACCACCTACCGCGGCAGCTGAGCCCCGGCGTGGACACGCACCTCGGTCAGTGGCTCAACCTGGCGCTCCGCTGGGGCCACGTGATCACCGGGGTCGCGTGGATCGGAACGTCGTTCTACTTCAACTGGCTGAACAGCCGGCTGGCGCCGCCCCCGCCCGAGCGCGCCGAGCCGGGGGTCGCGGGCGAGCTCTGGTCGGTTCACGGCGGCGGGTTCTACCGGGTAGTCAAGTACGCGGTCGCCCCCACGCGCCTCCCCCCTACGCTCCACTGGTTCAAGTGGGAGGCGTACGCCACCTGGCTCACCGGCTTCGCGCTGCTCGTCTGGATCTACTACGTGGGGGCGGCGGCCTACCTCGTGGACCCGCAAGTCTCCCCGCTCGGCCCGCGTGCCGCGATCGCCGTCGGCCTCGGGACGCTGCTCGGCGCTTGGGTGGTGTACGACGCGCTGTGCCGGTCGCGGCTCGCGAGCTCGCCGCTCGCCCTCGCCGCGACGCTGTTCGTCCTCGGGACGGGGCTCGCCTGGGGACTCACGCAGCTGCTCGCCCCCCGCGCGGCCTACCTCCACGTCGGCGCGGCGCTCGGCACGATCATGGCTGCCAACGTCCTCATGGTGATCATCCCATCCCAGCGGGACATGGTCACCGCCCTGACGGAGGGGCGGGCGCCGGACGCAGCTCGGGGCACGCAGGCTGCGCTTCGCTCGCTCCACAACAACTATTTCACGCTGCCCGTCTTGTTCATCATGGTCAGCTCGCACTACCCCGAGACGTACGGCCACACGCTGAGCTGGTTGATCCTCGCCGCGCTCGCGCTCGTGGGCGTGGCGACGCGGCATTGGTTCAATATGAACAACGAGGGGCGCCCGAACGGGTGGCTCCTGCCGGGAGCGGCGCTGGCCATGGTGGCGCTCGCGGTCGTCACGGCTCCACGGCGTGCCGACCGAGCAGGGGCGGGAGGGAGGGCGGGGGCGAACCCGACGGCGCGGAACACCGCGTCGTTCGCTGAGGTGCGCGTGATCATCGCGCGCCGTTGCGCACCCTGCCACTCCGCGGCGCCCACGGTGCCTGGCGTCACCACTCCGCCGCGCGGCGTCGCGTTCGACACGCCCGACCAGATCCGCACGCGCGCCGAGCGGATTCTCGCCGTGGCGGCCGTGACCCACACCATGCCGCTCGGCAACCTGACGGCAATGACGGACGACGAGCGGGACGTCCTGGCGCGGTGGATTCGAGCGGGGGCGCCCCTCCGCTAGCAACGGCTACTTCAGAGACCAATCGCCGCCCCGATGCGGTACTGGAGGGCGGCGAGCGCGCCGGCCGGCCCCGTGCCGGTCGTGCCGGCCACGCCCGCCATCAGCCAGACCTCGCCAAGCGCTGCCGACGCCTCCAGCCCGAGCTGCCCGAGCAGATCCGGCTGTGCGATCTCGCGACCCTCGACGAAATGGACGAGGCCCGCCTGCGGGACCGCGCGGATCGTGAATACGCGGGTGCGGACGAGATCGACGCCGACACCGGCGAGCGCCGCGATGAGGCCGGTGCTGTAACTGAAGTCCAGGAAATCGATCCCGAGACTCAGCCGCAGCCCCTGCACCCGACGCTCCGGAGCGAGCTGCTGAAAGGCAATCGTGTAACCGCGGAAGTCCGGCTCCCGCCGGTACGCGCTTCCAAACGGATGGAGCGTGTTCCCGTACAGAAGCACCTGCGAGCGGAACCGTCGCCCCGCGGCGCGCTGCGCGCGCGCGCCGAGCGTTACCGCCGTGTAGGATCCGTATGTGCTGAACGCGCGGTGCACCTCGAGCGCCGCTTGACCCCGTTCCGAGCCCATGGCGAGCCCGAGCCCGACGGCGAGGCGGGGGTAGACCCCCGACTGGATGTCACGGTACTGGGGCGAGAAGTAGTCGCTGGTGAACACGCCTTCGAGGCCCACCGAAGCCGGCACGTACACGGTCAGCGCCGGAGTGCCGAAGCGTATCAGGCCCTCGAGCGCCGCCCCTACCGCCTGTGAGCGCCCACCGCCGTCGTCGTCGTCACGAAACTCGACCCGCACGCCCGCGGCTCCAACCCGCCCCACGGGACTGAGGTGCCGGACGAAAAGGAGGGGGCCGTTGAGGGACGACGGGTGCCCGAAGTACATGCCTGCCCCGGCCTCGACGAGGGACTGGGCGGGTAAACGCGGCGGCGCTACGGAGAGGATTAACAGGAAGGCAAGAGCAAACCGGCCGATCATGGCTCGCGCTCCGCTGGGAGTCACGCGGCTTCTCGGCAAGAGTCGTACCGGTGCAAGCGTACACGCCTTGCGTGCGTGCTATCGGAGCCGCGTCCTCGCGCGCGGACGGGTCTGCGGGAAGACGTGTGTGGCGCACCCGCCCCACCCCCTCACCGGGGCGCCTCGCACGTCACCGCCAGCCGCACGGGCCCCGCAGATCATCGTACAGGACCCGGGCCATCACACGCCGCCGGTACTCCGCGGTGGAGCGCAGGTCGTCGATGGGGGCGACGTCGCTCGCGATCGCGGGGAGCAGGTCGTCGGGAGCGCGCAGCGGCGTCCGTACTTCGAGCAGCCGCTCGATCGCAGGACAGCGGCGGATCGTAGGCGCCATACTCGCCGCCACAACGCGCCATCCGGCATCCGAGCGCGTGACCGCGAGCCCCACTTTCGCGATCGCCTGCGCCCGGCGCGAGCCGACCTTCTCGAACACCTGGTACGAGTACGGGCGGCGCGGGAAGCGGATCGCCACCACGAGCTGGTCGGCGCGGCGCCGCATCTCCTTGTAGCCGGTGTAAAAGCGATCGAGCGGCACCTCCTCCCGGCCGCGCCACGACTCGAGGACGACCACGGCGTCATAAGCCATGAGCACGGGCACGCCGTCCGCCGCCGGAGAGGCGTTCACGATGTTCCCCGCCCACGTGCCGCGCGCCTGGATCTGGATCGCGCCGACTTGTCGCGCCGCTCGCACGAGCAACGGGAATTCCCGTCCGATCCGTTCGTCCTGGATTACGTCCCAGTAGGTGGTGAGACCGCCCAGCACGAGCTCGCGGTCGCTCCAGCGCGGCGGCTTCAGATCCTCGAGCCGCGACAGATCGACGTAGGTCCGGTCGTGCGCCTCGACACGGACGGGCCAGTGGACCAGCAAGTCCGTGCCCCCCGCGACGGGGATCGCCGCGCCGTCGCCCGCGAGCAGGCCCAAAGCCTCGGGGACACGCTCAGCCAGCAGTACTTTCACGCTTCCCCTTTCCCCCTTCCCCGACTCCCCCGATCGTCGTCGCCACGGCGTCCACGATGCCGTCGTAGCCGGTGCAGCGGCACAGGTTCCCCGCCATCAGCTCGCGAACCGTATGCGTCTCGAGCAGCTCGGAATGGGCGCTGATCCACAGCGCCGTCATCACCACGCCGGGCGTGCAGGCGCCGCACTGTGTCGCGCCCTGCTCGAGGAACGGTCCGAGCTGGTCGGGATCGAGCGCCTCAATCGTCTCCACCCGCGCCCCACGCACTTGATAGGTCGGTACGAGGCAGGAGTTCACGGGCAGGCCGTCCAGGTATACGGTGCACGCCCCGCACTCGCCCTCCCCGCAGCCCTCCTTGGTTCCCGTGAGTCCCAGGCGGTAGCGCAGCGTGTCGAGCAGCCGCTCGGGCTCCTCCACCGCCACCGAGACCGGCCCGCCGTTGAGCGTGAAGGCCACCGTGAGGCTCATCCCCCTCCCCCCACGTGCGGAACGCGGAGTGCGGAGTGCGGAGTTGATCGACGAGTGTCAAATTCCCGGCGCGAACTTCCCATGCTACTCCGCATTCCGCACTCCGAATTCCGCACTCTGTAGTTGCATCAGTCGCTCGGGCGTCAGCGGGACCGCGCGCGGGTCCGCCCCCGTGGCCGCCGCCACGGCGTTCAGAATCGCGGGCGCGGGGCCGTCGATCGGCAGCTCACCGAGCCCCTTCGCCCCCTGGGCGCCGTGGGGGTAGGGGTTCTCGACGAACGCGACACGGATCGGCGGCACGTCATCGCTCGTGGGGATGATGTAGTTGGTGAGCTGGTTGTTGATCATCGCCCCGTCCTCGACCTTGCATTCCTCCATCAGCGCCCACCCGAGGCCTTGCACCACGCCGCCTTGCACTTGGCCCCGCGCCAGCGTCGGGTTGATCACTTTCCCGACCTCTTGCACCGCGACGAAGTCGATCACGCGCGTCGTGCAAGTGCGAAGGTCCACCTCCACCTCGGCGACGTAGGCGGCCCAGGCGAATGCCGCATAGGCGTCGCCCTGGTAGCGCTCCTCGTCCCACGAGATGCCGGGCGGACGTTCGTAGACCGCCTCGCCCACCAGCCGTTCACCGCGGTGCTCCCGGTGCCATCGCAGGATGGCGTCCTGCACCGCCGCGCCGCGCGCCCGGTCGTCGAGCCCGACCCGGTTTCGCAGGTCGTCCACGGCGCGCTCGATCAGACGCCCGACCACCATGGTGGTGCGCGAGGCGACGGTGGGCCCGCTGTTGGGCACGCGCGCCGTGTCCGGCTCCCCGATGACGACCTCCTCGGGTGCCAAGCCGAGCCGGTCCGCCGCGATCTGCGTGAACACGGTGAGTGTCCCCTGTCCCATCTCGATATTCGCGCTCAGCACCTCGACCCGGCCGTCCGGCAGCCCGGCCACCTGGAGCCGTGAATTCAGATGCACCTCGCCGCCGCCGGTGAACCCGGCGCCGTGGTAGAAGGTCGCGAGCCCGATGCCGCGCCGCTGCGAGCGCTGCGCGGCGTTGAACGCCGCGTGCGAGCGTTGCTTTTCGCGGTAGCCGGAGAGCGCGAGCGCCCGCTCGAGCACGGCGATCCGATCGGTGCCGTCCCGGATCACCTGGCCGGTCGCGGTGGTCTGGCCATCCCGGAGCAGGTTCCTACGCCGCAGCTCCACCGGATCGAGCCCTAGTGTCCGCGCGATCACGTCCATGTGACGCTCGAGTGCGAACAGCGTTTGCGGGGCGCCGAACCCGCGGAACGCGCCGAACGGCACCGCGTTGGTGAACATGGCGCGACCCACGATGCGGATGTTATCGCAGGCGTAGGGCCCCGCTGCGTGGATGATGCCGCGTGATAGCACCACGGGCGACAGGGTGACGTACGCGCCGCCGTCGAGCACGACCTCGATGTCCTGGGCGAGGAGCCGGCCATCCGTGGTGAGCGCCGTGCGGTGGCGCACCAGCGACGGATGGCGCTTCGTCGTGGATGCCATGTCCTCCGGGCGGTCGTACACCATCTTGACCGGGCGGCCGGCCTTGAGCGCCAGCAACGCCGCGTGCAGCGCGATCGTGGACGGGTATTCCTCCTTGCCGCCGAAGCCGCCGCCCGTAGGGGTCTGGATCACCCGTACGCGCCGCTCGTCCCTTCCGAGGGCGTGCTGCAACGCATTGAGCACGTAGTAAGGGCACTGCATCGATCCCTTTACCGTGAGCACGTCGTCCTCGAGCCAGGCGATCATGCCCTGGGTCTCGAGGTACACGTGCTCCTGCGCGCCCGTCTCGTAGACGCCCTCGACGACGACGGGCGCTCGGGCGAGCGCTTGCTCCACGTCGCCCTTGGCGATCTGCAGCCGCTTGAGCACGTTGTCCCGCCCGTACTGGATCTGCTCCGGCCGCGGCGAGGCGCGAAAATCCAGCGCCGGCGGCTCGGGCGCGACCACCACGTCGACCGCGCGGGCCGCGCGCCGTGCCATTTCCCGGGAGGGATGCGCCACCAGCAGCACCGCCTCGTGCACGTGGCGCACGTATCCGGCGGCGAGCACCGGCTGGTCGCGCTCGATGAGGAGGATTTCGTTCGCGGCGGGAACGTCCCGGTGATCGACGACGACGATCTCCGACCAGTCCACCTCGGGTCGGAAGCGGACGAGTGTGACGCGACCGCGCGGGGCGGGACTCCGGACCGTCATCCCCCACAGCGCGCCCTCGAGCGGTAGGTCGTCGACGTAGCGCTCACGCCCGGTGAGCTTGGCGAGACCCTCGCGGCGTTGCATGAGTCCGGCATTAATACCGTTGCCGAGTCGTTCTCGCCACTCGCCCGGCTGCTTTATCGCCACTTGACCGAGGCGCCGTACCTCGGTCAGTCCTACTCTGCCGGAGGGAGCCATGTCGTATCTCGCCTGGGCCAGCGACGCGGAGGGCAAAGCAGCCGAGCGGGGGTTGCGCCGCGGCGCCTGGTATCCCGTGCTCGAGACTTCGGACCGGTTCGTGGTGCTCGACGTGAACGACATCCAGGTGCGGTTCACGCGTGAGCGGCTGCGGTTTCGCGCCGCGCCACCGAGCGGCTGGACCGTAGTGCAGCTGTCGCCGGAGGAGGCCACAGCCGAGGCGCGAGCGCACGGACATCCCGACAGCGAGGTCGTCCGCGTCTACCTCGTCTGTCCGGGCTGTCACGCCCGCTACCACCTGCGTGAGGTTGCGCCGGAGGCGCGCTGCGGGGAGTGCGGCAACACGTACCCGGTCCACTGGGTGACAACGGCCTGAGAAGGCACGGCACGCGCGTTTGCGGCGGGGCGCCGGTGCCCGCAGCTTTAGGGCCCGCGACCTGAGGAGGTAGCCATGACGCGCTGGCCGATGCTCGCGGTGCTCCTCGCCGCGCCCGTCTCGGGCGCTGCGCAGGCGCCGCCCGCCGGACCGAGCGAGCCCTTCGTGGTGGAGTATTACTACAAGGCCCGCTGGGGCTATGCCGACGAGTTCATCCGACTCTTCAAGAAGAATCACTACCCGGTTTTGAAGCGCCAGATGGAACTGGGGCGGATCCAGGAAATCACGGCGGCGGCTCCCAGGTTCCACGCCACGGAGGAGGGTCGCTGGGACTATCGCGTCACCATCGTGTGGAAGAACGCCGCCGCGCCGCACGAGCCATTCCCCGAGGCGGAGCTGCGGCGCCTATTTCCCGACCAGGAGACGTTCAAGCACGAGGAGCAGCGCCGCTTCGAGATCCTCGCGGCGCACTGGGACGTCCCCGTCGTGACCGTGGACCTGTCGCGGCCGTAGCGGCGCTACCGCCCTGCCCGCGTCTTCCCGAGGTAGGTGCGCACCAGCGGTGCGACCCGGCCCCGCACGAGCGCCGTTCGAAGCGCTTCCGCCTCCTCGGCGGTCACTTGTGTGAGCAACCGCTCCCCTCTCCCCTCGCCCTCCTTCACCGCTACCGGAATGCCGTCGCGGTACAGAACCCGGTTCGTCGCGAGAGCGGGCACGGCGTCTCCCGGCGTGATGATGCCGACCAGATTGAGGGGGTCGGCGCCACTCAGCGTGACGAGCGCACCGCTCGTCTCTTGTCGGCGCACGGAGCGTAGCAGGCCGACCGCTTCGGGAAGCGCGTACTGTTCGCCCGAGAACCCGCCCACGAAACGGCCGCCGCGCACCTCGCCCCGTGCCTCGAGGCGGCGGTACACGCGCAACAGGTCACGCCACGGTGCCAGCAGCGTTTCGCGCGTGACGACGCGGCGGAACACCACCCCGTAGCGTCGCAGCAGCTGCCAGGCGACCGCTTCGACGAGCTGGTCTTCCGGCAGAAGCGACGCCTGCCGCACGCGCGACCAGCGACCCGCTGTTTCGACCCCGAACGGCGCGACCCGCCCGCGGCGTCGGAAGCCGCTGCCCCCGATGGGGCGACGGCGGTCGGACGGGATGAGCAGTGCTCGCAACCCCGCGAAGCTGTCCGCGGTGACGAGGCCCCAGGCCACCAGCTCCCCTAGTCCCTTCTCGACTTCGGTGCGCAGCTGACCGGTCGCGTTCACGAGGTCGCCGAAGAACGACGCACCGCGCCCGTCGAGCACCTCCAGCACCGCCCGCCCTGCGTGGGATAGCGGCAGCTCCGCAGGGTCCGGTTCCAGCGTCAGCGACCGCCAGATTGCCCCCCGTTCCCGGCGGAACAGCGCCACCGGGGTGGTGCGAATCGGGCCGGTCTTTCTGTTCCGCGTTCCACCTTCCGCGTTCCGCGTTTGGCTGAGTCTCCCCCACGCGATCTCGCCCGAGAGGCAGAGCCCGTCGAGCCACAGGGGATCGTACTCCCCGAGCCGCGCGGGGAGGACGTCCGTCTCCCAGGCGCCCGCCGGCAGCTCGAAGCCGTCGAGCAGCTCCAGCACGGCCGCGAGGCCCTCCGGCCCCTCGGCCCGCGCGTCCGGGGCGACGCGCTGCCAGCGGAACAGGAAGCGCATGAAGTCGGCGGCCGTCACCGGCTCGATCTCCTTGCGCAGGCGATCGAGCGTGTAGCGGTGGATGCGCGCCAGCAGCCGCCGCTCGCACCACTCGAGCTCGGTCACGCCGGGGGTGAACCGACCGCGCAGCACGAACCCTTCGTGCTCGAGCGCACCGAGGGCGAAGTCGACGTCCGGCGCTGCGAGGCCGAGCGAGCGCCCCAATTCCGCCGCCGTCGTCGGTCCGACCGCCTCCAGTCTCCCCCGCACCAGCTCGCGCAGCGCATCTTCGCGGGTCCACGTCTTGGCGCGTTCCCGCTCGGGCGGCACGAGCGGCGGCTCGCACACAGCCCCGGGGAACACCGCCTCGAGCACTGGCACGCGCTCAGCTGCGATCCACAGGGGGGGCTCGCACAGCACGGTCCCGGCACGTCCGGCTCGCACGAGTTCCTCGAAGTATGGCAGCCACGACGCGCCCTCCTTCCCCCTTCCCCCTTCCCCGGCCGTCAACGCGCCCATCACCAGCAGCGCGTCGTGCAGTTCGTCGCCGGAACTGACGTCCGGCCACGCTTCGTCCCGCACCCGATCGATCGCGTCCTGGTCGAGTCTGCCGAATTCGTCGGCGTTCTTCACGTCGAGCCCGCGGCGCGTGATCACCGCCTGAGTGCGGCGCTCTTCGAGCGGGGCGTCGTCCAGGAACGCGTACGGCTTCGCGTTCAGCACCTCGTGCGACAGCGGTGACGGCTCGGGGGTGTCCCGCGCGATGAGCGTGAAGCCCCCCGCTTCCATCGCTTCGAGCACGCGCTTCAACCCCGGGAAATCCATTGCCTCGAGCAGGCAGTCTTTGATGGTCTGCTTTACCAGCGGATGGTCGGGGATCTCGCGGTCCCCCACCAGATTCTCAGGGCACGCGAGCTGGTCCGGGAACACCGCCGCCACGAGGTCTTCCGCCTCCATCCGTTGCAGCGGCGTCGGGACCTTCTTGCCGCCACGTGCCCGCAGCACCGCGAGCGCGCGCGTCGCGTTCCAACGCCACCGCGAGCCGAACATCGGCGCGTCCAGCATCGCCTGCACCAGCAGGTGCTCAGCGGTCTCCGGCTTCAGGTAGTGGAACACGTCATCCAGTGGGAAGCTGTGTTGGGGCCCCAGCGACAGGACGATCGCGTCCTCGGTCGCCGCAGCCTGGAGCTCGAAGTTGAAGCTGCGGCAGAACCGTTTCCGGAGTGCGAGACCCCACGCCCGGTTGATCCGGCTCCCGAACGGCGCGTGCAGCACGAGCTGCATCCCGCCCGCCTCGTCGAAGAACCGCTCGAGCACCAGCGTCTGCTGGGTGGGGATGACGCCGAGGACCTGCTTCGCCGCGCCCAGGTACTCGACCATCTGGCGCGCCGCCGCCTCCGGGAGCCCCGGCACAGCGCCGGCGAGCCAGGCAATCGCGGTGGGCGGATCGCCGAGGCGGTCCGCGACATCCTGCCGCAGGCGAGACACTTCCTCCGACAGCTCCGGCGTGCGCGCCGGCGCCTCCCCCAGCCAGAAGGGAATGCTGGGCGGCTGGCCGTGCGCGTCCACCACCCGCACCTGGCCGGACTCGACCTTGCTGATGAGATAGGAGGTGTTGCCGAGCTGGAAGATGTCGCCCGGCATGCTCTCGATCGCGAAGTCTTCGTTCAGGGTGCCGACGAAGGTCTCGGTCGGGTCGAGGATCACGCGATAGTCCCCGATGTCGGGGATCGCGCCGCCCGAGGTGAGCGCCGCGAGGCGGGCGCCGCGCCGGCCGCGCAGCCGGCGGTTCACCCCGTCGTAGTGGATGTGCGCCCCGCGCCGACCCCGGCGCGTGGTGAACCCCTCCGCGAGCATCTGCACCACGTCGTCGAAATCCTTGCGGGCCAGGTCGCGGTAGGGGTAGGCACCGCGCACCAGCTCGTACAGCGCCGCCTCGTCCCAGTCATCGCCTGCCGCCGCCGCCACGATGTGCTGGGCGAGGATGTCGAGCGGGTGGCGGGGGATGACCAGCTGGTCGAGCCGGCGCTCGGCGGTCGCACGCACCAGGGCGGCGCACTCGATCAGCTCGTCGCGCGACAACGGGAACAGCCGTCCCTTGGGGATCGCCTGCAGGTGATGCCCCGCCCGCCCCACGCGCTGCAGTAGCGTCGCGATCGAGCGCGTCGAGCCGATTTGGCACACCAGGTCCACCGTGCCGATGTCGATCCCGAGCTCGAGCGACGCCGTCGCCACGAGCACCTTGAGCTTGCCCTCCTTGAGCCGCGTCTCGGCGTCGAGCCGCTTCTCCTTGGACAGGCTGCCGTGGTGCGACGTCACGTGCTCCGCCCCGACCCGCTCGGAGAGGTGCAGGGTGAGTCGCTCCGCGAGCCGCCGCGTGTTCACGAACACGAGCGTGGTGCGGTGCGCACCGATCAGCTGCGCCAGCCGGTCGTACAGCTCGTCCCACACCTCACCCGCCATCACCGCTTCGAGCGGGGAGGAGGGGATCTCGATCGCGAGATCGAGCGCGCGGGCGTGCCCCGAGTCGATGATGCTGGTGTCGAGGGCCTGGTGTCGGACGCCGGTAAGAAAGGCCGCGATCTCTTCGATCGGCTTCTGCGTGGCCGACAGCCCGACGCGCTGGAGCTGCCGGCCAGCGAGATGCTCCAGCCGCTCGAGCGACAGCGCGAGGTGGCTGCCGCGCTTGTCGCGCGCCACCGCGTGGATCTCGTCGACGATGATGGTCCGCACGGTGCGGAGCATGTCGCGCGCGTGCTCGGATGTGAGGATCAGGTACAGCGACTCGGGCGTCGTCACCAGGATGTGCGGCGGCCGCTTCACCATCGCCTGCCGCTCAGCCGCCGGCGTGTCGCCGGTGCGGACGAGCGTGCGGATCTCCACGTCCGGGAGGCACATCGCCTCGAGCGTGCGGCGGATCTCGGCGAGCGGCTCCGCCAGGTTCTTCTGGACGTCGTTGGAGAGCGCCTTCAGGGGCGAGACGTACACCACCTGCGTTTCGTCGTGCAGCGTCCCCTCGAGTCCCTGGCGCAGCAGAGAGTCGATCGCCGCCAGGAAGCCGGCGAACGTCTTCCCCGAGCCCGTGGGAGCGGCGATCAGCGCGTTCCGGCCCGCGTGAATGACGGGCCAGGCGCGCCGCTGCGGCTCGGTGGGCTCCGCGAAACGCGCGCCGAACCAGCGCGCGATGACGGGGTGGAAGCCGGAGAGCGACATGATGGAAATATGGCGAATAGTCGCGGCTGAAGCCGCGGCTCGGCACTGCCGCTGAAGCGGCGCCCGTTTACGGGCAGGGCCGAGCCGCGAGTTGACTCGCGGACTACCGGAGCGCCTCCTCGAGGCTCACGCCCCGCGCCGCGGCGATCCGCTCGATCGTTTCCCCGATCTTGTTGTTGGGTGTCGAGGCGCCTGCGGTGATCCCGATCGTCACCCGCCCGGCGGGCAGCCACCCCTCCCGGCGCTGCTCGTCTGGCGCTCCCACGGGGCGGAACCGGATCGTGCCGCCGTCCGGGTCGATGCACGCGGCGTCCTCGACGTGATAGGTCGGCACTTTCTGCTGGCAGATCGCGGCGAGGTGCGTGGTGTTGCTCGAGTTGTAGCCGCCGATCACGACCATGAGATCGAGCGGCTCGGCGATGAGCTTGAGCACTGCGTCCTGCCGGTCCTGGGTCGCCGAGCAGATCGTATCGAAGGTGCGGAAGTGCTCGGGCACCGCCGCTTCCCCGTAGCGCGCCGCCACGCTGTTGCGCAGCTCCGCGGCGATGGCCAGCGATTCGCCGGACAGCATCGTGGTCTGATTCGCCACGCCGACGCGCGTGAGGTCGCGATCCGGGTCGAAGCCGGGCGACAGCTTTCCGGCGAACTGCGCCAGCAGCCGCTCCCCGTTCTCCCCTCCCTCGATGTAGCGACACACCTCGCGTGCCTCCGCCATGTCGCGCACCACGAGGTAGCGGCCCCCGGGATACTTGGTCACCTGGCTCGACGTAGCCTTCGTTTCTTCGTGGTAGTACTTGCCGTGGATGATCGCCGTGAAGCCGTCCTTCGCGTAGGACTCGACCCGCTTCCACACGTTCAGCACGGAGCCGCAGGTCGTATCGACCAGCACGCAGCCGATGGCCCGGAGCCGTTCGAAGTCCCGCACCGTCACGCCGAAAGCGGGGAGGATGACGACGTCGTCCGGCCGCACGGCGCTCAGCTCGAACTCGCCCCCTTCCGGCCGGCCCAGCAGCTCGACGCCCATGGCGCGCAGCTTCGAGTTCACATGCGGGTTGTGGATGATCTCGCCCACGAGGAAGAGGCGCTTGTCCGGGAACTTGGTGCGGGTCTCGTACGCATACTCGACGGCGCGGTCGACGCCATAGCAGAACCCGAATTCGCCCGCGAGCTTGAAGGTGAGGTCGCCCAGCGAGAGCACGTACCCGTGCCGGCGTATCCGGTCCACGACGTGGCTGTGGTAGTCCGCCGTCAGGGCGCCCTCGATGCGCCCCTTCAGCCCGAACCCTCTCCGGAAGTAGGTCTGCTCCACGGGGTCAATCTAATCGGACCCCGCGGCCAGCGCGCACGGCGTCCATCACCCGCTGGACCGCGACACCGTCGTGGAATGTGGCGGGCTCGCCTGCCGCGGGCCGCCCCTCCAGGACGCCGACGAAATCCCGCAGCAACCGCACGCACGAGCGTGCCCACATGTTGTTCGGAACCGTTTGTCCGGACAACTCGTCGGGAACGCTGACGTCCGCGAGCGCAAGGCCCGGACGACCGATTTCGAGCTTCGTCTCACCCGTCAGGACCAGCGAGCCCTCGAGTCCCGTCACCCGCGCAAAGTGGCCGGGCCCGTGAAACGCGAACGTGGTCAGCGTGATCGTCGCGACTGCGCCGCTGGCGAGGCGCATCACGAAGCTGGCGAAGTCGTCGGCCGTGACGGCCCGCGCCACGCCATGCTCGTCCCGGCGCTCGGGGACGAACGTGGCGACCCGGCCGCTCACTTCGACGACGTCGCCTGCCGTCCAGAAGCGGCACAGGTCGATGAGATGCGACCCCACGGCTCCCAGGATCCCGCCGCCGCGCGCCGCGTCATGCCACCAGCTCCAGGGTGCCTCGCAGGCCTGGGGTCGCCCGTCGCCACGCAGGTAGGACACCACCAGCTCGAGATGCAGCACCGGGCCAATCCCGCCCGCGCCGATCAGCTCTCGAGCCCGGCGCCGGTTCGGTTCGTAGCGCAGCTCGTGGTCGATGCGGGCGCAGCCCGGGCTCCGCTCGGCCACCTCGACCATCTGCTCCGCCTCGCGCGCGGTGAGCGCCATCGGCTTCTCGCACAACACGTGCTTCCCGGCCTCGAGCGCCGCGATGGCGTGGCGCGCGTGGGCGTCCGGGGTCGACGACACGATGACGAGGTCGACATCGCCGGAGCGAGCCAGCTCCTCGCCGCTCCCGAACGCGTGCGCGATGTCGAACTCCCGGGCCACGGCGGCCGCCCGCGCGCGATCCCGGCTCGCCACCGCCGTCACCACCGCACCTGGCACCAGCCGCAGCCCCGGCAGCTGCACCCGTCGCGCGAACCCCGTGCCGATGACGCCGACGCGGACCGTCATGGCTGCATCGCGCACGGCGGCGTGTCCGCGCCGATGCGCACCGACTGGAACGACGCCTCGAGCGTCACGCGACCCGTCCCGGCGACCTCGCTGCCCGAGCCGCGCGCGCTCGCCGCGAGCGCGTCGCCCGCCCGGGTCACCGACACCGTCCCGCTGTCGAGCGTGACGCCGTGCCCCACGTCGCCTACCATGAAGCGCCCCGCCACGACGGCACCGCGCCCCGTCGTGCTGTCGGCGCGCGCCAGCAGGGGGAACTCACCGCTCGCGACCGAGTCGCTCGAGCGTACGTAGATGAGCACGCCGTTGCCGCGCTCCGTGCCTTGCAGCAGCAGACCGCCCCGGCCGGTACGCCCGCAGCGATCCGCGGTAGCCGGGGTGGCGAAGCGCAGCGTGTCGTGCGGCGGCCGGGTGATGCGGGCGCGCAGCCGGGCCGCCGGCGGCCCGCGGCTCCCGCATGCCGCGGCGGCGCCGAGCGCGAGCAGCGCGAGCGCGCGTGTGTTCAGGGGGACGGCGGGGGAGCGCCGAGCTGCGCGCGCGCCGCTTCCAACGGCAGCGTGTGGGGCGCGAGCGCCTCGACCAGCCCGGCGGGGAGCGGCTGGGGCTTCAAGTGTTTCCGGTCCACGCACACGAGGACCATCCACCCCGCCGCGGTGAGAGACTGGCCGGTGCCGCGGAACACGTCGAAGTTCAAGGTCAGCGACGTCGTGCCGATCCGCCCGACATACGTGGCGACGCGTAGCCGGTCGTCGAGGCGCGCCGGCGAGTAGAACTCGCTGTGCACGGCCTTGCGGGGAAGGAAGATGTCGTAGCGATCGAAGACCTGGGCGTAGGCGAGGCCGCAGGCGCGGAACAACTCGGTTTCGGCGATCTCGAAGAAGCGAACGTAGGAGCCGTAGAAGATGATGCCCGCGAAATCCACGTCGGACCAGCGGACATAGTCTTCGACGACGTACGGCGTGGCGGGCATGGCTTCCCGGGCGTGGCCTGAGCGGGAAGCTAGACGGCGGGAAACTACGACGCCAGCAGCCTGGCGACGTGCGCCGCTACACGCGCGCCGGGGGCCCGTGGCTGCCGCGCGCGTCGGGCCGGAGGCCGTAGGCGCGAAGCCTCCGCCACAGCGTAGTGCGGCTGATCCCGAGTCGGCGCGCCGTTTCGGCCAACTTGCCGTGCGTCTGCTCCAGCGTGTCCAGGATCGCCTGCCGCTCGCGCTCCGCGAGCGTCTTGGCGTGATCGCCGTCGGCCAGGAAGATCGCCTCACCGAGCTCCGCCGAGCCCTGCTTCAGCGAGCGCGCTCGACCGCCCAGCGCGACCAGCCGCTCCCGCAAAGCGCCGCCTCGCAGAAACGTGGCGTCGCCCAGGTTGTCCACGACTTTCCGGGCACGCTGGTTGGCGTAGATCATGCGGCCGGAGGCGTCGAACACCACGACGCCCTCCCCAAACGTCTCCAGGACCGCCTGGCCGAGCGGCGCGAAAGAAAGCGGAGGCGGGACGCTGGTAGCCTTGTCTCGTTGAGCCATACGTAATTGCATACTCGGATGCGGGGTCAGAGTTTCAGGCAGCATCGCCGTCATAGAGAGGACCCCCCAATCTGCCCGAGGTCACACCTCGGCCTGGCCCGCTAGCGGCGGCGGCGGCGCCCGCCGCGGACCAGGCGGACGCGCTCCTCGCGCGAGAGCCCGCTGAGCTGCTGGTGCAGCTCCTCCACCGTAGCGGCGCGCACTGCCTCCCGCTTACCGCGCAGCACTATGAAACGCACGGGCCGGTCCAGCGGCGGGAGGTCGCGGGGCTGGAGGCGACGCGCCTGCCCCTCCTTGAGCCGCAGGCGGATTACGCCCGCGCCCTGCTCCACCTCGTAGTCCACGGGGACGCGGTCGCCGTAGAGGTGGATCGAAGCCGGCAGCGCTTCGAGCTGGTGGCGCACGCCCTCGGGGACGGCCGCATCGACGTCGAGGGCGATGCGCGCATTGATGAACGCCTCCCACGAGCTCACGCCCTCGAGCTGAGCGACGAGCCGGGCGGTCAGTCGCTCGCTCGCCGCCTCCGCGAGCCGTCCCCCGGAGCGGCGCCAATAGAAGCCGAAGCGCTCGAGCGCCTTGCGTATCCGCCCCTGGTCGGGATGGGGCGTTGCCCCCCCCAGCAGGGCCTGGATCAGCGCTGCCCGCGCGGCGGCGGCGAGCTCGGGCGGGAACGGGCTGCGCAGCGGCTCGACGTCGCGCTCGAGCACGAAGCCGAAGTACTCGACGGTGCGCACCACCATCAGTCCCTCCCGCCGGCGGTGCCGCTCGAACACCACGGTCGGTGCCCCACGTCGCGCGTAGCGACGCAGCGCGCGCTCGGGAAGCTGGGTCCCTTCGATGCTCGCCCGCGGCACGCCGAACCGGTCCGCGAAGTAGCGGAGCGTCCCCGCGACCGCCCCCCAGCTGCCGCACACGGAGCCGCGGCTCACCCGCGCCTCACGCCCGTCTGCCGTCTCCTCGTCGATCACCAGGTCGAACGGCATGATCTTCGCAACCAGATCGGCGAACGCCGCGAGCGTCTTCTCGCCAGCGTAGGACAGCTTGTCCGGCAGCGCGAGCTCGAGCTGGCGGTACACCGACGCTGTGCCGAGGGCGATGTCCTCGATCGCCTTGACCAGCACGCCGCGGCCCTCCGCCCAGTCATCGATGCTCTCGTGGAAGAGGTGGCGCGGGAGTCCGTACACCTCCCCCAGGTAGCCGTGTTTATTGACCGCCTCGGCGTAGACGTTGTACGCCGTGAGGTGATCGCTGCCCGGCACGATCAGTCCCTTCAGCTCCCGCTCCTCACGCGTCATGCGGTGGAGCGATTCGATGTTGGCGGCGACGGCGACCACCGGGATCAACTCGCCCTCCGCGTGATAGAGGAGCTCGCCCCACGGCCGCTCGACCGGCATCGCCTCGACCTCGCGTCCGTAGCGCGTGAGCCGGCCCTGCTCGATGAGACCCCGGTCCGTCAGGAGCTGGAGCGCATCGCGATACGCCTTGCGATCAAGCGGGACGGGCAGGTCGAGGTCCCGCGCGTCGACGCCCAGCGCAGCGCAGGTGATCGCGACGCGCTCGGCGTCGCCCGCGAGCTGAAACTCCGGCGGCGTCGGCACGAGCCGCTCGAAATCGAGATCGCGGTCGCTGAGGATGTAGACCTCGCCCCCTTCGACCCGCCCGTGGACCCGCCCCGCCATCTGGAGGATCTCGTTCGCCCCGAGATACAGCCGGGTGAGCACGTTGCGGCCCCGCTCCACCACGTTGGTGTAGCGCGCATCGTAGATCACCACGGTGTCGAGCCCGCGGATGTTGAGCGCGGACTGGCCCGCTGCCGTCATGGCGAGCAGGAACGGGCGCCGCACCTCCCCGTCGAGGAACGGCCGGATGACCCGGATCGGCTCGCCCCCGTGGTAGAACGCCGTGGGCAACGCTTGCCAGCGTGCAGCCAGCTCCCGCGCGATTTGCTCGACTTCGGCTCGGGTCGGCACGAACACGGCTACACCGCGACGCTGCCGCGTCACTTGCCTGACGAAGCGCTCGTTCAGGAACTCGAGCGGCTGTTGGGGGAGGACGCGCACCTGGGCCGCCTTCGCCGGGTCGAACGCCCGGGTCTCGAGCACCTCCACCGAGCCGAGGTAGCGGGCGTAGAAGGCCGGATCCACTGTCGCCGACAGCCAGATGAAGCGGCAGCGCGCCCGCTTCCCAAGCGCGAGGCAGAGCTCGAGCTCCGCCGACGTCTGGTGGATCTCGTCCACGACGAGCGTGTCGCGGTCGGTGATCAGGCCGTCCTCGAACCAGCGGCGCGCGATCCCCGTCGTGACGATCACCACGTTCCAGGTGGGAGTTTCCGGCGTCGCTTCACGCTCCCGGTTCACGACTCCCACCTTGAGGGGCGCCCGCAAGATGGTTTCGGCGATCGACCGGATGGCGAGCGTTTTGCCCGTGCCGGTGCCCGCCACGATCCCGAACCCGCGCCCCGAGGCGGCGAGGCGACGGATGTCGTCACCGTGCTCTCGCTCGAGCAGTGTGTCGATGGTCAGGCCGAGCGCGAGCTCGATGGTTTCGCACGCCGCACGGGTCGGGGCGATGACCACGACCCGCCCGGTGGAGGGCTCGGCGGCGAGGAAGGCCTGCGGATCGGGAGGAAGAAAGTGGTCGCGCGAGACTCGCACGCCCGCAATATAGATAAATTAGGCGCGGCGCCCGCTCACGAACCCCAAGCCCTCGACCGAGGAGGAGGCGGGAAATGTCCGCTCGCTGGCTCGCTTGCCTCGTGCTGCTCCCCTGGGGCGCAGCCGCCGCGCAGAAACTCGAGAAAACGCCGCTCACGCCCGAGCAGCTAGAAGCTCAGCTCCAGTACCAGACCGGTCGTGTGTCCATCCGCAATGGCCTCGCGACGCTCACGCTGCCGGCCGAATTCCGTTATCTCGACTCCCGTCAAGCCGCCGCGGTGCTCCAGGCGTGGGGGAATCCGCCCGGCAGCCGTACGCTCGGCTTGCTCCTCCCGTCGGGCCTCAGCGTGTTCGCCCGCGAGGCGTGGGCCGTCGTGATCACCTACGACGAAGACGGCTACGTCAAGGACGACGAAGCGGCGCAGATCGACTACGCCGCCCTCCTGAAGAAGATGCAGCAGGGGATCCGCGATGGAAACGACGAGCGCAAGCGCGCCGGCTACCCCACGGTCGAGCTCGTCGGATGGGCCGAGCCGCCGCACTACGACAGCGCCAGTCACAAGCTGTACTGGGCGAAGGACCTGCGGTTCGGCGGCGACAGCGGGCGCACGCTCAACTACAACATCCGGGTGCTCGGGCGGCGCGGCGTCCTGGTACTCAACGCGGTCGCCGCGATGGACCAGCTCGAGTCGATCAAGCGCGCGATGGGCCAGGTGATGGGTTTCGTCGAGTTCAACGAGGGGCACCGCTACGCCGACTTCGTCCCGGGTACCGACAAGGTCGCCGAATACGGCATTGCCGCGCTGATCGCCGGGGGCGTCGCCGCGAAGGCAGGGCTCTTCAAGGTGCTGCTCGCCGCCTTGATTGGGCTGAAGAAGGTCCTCGTCGTAGCGCTGGCCGCGGCAGCCGCGTTCTTTCGCAAGCTGTTTCGCCGCAAGCCGGCAGACGCGGCCGCGAAGTAGGAAAAAGAAAGCGGGAGGCGTGCGTGCAACGCCTCCCGCTTGACCACCGTACCGTGCGCTCCCGCCTAGGGCATCAGGAGCCGCACCGGCGACCTCCGCACGCGCTCGCTCCGAATGGTACGGCGCGCGATTAACCCGCGGCGTTCACTCGTCGTCATCGTAGCCGTAGTGGTGATGGCGGTGATGATGCCGGTAGATTCTCGCCCGAGTCACGAATACCCGATCGACGAACAGGGGGCGAACCGGATAGGGCCGGGGGACGACAACGACCACCGGCGGCCGATAGAAGTATGGGCGGTAGACATACGGCCGCCCCACGACGACGATGCCAGACACGTAGGGCCGCGGCACACCGAACCCGACCGCCACGCTCACGCGCGTCTGCGCCGCAGCGGGAGCCACCGCGAGTGCGAGTACCAGTCCGAATGCCAAAGCTGTGCGTTTCATAGGTCACCTCCGCGACACCGGCTCGTCGGAAGGGTCATGCCACAGGGGGAGGCCGTCGGATAACCTGCGCATCTGAGCGAACTTAGGGACGTTGGGCGTGGGGCGTCGTGGCGCGCGGAGTTGTCACCCCGAGCGGTCACCGTGTAGCGGGGCGGGTCCCTCAGTCTCCCAGACTGATCCCCAGGTCACGCGCCGTCGCGATGGTATCGGAGTCGAGCGGGACGAGCTTCGGCATTGCGAGCGCCTCCGCAATGGGGATGGGGGCGATGGCGGGGGGTCGCAGCGCGACCATCGTCCCGAACTTCCCTTCTGCGATCACGCGGACGGCCGCCGCACCGAACCGCAGGCCCAGCAGGCGGTCGAAGGTCGTGGGGCTGCCGCCACGCTGGAGGTGCCCCAGCACGAGCGTGCGCGTCTCCTTGCCCGTCATTTCCTGGATCGAGTTGGCGACCTTGTCGCCGATTCCGCCCAGGCGCTCGTGCTCGGGATCGATCAGCGACACGGTGCCGCCCTTCGGTGCCGCTCCCTCCGCAACCACGACGATGCTGAAGTGCCGGCCCTCGGTTTCGCGTCGCTGGATTTTGTCGCACACCTTCCTGATATCGAAAGGGATCTCGGGGATCAAGATCACGTCGGCAGACCCGGAGATCCCCGCGTGCAGGGCGATCCAGCCAGCGTGGCGCCCCATCACCTCCACCACCATGACGCGCTCGTGACTCTCGGCCGTGGAGTGGAGTTTGTCGATGGCGTCGGTGGCGGTCTGGACCGCGGTATCGAAGCCGAACGTGGAGATGGTGCCACCGACGTCGTTGTCGATCGTCTTGGGCACGCCGACCACCGGGATCCCTTTTTCGAACAGCCGGAGCGCGATGCGCAGCGAGCCGTCACCGCCGATCGCGATGAGGGCGTCGATCCCTTTGGTCCGGAAGGCGGCGACGAGCTCGTCGGCGCGGTCCCGCTCGACCCAACGGCCGTCGGGGAGCTGCTCGCGCCACCGGAACGGATCGCCGCGGTTGGTGGACCCGAGGATAGTGCCGCCGAGGTGCGTGATGCCGCGGACCGCGTTGGCATCGAGCGTCACGACGCGGTCCTCGTCCAGCAACCCGTCATAGCCGCGCCGGATACCGACGCACTCCCAGCCGCGGTGGATCGCAGCGAGCACGGCCCCGCGGATCACGGCGTTCAGCCCCGGCGCGTCGCCGCCGCCGGTGGAGATCGCTATTCTCAACGCGCTGGCGGGGCCGCCTGCTGAATCAGGCGCAGCACTTCTCCGGGCTCAGCGTGCCGCCCGAGGGTCTTCTTGGAGTACAGGCGACGCCCGTCGACCTCGACTTCGAACACACCGCCCGAGGATTGGATCAGCTTGACGTCCGCGTGCGGGTAGGCCTTGCGGATCTCGGCCGCCAGACCGGCGGCCCGAGGCTCGTAGTTTCAGACGACACAGTACTCGATCGTGACGCGCATACGCGGTGTGGGAGAGCCGGCTCGGTTCCGTGGAAGGATAGTCGCGCTTGACACGCCACGCCACAGTCCCGAGTTTGCGCGGCATCCACCCCCGAGGATTCAGACCAACCGGCATGAGCGTCCTTCCTCGCCTCAAGGCCTCGCCCGGCGTGCTCGTGCGGACACTCGTGTCGCTCGGGGCCGTGCTCGCCGTCGTCGCGGCGGTCGCCGCCTACGCCTCCGGACGGGCGGTCCTCGGTGCCGGTCTCGGGACCGAGTTCGTCATGCTGGTGGCGATCGGTGCGCTGTCGCGGCGCTACGGAGTGGCGCTCCCCGGCAATGGCTTTTCTTCTTACATCGTGGGCGTCACGGCGTTCGCCGTGCTCGACCGCGGGTGGGCGTGCGCGGCCCTTGTCGCCCCGACGGCGATGTTCGCGGGCGACCTGTTGTTGCGGCGGCTGCCGGCCCGCACGGCGCTGGGGAACGCCGCCCATCTCACGGCTGGCACGGCGGTCGTCGGCCTCATGTACGAGCGCCTCGGCGGCCTCCTGGGTGCCGACGCGCTCGACGCGACGAACCTCGCGCCACTGGCCGCGCTGCTCGCGCTCCTACCCATCGTCGTCAACGCCACGTTCTACCTCGAGCTCGCGCTCGGTCGCTCGCTGGCGTGGGTGGACGCGTGGCTCACCGCGCGGTGGGAGACGATCGTGTACGCCTGCTCCGCCGGGCTTGCGCTCGCCTGGCTGCGCCTCGCCCACGCCGGGCTTGGCCCGGTCGAGACGTTCGTGGCGGGCGCGGTCCTCGCCACGGCGACCGCGACCAGCGTGTACGTCGTGCGGCTCGGGGTGCGCGCCGACGAACTCGCATTGATCCAAGGGCTCTCGCAAGTCATCGCGCGAGACATCTCGCTCGCGAAGAGCTTCGCGCGCATTCAGGAGCTCACGCGGCGCCTGGTGCCGTGGGAGCAGATGGGCTTCGCCCGCTACGACTCCCGCACCAACGAAATGGAGCTCGTCGCCGACACCGCGGCTGGCGGCCGGACGAGCTTTCGCTTCGACGCGAACGCCGGGCTGACCGGCGAGGCGGTCCGGCTACGCCGTCCCGTCGTGGCGCACGGGCTGCGGCCTGACCAGGTCGTCGTCCCTGGCCAGGAGCGCCCCGGAGCGGAGGTGCTCGTCCCGCTCTATCACGCCGGCCAGCTGGTCGGTCTGTGGAGCGTGCGCCACTCCGATCCCCTGATGTACCGCGAAACCGACGGCGAGGTGCTCGCGCTCCTCGCCCCCCAGCTCGCGCTCATGCTCGCGATCGAGACGTCGGTACAGCCGGTAGTCGGCGCCTCCGAGCGAACGACCACGTACATCGGGACCCTCACCGCAACGACGCAGGAGATCCATGCCTCGAGCCAGGAGGTGGCCGCAGCGGCCCAGCGCGCCAGCCACGGCGCCAAGCAGGCGGCGAGTCTCGTGAGCGCCGTGGCGCGCGAGTCGGATCAGCTCAAGCAGCACGCCGGCGAGGTCGCCGCGGCCGGCGACCAGACGCGCGACTCGGGCTCCGCGATGGAGAAGACCACCGACAAGGTCCGCCTCGCGACCGAGACCGCCGTCCGCCGTCTCACGGACCTCGGGGTGACGACCGAGCAGAGCGCGTCCGAAGTGCGGCGGCTGCGCGACGTGGCCGAGCAGGTGGAGAAATTCTCCGAGACGATCGGGTTCATCGCGAACCAGACCAATCTGCTCGCTCTCAACGCTACGATCGAGGCGGCGCGTGCCGGCGTGCACGGCCGCGGTTTCGCCGTCGTGGCCGACGAGGTGCATAAGCTCGCGGAAGCAAGCGGGCGCGAGGCCCGGGCCGTCGGCAGGTCGGCGCAGGACACGCGCGGAGCCCTCGACCGCGCCGCCCAGCTGCTCGAGCGGCTCCGCGAGGACCTGACCGAAGTCGTCCAGGGCTCGTCCGAGTGGGTGTCGGACCTGAGCCACATCGCCGAGGCAGCCTCCAGCACCGCCCGGGCGGGGAAGCGCGTCGCGGAACTCGCGCGCGGCATCGCGGCGCTGTCGGGCCGGATCAGCGCGGCGCTCGAGCAGGCGAAGGCCGGCGCCCAGTCGTCGAGCACGGAGGCGGAGGCCGTGGCGGCCGCAGCGGCGGAGCAGCTCAAGGCCATCGAAGCCCTCACCCACGGCGCCACCGAGCTGGCGCAGCTCGCCGACAACCTCGCGAAAGCGGTGCGCTTCGTTCGGGGGGAGAACGGCCATCGGTAGGCTCGCGCCAGCCTGGGCCGTCCTGCTCGCCGCGTGCGGCGACACGATCGGACCGCCCGCGCAGGCCGGGCCCCGCGTCGATTACGTCGACGGCGCGATCGATCCCATCCTGGTGCGCGGCCAGGCCGCGGTTATCGAGGGCTTCGGGTTCGGGGCCGCGCCGGGCACAGGGGGCGTCACGCTCGCCAGCGCCGCAGGCAGCGTCACTGCGCCCGTGGCCGGCTCGAGCGGTTGGAGCGACCTCGCCATCCGCTTCACCGTGCCGGACAGCGCGGTTTCGGGAACGCTCACCGTGACGACCGCGGCCGGGCTTCGGCTCACGGCCACCGTACACGTGATTCCTCGTCTCCGGTTCGGCCCGGACACGCTGACCTGGAAGCAGCGGACTGCCTTCCCGAGCGCTCCCGTGGGCGTCGGGGTCGCGGCGGCGGAGGTTCCCGCTGACAACGTCGTTACGATCACCCTATACGCCGCGGGCGGTGCCGAGCTGGTCGGCGCGCGTCTCGTCCCCGACGCGGGCGTCTACGTCGCCCGGGCGCTCGCGGGCGGGACGGTCGGCGCGTGGGCGCGCCAGCCCGACAACGCGGACCCGCTCAAGAGCCGAGCGCTTCCCGCGCCGCGCGGGTTCGCCGCCGTGGCCGTGGCGACGCGCTACAACTCCCACTTCACAGGAAGCGCGCTGTACGTGATCGGGGGCATCGACTCCGCCGGTCGGGCGCAGCCGTCGGTGCTCGCGGCCGACGTCACTCCAGACAGCGTCGCCGGGCACTTCGCGCCAATCGAGCCGCTTCCCGCACCGGTGGCGGGCGCGACCGCGGTGGTGCGGCGCGGCCGGATCTATGTCATCGGCGGCACGGACTCGCTCGGGCGCCCGCAACGCTCGGTGTTCGTCGGGCGCATCGCCGCCGACGGGCATATCGACGGCTGGTACCGGCAGCCCTTGCTCCCGACGCCACGGGCCTACGGCGGCGGTGTGGTCCTCGACGATCGCGCGGTCGCGTTCGGCGGAGTGGCGGATAGCGTGCCGCCGGGCGGCGGACTCGACCCAGCGACGCCGCGGCTCGCTTCGAGCGATACGGCGCCGGTAAGCCTCATCTCGGGCTTCTTGGCCGGGTCCTGGGCCTCGGGAACCACGCTGTTCCCCGCCCCCCGGTCGCAGTTCGCTACGCTGGACCTGGGCGACGTCGTCCTGCTCGTGGGCGGCATGTACGGTGGCGCCGCCACGAACGACGCGGAGACGCTCGCGGCCGCGGTGATCGGCGACTCGCTCGGCCTGTTTACGGGGCCCGTCGGCGCCGGCACGATTGCGGCGCAGGGCGGCGGCACGCTCGTGGGGCCGGCGGGCGTCACTTGGCGCGAGTCGGATGGATCACGACATGCGCTCGTGATCGGGGGAATCGATCTGAACACGGGCCTGCGGAAAGCGGGCGTGTGGGGTTTCTAACCGGAGCCGGAGTTATTACCGTAGGGCCACACCCTAGGGACCGGGGGCCGAGTCGTGCGCACACTGACGATCCTGGGAATGGCGCTCACTTGCAGCGTCGGCCGCCTCGGCGCGCAGCGCGCGCATCAGTTCGAGCTGGGCGCGTTCGGCTCCTACACGCGCTACGACAGGGCGTTCGGCCTCGAGGACCGCGCCGGCGGCGGCGCGCGTCTCGGCTACTTCTTCACCGACATCGTCGCCGCGGAGCTCGATGTCGGCTATCAGGCCTTGAGCCCCAGGACGGGCAGCGCATCGCCCTCGCTCGCGCTCGGCGGCGCGAGTCTGGTCCTCAATTTCGGCAGCGCGCGCCAGCTGTTCTACATCCTCGGCGGCTACTCGCGCCTCGACTTCGAGACGGCCACGCCGTACCGCTTCACCGACAACGCTGTTCACGGCGCGATCGGCGATCGGCTGTTCCTCGGCGACCACGCCGCGCTGCGGCTCGAGATGCGCGCCATCTATGCGCCCAACACCGGATTCGCGCGCGCCTCCTGGGCCGGTCACGTGGTCGGCTCGCTCGGCCTCTCCCTCTTCACCGGCGGGGGGGTGCTCCCGGACGAGGACCACGATGGCGTCCCCGACACGCGCGATACCTGCTCCAACACCCCGCTCGGCGCAACGGTCGACGTGCACGGCTGTCCGACCGATGCCGATCATGACGGCGTGTACGACGGACTCGATCAGTGCCCCGGCACGCCCGCCGGGGCTCGGGTGGACGCGAAGGGCTGTCCGATCGACTCGGACTCGGACGGCGTGTACGACGGGCTCGATCAGTGCTCCAACACGCCCGCCGGCGCGCACGTAGACGCCAAGGGCTGCCCCACCGACGCCGACGGCGACGGCGTTCCCGACGGAATCGACCAGTGCCCCAACACCCCGACGGGCGCGACTGTCGACCCGGCCGGCTGCCCCCTCGATTCGGACAAGGACGGCGTGCCGGACGGCATCGACAAATGCCCGAACACGCCGCCGGGCACGGAAGTGGACAGCACCGGGTGCCAGCGCTTCAAGGACTCCGACGGCGACGGCGTCGACGACACCAAGGACAAGTGTCCCGGTACCCCGCCCGGCTCGCGCGTGGATGCCTTCGGCTGCGTGATCCTGTTCACGCCGGAGCGGACACCGGTGATCCTGCGGGGGGTGACGTTCGAGACGGGCAGGGCGGTGCTCCAGCTCGAGTCCTTCACGGTGCTCAACATCGTCGCCCAGTCGCTGGTGGCGAATGCCGCCATTCGGATCGAGATCGCGGGATATACCGACGGCACCGGCTCCGCGGCGACCAACCTGCGGCTCTCGCAGGCCCGCGCGGAGGTGGTGCGCGCCTACCTCGTGAGCCGAGGGGTCTCGCCCACCCGCATGATCGCGCGGGGCTACGGCGCGAGCAATCCGATCGCCGTGAACTCTACTCCCGAAGGTCGAGCGCAGAACCGGCGGGTGGAGCTGCACCAGTTACCCTAGAGGAGCCGACATGAGACGGTTCGCGGTGCTGGCGACATTGCTGACGCTCCCAACGGGACGCCTCGCGGCGCAGCACGCCGGGCAGTTCGAGGCCGGTGCCTTCGGCTCCTACACGCGCTACGACGCCGCCTTCGATCTTCCCAACAAGGTCGGTGGCGGCGTACGCCTCGGCTACTTCTTCGGTGACGCGGTCGGCCTCGAGGCCGACGTGTTGTTCCAGCCCCAATACACCGTGTCGAGCGGTGGGACGCCCACCACTCTCGAGCCGCTGATCGGCAGCGCCAGTCTGGTCTTCAACGCCTTGCACGGCAGCCGCCTGATGCTCTACGTGCTCGGCGGCTACTCGCTGCTCGATTTCGGGACGCGGGCCCCGTATCGCTTCACCGACAACGCTATGCACGGCGGCGCCGGCGCGCGGATCTTCCTCACCCAGCGGGTCGCGCTGCGGCTCGAAGGGCGCGGCGTCTACGTTCCTAGCACCAAGTTCGCCTTCGGGCCGACCACGGCTACGCATTTCGTCGCGACGGCCGGCCTTTCGGTCTTCCACCTGGGCGAGCCGCCGAAGGACTCGGACAAGGACGGGGTGACCGACAAGAAGGACGCCTGTCCCAACACGCCATTGGGTGCGACCGTCGACCCGCGCGGCTGCCCGACGGACTCCGACCATGACGGCGTGTACGACGGGCTCGACAAGTGCCCAAACACGCCGGCGGGAGCGACAGTCGACGCCAGCGGCTGTCCCGCCGACGCCGACGCCGACGGCGTGCCCGACGGGATCGATCAATGCCCGAACACGCCGGCAGGCGTGCACGTGGACGCCAAGGGTTGCCCCGTCGACTCGGACGGCGACGGCGTACCGGACGGCGTCGATCAGTGCGCCAACACCCCGGCGGGCGCGACCGTGGACGCCCTGGGGTGCCCGGCGGACACGGACAAGGACGGCGTGCCGGACGGCATGGATCAATGTCCCAATACGCCGGTCGGCGCGCTGGTCGACGCGAAGGGTTGTCCGATGGACTCGGACCTGGACGGGGTGCCGGATGGGCTCGACAAGTGCCCCAACACGCCCGCCGGAACGCCGGTCGACACCACCGGCTGCCCGCTGCCGCGGCAGGTGATCCGGGACTCCGACGGGGACGGCGTGCCCGACGACCGCGACAAATGCCCGAATACGCCGGCCGGCTCGAAGGTGGACGCGAACGGCTGCATCATCCTGTTCCAGCCGGAAATCGTGCCGGGCGCCCCGGGCGCCGCGCCGGCGCGGCCCACGCTGATCCTGCGCGGGGTGAACTTCGAGTGGGGCCGGTCCGCCCTCACGCGCGATTCCTACGCGGTGCTCGACCAGGTGGCGGGGTCGCTGATCGCCAACCCGGACATCCAGATCGAGATCGCGGGCTACACCGACAACACGGGATCGGCGCCTCTCAACGTGCGGCTCTCGGAGGCCCGGGCGGCCTCGGTGCGCGCGTACCTGGCGCGCAAGGGCGTGTCGCCGGGGCGGATGGTGGCGAAGGGCTACGGGGCGAGTGGCTTCATCGCGCCCAACACCACGGCCGCGGGCCGGGCGCAGAACCGGCGAGTGGAGCTGCATAAGCTTCCGTAACGGCGGCGGTCAGGTTGACAGGCGGTCGGGCGGTCGGCATTGCTGACCGCACCGTCGCGTCGCTGGCTCCCAGCACGTAGTTTTCTCCGTCCCGCAACCGCTTGAGCATCACATGAACGCCCGCTGGCTGCCTCGAGTCGCGATCGGCCTTCTGACCGCCGGTCCGCCGGTCTGTCTGTCCGCCCAGTCTACCCCCCATCCCTTCCAAGCGACGGACTACTACCGCCTCACCGCGCTCGGCGACCCGCGCGTCTCGCCCGACGGGCGGCGCATCGCCTTCGTCGTGACGACGGTTGTCGAGGACAAGGACCGACGACATTCCGAGATCTGGACCGTGCCGACGGACGGTTCGGCGCCCGCGTTCCGGTACACGAGCCCAGCTACCGAGGCGTCGAATCCGGTGTGGTCCCCAGACGGCTCGCTGCTCGCCTTCACGAGCAAGCGCGAGGGCTTCGACGACGACGTGTGGTTCCTGCGGACCACGGCGCCGGGCGGTGAAGCCTTCCAGGCGCGCGGCGTACACGCCACGCCGGTCTTCTCGGGCGACGGCAAGTGGCTGCTCTACAGCTGGCGCGGCCCGGAGCCCGACAGCTTGAAGAAGGACTCGTGGCGGACTCGAGTCTCTCCGCGCGCGATCACGCGCGGGCCGGACCCGAAGCGGTTCGACGGCCGGGTGTACACGTCCCTGCCGTTTCTGGAGGACGAGCGCGGGCTTGTGCCGCCGCGCGAGACCCGCCGGCCGAGCCATCTGTACCTCGTGCCCTCGGGCGGCGGCGAGCCGAAGCAGCTCACCAGCGGCGACTTGAGCCAGCGGGCCCCAGGCTGGTCACCCGACGGTCGAGCGATCGTGTTCGTGCAGGACTCGACCGACACGAGCGAGGTGCGCGACCAGGTCAGGCCGCAGCTCTACGTGCTCACGGTGGCGGACGGCGCGGTGCGCCGGCTCGCTACGTCCTACGTGGAGAACGTCGAGCCTGCCTGGTCGCCCGACGGCAACGCCATCGCCTTCATCTGCTCCAAGGGTCGCGGCGAGGAGAACGATGTGTGCGTGATTCCGGCGGCGGGCGGGACCGTGCGCAATCTCACGAGCGCGTGGGATTTGGATCCGTCAGGCCCGGCCTGGTCCCCGGACTCGAAGACCGTGTACTTCAGCGCCGAGACGCGCGGCAACATTCACGTGTTCGCGGCGCCAGCCGCGGGAGGCACTGTCCGCCAGATCACGATGGGCGAACGGCAGCTCAGCGGTCCGGCGATCACACGCGACGGCAAGTGGCTCGCCTACCCGGCGAGCGACGCCACGCACCCGACGGAACTGTTCGTCGCCCCGGTCGGGCGCAGCGGGGCCGGGTCCGACAAACGGCTCACGTCCTTCAACGACTCGCTGCTGGCGCAGCTGGTGACGATCCCGGCGGACACATTGTGGTTCACGAGCGTGGGGGGCTTGAGCATCGAGGCATTTCTCATGCGCCCCAACGGCTACCGCCCCGGGAAGAGCTACCCCTTGATCCTGTACATTCACGGCGGTCCGCATTGGAACTACGGCAACGTCTTCTTCCCCGAGATGCAGCTGCTCGCAGGACAGGGCTACTGGGTGCTGCTCGTCAATCCGCGCGGCTCGACCGGGTACGGTCACGCCTTCACGTTCGCGACGCGCGGGCGCTGGGGGATGGAGGACTACCAGGACCTGATGAAAGCGGTGGACGTAGCGATTGCGCGCGGCGGCGTGGATACGACGCGCCTGGGCGTCGCGGGGGGCTCCTACGGCGGCTTCATGACCAACTGGGTGGTGGGCCACACGCACCGCTTCGCCGCAGCGGAGACCGATCGCTCCATCTACGACTGGTACTCCTGGTACGGCTCCTCGGACGCGCAAGGCCTCACCGACTACGAGTTCTCAGGGCCGCCGTGGGACGCGGACTCGCTGTACCGCGTGCTTTCGCCGATGACCTACGCCAAGAGCATTCGCACGCCGCTGCTCATCGTCCACTCGGAGGACGATCGCCGCACCCCGATCACGGACGGCGAGCAGCTGTTCGTGATGCTGCGCAAGCGCGGCGTGCCCGCAGAGTTCGTGCGTTACCCGCGATCCTACCACGGCCTGTCCCGCACGGGCCCGCCGTGGCTGCTGGTGGACCGGCTGGAGCGGATCCGCACCTGGTTTGCGCACTGGTTCGGCAGCGGCGAGACGCCGCCGGCCGCCGGCACGCTGCGCTAGATCGTGACGCCTCGCGCCCTCGTCGCGTTGCTCGCGGCGGGGCTCCTCGCCACCCCGCTGTCGCTGGCCGCGCAGCAGCGCCGCAACGCCGGGCAGCCTCCGGCCCCGCGGCGGCCGCGGGCTCCGGGGATCGTGACGCGCGTGCCGACTCCCAAGTCGGTCCTGGGCTTCGAGCCCGGCGAGGACCGCCGCCTCGCGGACTGGCCGGCGCTGCTGCGCTACTACCAGGCCCTGGCGAAGACGAGCGACCGCGTGCGGTATCGCGAGCTCGGGAAGACGACGCTGGGCGCGCCGTTCGTCGCGCTCCTCATCTCGAGCCCGCAGAACCTCAAGAGCCTCGATCGCTACCGGCAGCTCAACGCGCGACTCGCCGATCCGCGGACCATCCGCAACAACCGCGAGACGCAGGAGGCGCTGCGCGACGGCCGCACCATCGTGCTCATCACGTCCGGCATTCACTCGAACGAGGTGGGCGGGCACCTGACGCCCGCGATCCTCGCCTACCGCCTCGCGAGCGACACCACCGCCGCCACCCGGACGATCCTCGACAACGTGATCCTGTTGCTCGTCCCCTCGCTCAACCCTGACGGCGTCTCGATCGTCACCCGCTGGTACAACCGCACGCTCGGCACGCCCGCCGAGGGCACCGACCCACCCGAGCTGTACCACCATTACACGGGGCACGACAACAACCGCGACTGGTACGCCTTCACCCAGGTCGAGACGCAGCTCGTGGTCGACTCGCTGCACAACGTGTGGCATCCCCAGATCGTGCACGACATTCATCAGCAGGACAGCGACGGCTCGCGACTTTTCCTGCCGCCGTACCTCGACCCGGTGGAGCCGAACGTAGACCCGCTGCTGGTGGACGGCGTGAACGCCCTCGGGGCCGGCGTCGCGTGGCAGCTCGCCGGGGAGGGGAAGACGGGGATCGCGATCAACGCGATCTACGACGCGTGGACGCCGGCCCGCGCCTACCAGCACTACCACGGCGGCGTCCGCATCCTCTCCGAGGCAGCGAGCGCCAACCTCGCGTCGCCGATCGATGTCCCGTTCGACCACCTCGCGACCCGGGGGCGCGGGTTCACGCCGCGCGAGCGCTCTTGGAACTTCACGAATCCGTGGCCCGGCGGCCGCTGGACCCTCAGGGACATCGTCGCCTACCAGTCCGACGCCGCATACGCCCTGCTCGAGAATGCGGCGCGCTACCGTGACGTCTGGCTCGCGAACTTCCTCACAATCGAGGGGCGGGCGGTGCGCGGCTGGCGTGGATGGCCGTACGCGTACGTGATCCCCCGCCAGCCGCGGGACACGGTCGGGCTCGCCACGCTGCTCGGCATCCTGCGCCGCGGGCAAGTGGAGATCCGCACCGCGCTGCACCCCCTGACGCTCGGCGGACAGCGGTACGCCGCCGGGAGCTACGTCGTCGTGCTGCGGCAGCCGTACGCGGCCTTCGCCAAGACGCTGCTCGAGCCGCAGCATTATCCCGATCTGCGGCTCTACCCCGGCGGACCACCCCTGCCGCCGTACGACGTGACGGCCCACACGCTGCCGCTCCTCATGGGCGTCGCGGCCGTGCCGGCGCGCGACTCCCTGCGGATCGGCCTGTCGGCGCCGATCGAGCCGCCGGCGGCGACCCCCGGCTCCGCCGGCATCGCCGGGGCGGATGGGCCGCGTGTCGCACTGTACCGCTCCTACAACGCCGCGATGGACGAAGGCTGGACGCGGTGGGTGTTCGACACGTGGCGCGTGCCGTACGTCTCGGTGGTGGATTCCGTGGTGCGCGCCGGCAAGCTCGCGGAGCAGTTCGACGTCGTCGTGCTCCCCGATCAAGCGCCGGACGAGCTACTCAGCGGCCTGCCGCGCGAATACCCCGCGCCGTACGCGGGCGGCCTGGGGGACGAGGGCGTCAAGGCGCTGCGCCAGTTCGTGCAGGACGGCGGCACGCTCGTCGCGCTCAACGACGCCAGCCGGTTCGCAGCGACGCAACTGCTGCTCCCAGTGCGCAACGTGCTCGAAGGCGTGGCCGACGACGAGTTCTACGCGCCGGGATCGATCTTCCGGCTCGAGCTCGACACCGGCCATCCGGTCGCGCGCGGCATGCCAGCGCAGAGCATCGCCTGGTACGAGGGCGGCCCGGCATTCGAAGTGCTCGACTCAAGCGCCGCGCGGGTGATCGGCCGCTACCCCGCCGACGCCGACAAGGTGCTGCTCTCGGGGTGGGTGCTCCATCCGGAGCGGGTGGCGGGCCGTGCCGCCCTGGTCGAAGTGAAACAGGGGGCCGGCCGGGTCGTGTTGTTCGGCTTCCGCCCTCAGTACCGGGGCCAAAGCATCGCGACGTACCCCTTGCTATTCAACAGCTTACAGCGGCCGGCTCGATAGCGTGATCCCCGTCTCTTGTCCGCTCGGACCGGGATTCCTATCGTGTAGCCCCCTATGGCTGTGGTCCGGCAGGCAAGTGCCCTCTTGCTGGCCGCGCTCTTCATGAGTCGCGGCCTTTTTGCGCAGGATAGCGTTCCACCCGCGCCCGCCGCGCCCGGACCGACCGACGTTCCGGTCGTGCTGCCGACGGCTCCTGCCGATCAGGCGCACGTCACGCTCCGGCCGACCGAGCTCCGCTACGTCCAGCAGGAGACGCTGCTCGTGCCCCAGACGTCATCCATCAAGGGGCTGTACGTGAACGCGTGGGCATTCGGGTCGCCCAAGCTGTGGCACCTCGTGCGGCTCGCCGACGAGACGGAGATCAACGCCTTCGTCATCGACGTGAAGGACGACACGGGGTGCCTCCTGTATCCGTCGGCGGTGCCGACGGCGCAACAGATCGGGGCGAACAAGTGCGTCCGCGCCAAGGATGCGAAGGCCCGGCTCGACACGCTCGCGGCGCACGGGATTTACACCATCGCGCGCTTCGTGGTCGCGAAGGACCCGCTGCTGGCGGAGCGGAAGCCAGGCTGGTCGGTGAAGGATCGCACCACGGGCGGGTTGTGGCGCGACCGGATCAACATCGCCTGGGTGGACGCCTACAATGACTCGGTGTGGATCTACTCGGCGCAGCTGGCCGCCGAGGCCGTGCGGTTGGGGTTCAACGAAGTACAGTTCGATTATGTCCGCTTCCCCGACGAGCCGCGCGAGCGCATGGCGACGGCGATCTTCCCGGCCCACCACGCCGGGGTAACGCAGCGCGAGGCGGTGCGCGAGCACATCACGCTGCTCCGGAACCGCCTCAAGCCGCTGGGCGTGCCCGTCACGTTCGACATCTTCGGCCTCACCGCCTCGGCTACGACGGGCGATCTCGGCATCGGGCAAGTGTGGGAGGACTTCATCAACGTCGCGGACGTGGTGCTGCCGATGGTCTATCCCAGTCACTACTACCGCGGGGCGTTCGGACTGGCATGGCCGAACGGCCAGCCGTATCGCGTGGTGCGCTCCGCGTTGCGCGACGCGCTGCAGCGCTCGCGGCCGCACCCCGCGGCCGCCGAGATCCGCCCGTTCCTGCAAGCGTTCACGCTGGGCCGGCGGCTCCCCCGCTACACCCCCTCCGAGATCCGCGAGCAGATCCGCGCGGTCGAAGACCTCGGCATCACGTCGTGGGTGCTGTGGAACCCACGCAGCGTGTACCAGCGAGAATCGCTGCGGCCGAAGAAGAGCGCTCCCCCTCCCCCAGGGCGCGAACTCTCCGCTACGACCGGCGGCCGCTAGCCGGCCGTCAGGCCGGAGCGGGTGCCGGCCCGGGCTGCCACTCCGTGATGTAGCCCGTGATGGCCGACGCCGCCACGGTGTACGGGTTGGCGAGGTAGAGCTGCCCCGGACCCGAGCGGCCCGGGAAGTTGCGGTTGATCGCGCTGATCGTCACTTCATCCCGCGTCTTCGACACACCGGGCCCCGCGTTGATGCAGGCGCCGCACGAGGGCTCGAGAAACGTCGCGCCCACCTTATGGAACAGCTCGAGGTAGCCCCGCTCCTCGCAGTAGCGTTTCACATCCTGCGACCCGCACTGGATGTAGAACCGCACCCACGGCGCGACGCGGGCGCCCCGCTCCGCCGCTTCCGCGAGCACCCGTGCATACATGTCCATGTCTTCCTTCTTCCCCGCGGTGCACGAACCCGCGTACGCGATATCCACACGGATCCGCCGAGCCGCCGGGTCGATATGCTGGCCGTTCCCCGGGTCGCCGGGCAGCGCCATCATCGGCCGGATCGCGCCAGCGTCGATCTCGATCACCTCGCAATACTCGGCGTCGGCGTCGCTCGCCAGCCCAGCGCACAGCAGCTCGGCGTCGCCACGCGCCATGCCCCGGTACTCCCTCAAGTACTCGACCGTCTTCGCGTCCGGGGCGACGTAGCCGGTAAACCCGCCTACCTCGGCCGTCATGTTGGTCATCGTGGCCCGCTCGTCGACGGACAGCGACTCGACAGCACCCCCACAGTATTCCACCAGCTTGCCGATGGCCTGGCCGCTCTTCACGTACGGATGGCGCAGGATCTCGAGCATGAAATCCTTGGCCGTCACGTTGTCCGGCTTCTGCCCGCGCACTACGACCTTGACGGTTTCCGGGACCGTGAGCCGCACGTCCTTCGTGATCCACGAATTGAAGATCGCCGTCGTCCCCACGCCGAACGCCACGCACCCGACCGCGCCGGCGTGCGGGGTGTGGGAGTCCGAGCCGATGATCACCATCCCCGGCTCGGCGTGCCCCTCGAGCATCTTCGAATGGCAGATCGCCTCGGCGCCGTGGCGGCCGAGCCGCAGCTCGCCGTACAGCTTGATCCCCTGCTTCTCCGCGAACGTACGCTGCTTCTTCTCGAGCTGGAGCGCGACGTCGAGGAGCCCCTCTTTGACGCGCTCGGGCGTCATCGCTTCGGGGAGGAACGTCAGGTGGTCGCGGAACATGAGGATCGAGCCGGGATCGTAGACCTGCTCGTTCTCGCCCACGAGCTGCTCAAAGAAGATCGCGGCCATCGGCGTCACGTACTCGTGGCTGAACCGGATGTCGGTGACCACGAAGCCCTCGTCTCCCGGCTTGACGGCCGGTACGCCGATCCTTCCGCGCGCTGGGTCCACCACCCAATGACGTGCGATGATCTTCTCCCCGAGCGTCATGGGCCGGCGCGGAGTCCCGGGCGGCGCGAGGACGACCTTCCCTTGGAGCCGGGCGACGTTGAAGTTGAACAGCCCGCCGTACTCGATGATACCGCGCGTGATCTCGCCCTCGCCTTGGGTGAAGGCTGCGAGCGGAATCGCCTCGCCGCGCCGCACTCGATCGATGATCGAAAAGTCGGTAGTCGTGAGGATTCCCAGATTCTGGCAATTCTCCCGGTAGATCCGCTCGATGTTCTCAGCGATGACCAGTCTGATGCCGGCGCACAGCTCGGCGTACGGCGACTGCTCCCGCGATGAGCCCTTGCCGCGCCGCTTGCCGCTGACCGACGCCACGAAACGGCCGCCCTTCACCGATCCTCGAGTGATCGGGAACTCCTCGCCGCATTTCAAGCCCAGGTACGGGAAGTCGCCCAGCGTTTCGTCGTAGTAATAGCAGATGTAGGCAGGCGTGATCTCGTCGGTCGAAATGTTGTCGCGCAGCGCAATGGCGGGGGTCCAGTCCAGGTCCTGCCCCGCGAGCTGGCTGCGCACCAGCGCAGGATCCTCGGCCAGAAACAGGATACGGCCCTCGAGCCGGACGAGATCGGGGAGCCGCGCGACGGGGCGGGCCTGCAGCGCTTGCAGCATACGCGAAAGATGAACCCCTTGCTCCGAGCCGAGCAAGACGATTTGCTTCCGGGCACCGGACCGAACCCCTGGAGGTCGAGGATGTCTCCGTACTGTCGATTGGCTGTCACGATGCTGCTCGTCACCCCGGTGGCATCGCTCGGCGGCCAGCAACGGGCCCCCGCGTTGCCACCCGTGAGCACCGCGGCGATGGACGCCCACCTCCGCTATCTGTCCGATGACTTGCTCGAGGGGCGTGCCCCGGGCACGCGCGGGGGCCGCCTCGCCGCTCAGTACATCGCGGCGCAGTTCCAAGCGCTCGGTCTAGCGCCTGCGGGGCCCGACGGCTCCTACTTCCAGCCGGTCGCGCTCTTCGGCCTGACGCCGCATCCGTCGCTCATGTGGGGCACGCCCGGCGCGCCGCAACCACTCAAACCGCTCGACGACTTCGTCGCGTGGGCTGAGCGCCCGGAGTCCGAGATCACCGCGGACGGCGACGTCGTGTTCCTGGGCTACGGTATTCAGGCGCCCGAGTGGCAATGGGACGACTACAAGGATGTGAGCGTAGGCGGCAAGGTCCTGCTGATGCTCGTAAACGATCCGGGGCTCCAGGACTCGACGGTTTTCAACGGCCGCGCGCTCACCTACTACGGTCGCTGGACTTACAAGCTCGAGGAGGCAGCCCGGCGCGGGGCGCTCGGCGTCCTCCTGATTCACACTACCGCCAGCGCGACGTACCCGTGGGAGGTGGTGCGCGGGTCATGGTCGGTGGAGCAGTTCAAACTAGACCGCGTGGCGGCGCGGAGCATCGCGTTCGCCGGGTGGGTCACCGCCGACGCCGCCCGGGCGGCGCTCTCCCGCGCCGGCTTCAACCTCGACTCCCTGAGCCGTGCCGCGGCGCGGCGGGACTTCCGGCCGGTCCCGACCGGCCTGCACGTGGCGGTCGATATCATCAGCGCGCTACGTCGCGTCCGCTCCGAGAACGTGGTGGCAAAGCTGCCGGGGAGCGACCCGAGACTCGCGAGCCAGGTCGTGCTGTTCACCGCTCACTGGGACCACAAGGGGATCGGCCCCGCGGTCAACGGTGACTCGATCTACAACGGCGCGGAGGACAACGCGTCCGGCATTGCCGCGATGCTCGCGACGGCCCAAGCGCTCAGCCGCGCCACTCCCCCGCCGCGACGCACCCTGCTGTTCGTCGCGACGACCGCCGAGGAGAGCGGCCTGCTCGGCAGCCAGGCATACGTGCAAACCCCGCTCGTGCCGCTCGAGCGTACGGCGGCGGTGCTCAACCTCGATGTCACGAACGTGCGCGGCGCCACGCGGGACATCGACGCTCTCGGGATCGACCGCTCCACTCTCGGACCGGTGTTTGAGAGCGCGGCGCGGGCTGAGTCGCTCGCCGTCGTCCACGAGCCGGACGTGCGTGGCTCGTTCTACCGGTCGGACCACTTTCCCTTTGCAAGGGCCGGGGTGCCGGCGCTCTCGATCGAGGCTGGAAGAGATTTCATCGGGCGGCCTGCCGGATGGGGGAAGGAGCAGGATGAGCTGTACAACCGGGAGCGCTACCACCAGCCGAGCGACCAGTACCGGCCGACCTTCGCCTACGAAGGGATGGCGCAGGAGGTCCGCGTCACGATGCGGGTGGCTCTCGCGGTGGCGAATGCACAGGAGTTGCCGCGCTGGCTGCCAAACTCGGAGTTCAAGCGTGAAACCGCTCCGCTGACCCGCTGAGTGCAATCCGTTGCATTGCTCGTAATGTGCCGCGCAGAAGTCAGTTACGGGTCCTGGTCAGGCCAGTTCTCCGGCGCCTCTGGCCGATTCCGAGGCCGCCGAATAAGTTTGCGCCCGCTTTTTGACAGTCCCGACTCCCGCACTCGTCACCGCGGAGCGAGCACCTGGAACTCCCGACATCCCATCGGTTGCCGCTGTCCTGGCTGCTCGAGGCGGCGAGCCCGCCGATCCAGTACCGCGCCTACGCCGAAGTTGTGCGGGAGAGCGAGCGCGATCCGGAACGACTCGCCGCGCTGCGCCAGGCCGTCCTGGAGTACAAGGTCGCTCAAGCGATCGCCCGCAAGCAGAAGTCCACGGGGCTGTGGGGCGGCAACCTCCTCGGGCCGGTCGCCTCGAAGGCGTACGGTTGGAATGAGCCGGGCACCGTGTTTCAGTACCGTCGATTGCTCGAGATGGGCTGGCCGCCGACCGAGCGGCCGTTCAGGCTGGCGGACCGGCTGCTGTTTCAGTTGCTGTCGCGCATCGAGCCGGATGACCCGGACCGGGCGGTTGCCCAGCGGGCTCAAGAGCTGCTGGCGGAGTACCAAAAGCCCGCCCGCACCGACCCCGGGCTCGGCCGCTGGGCACGGCGGCTCGGCCGGGAGGCGGCGGCATGCGCACTCGCGCGGGCCGGCCACATCGACGACCCGCGAGTGCGCGGGACCGCGCATACGATCGCCAGCAATATCTCACAGTTCCTGCGCAGCGAGCTCGCCGCGAAGCCGTTCAGGAAGGCGCACGGCAAGACGGTGCTCGAGCCCGCTGCCTACCCGCCCACCGTTTTCGCGGTCGAGATGCTCGCCTTCCTCCCTCCGGTGCAGCGGGAGCGCGCGGGGTTCATCGAACGGCTGGGGCAGTATTTCTCGTCGCCGGCGCCGCGTCGCGCGTTTTTCATCCTGGCTGGCAAGAAGCTGTTCAAGCCGATGTTCGAGCTGCTGGGCGACCCGCTGCGCTCCGACGCTCAGGGCCACATCAGCGACATTCCGTTCGCCGTGTACTGGCTCGAGCTCCTGGCCCGGCTCGGCCTGGCGCGCCAGATCCCGAGCGCCAACCGGGTGCTCGCCCGTCTCTATAGCGAATGCGACGACCAGGGGATTTGGAGCCCGAAAAGCCTGCGGGCCATGCCCAAAGCCACGAATCCTGTCACGGCCCACTATTTCCCGCTGGAGGGGCCTGGGAAGAGTCCCGCTCAACGACAGACCGACGTGACGTTTCGGCTAGCGCTGATCGCGCGGGTCATGGGCCTCCCGGTCGAGGTGGTGTGAGAGGCGCGGTGGCGGGGGGGGGGCGCGATGAGCACCACCTTGCGGTGAGGGTGTTTGTAACGTAGTAGTAACTACTACTACGTTATGCCAAACGTCGACCTCACTCCGTTCGGATTCACCCCCACTGAGTCCGTCGTGTATGCGGCTTTGCTGCAGCTCGGCCCGTCCACGGGGTACGGGGTGAGCCGCGCCACGCGGCTCGCACGCGCCAACGCCTATGGCGCGCTCGCAGGGCTCGTCACCCGCGGGGCCGCTCACCGGACCCCCGGCCGCCCCGTGCAATATCGCCCCACCGATCCCCAGGCGCTGCTCGCTCACCTCGCCGCGCAGCAGGGAGAAGCACTCGACCGGTTGAGTCGCGCGCTTGAGGACGCGAGTCACCCGGCGGAGCCCGAGACTCGCGTCGTGGCCGGCGCTCGCGCCGTGGCCAACCTCATCCAGCAGCTCGTCGCTCGGGCCCACCAGACGATCCAGGGGATCTTGGCGGCAGAGCTGTGGCGCCCGACGCTGCCCGCGTGGCGGCGTGCCACGACCCGGGCGGCGCTCGACGTCCGCCTGGCGGGCGAGAGCTCCGACACCGAGGGCCTCACGAAGAGCGCCGTTCCCGCGGGCACGCCCACGCTGCTGCTGATCGACGACGCCCGAGTGCTGACCGTCTCGGGAACGGGCGAGCAGATTACCGCGCTGTGGAGCACGCATCCGCTCATTGCGACGCTGGCCCGCGCCGCGTTGCGCAATCTCACCTGATGCGCCGGCTGCCGCTCGCCTTGTTCGCCACGCTCGCCGCCTGCCGTGCGGCGCCGATTCCGGAGGGCGAACGGTTCCCGGCAGGAACGCAGTTTACGGCGCGCTTCCTTCAGGTCGGCGACACCAAGGTCCGGTACATCGACGCCGGGGAGGGGACCGCCGTGATCTTCATCCACGGGCTGGGAGCGTCTCTGTACGCCTGGCGGAAAAACCTCGCCCCCGTGATAGCGGCGGGTTTCCGGGTGGTGGCGTTCGACAATCGGGGCTTCGGCTCCTCCGGCAAGCCGGCGCACGGCTACACGAACGCCGCCTATGCGCGCCTCGTCGCGGCACTGATGGACTCCCTGCACCTCCCCGATGCCGTGCTCGTGGGTCACTCGATGGGGGGCGAGATCGCCGGCGAGGTGGCCATCGCCTTCCCGCACCGTGTACGCGCATTGGTCCTGATCGGGGCTGTGGGACTCGGCACGCGCGAGCCGCTGCTGTTCCGAGTCGCCCGGTGGCCCGTGGTGGGGCCCGCGATCCTCGCGTTCCGGGGGCGAGGATTCGTCGCGCGGCTGCTCAAGTCTACGTATGCCGACGCCAACAAGGTGAGCGAGGCGGATGTCGACCAGTATTACGCCCCGGTCGCCGAGCCGGACTACGGTCGGGCGCTGCGGGGCGTGCTGCGCGAGTTCCGGCTCGACGGGCTGGCCGGGCGGCTCGATGCGATTCAGGCGCCAACGCTGGTGCTGTGGGGGGAAGCGGACCGCTGGGTGCCGATCGCCCGGGGCCGCGCGCTCGCCGCGCAGCTCGAGCGCTCGGCGTTCCTCTCCGTGCCCCACGCCGGACACTCGGTGCAGGAAGAAGCGCCGGGGGAGGTGAACCGCCTATTGATCAAGTTTCTCAAGCAGGGCCTGCCGCGTGTACCGGAGAACCTCGCATCGGTCACGGACTGGCGCGGCCGTGGGAGGAGCATAGATTTCATCAACCGGATGGTTGAGCCAATCGCCCCCTGAAACCTAAGCTAAGCAACCCCAGAGCATTACGGATCATCACCGCCGCCAAGGACGAGTTCGCCCGGTGCGGCTTCGATGGCGCCCGGGTGGATCAGATCGCGCGGCGCGCCGGAGTCAACAAGCAGCTGCTGTTCTACTACTTCCACTCCAAACGCGGACTGTTCAACGCCGTGCTCACGCGCGGCGCCGCCGAGCTGGAGCAGGCGCTCGCCGCGCTCGCGGTCGGCGGCGAGGGGCCGCTCGATCGCATGGCTGCGGCGCTGGCGGCACAGTTCGACTTTCTCGCCGCCCACCCCGACCTCGTCACGCTGCTCACGCAGGCCGGCCGATCCGACGCCCGGCCGTTTGCGCCGGCCATCAAGCGGCTGGTCATCCTGCTCGCCGAGGGACAAGGGCTGGGCCAGGTGCGCGACGACGTCGACCCCCACATGGCGGCGGCGCAGGCGCTGGTGCTCATGGTCGCCTATCTCGGCCTCGAGTCGCTCATTGCCGCGAGCGCCCCGCCGCTCGGCGCCGACGAGCCGGCGCTGCGCGCGCGCTGGAAGGAAGCCGCGGTGAAGCTGGTGCTGGAGGGAGTGAGGGCCTAGCAAGGGACTCGAGACCGAGTGCATCGGGCGGGCCAGCCGACCCTCACCAATTCAGCCAGTACGACGCTTTCACGAGGAAGGTGTTTTCGGGGTGGAGGCTGAACAGGTCGCGGAAGTCACCGGCGAGCGACCGCGTCCCCGTCGCCCTGAGGAAGTCGCCCCGACCTTGCGCCCAGACGACGAACAACGTCGAGCCGGGCCGATACTCCCACCGCAGCACGACATTGGAATTGAACTGTTTGAAGTTGAACCCACTGGCGACGGTGCCGAGGTACGGCTTGAACCGGTCGTCGTACGCCCCAGCGCGCGGATTGGCGAGCTCGCGCGGGTTCGCGTACTTCCCCTTGCTCACGAACGGCTGTGCGTAGACCTGGAGCGTGAGGTCGGGCGTTATCGTGTAGTCCACGCGCCCGGTCAGCGACAGAGTCTTCTGGTTCAGGTGAGCCAAGGGGTAGTGGGTGACGCCGGTGGAGTCGGTGACGGGGTTGAAGGGCTGGGTGTTGTCGATATTGTGCGTAACGCTGACGCCGATCGTTGTGTTGAACTGCGACGCGATGCGCACCGATACCTGCGAGCCCACGTTGACCGACTCGGACCGGCCGCCGTCCCCCCGCCAGTAGTTCGTCCACAGAGCGGGTACCACGACCGGCCGGCTGTCGCCGTCCCACTCCGCCCAAGAGGAGACAATTGGATCGACCCGCACGGCCGGGCCACCGCGAGCGCGGCGGTCGTCGAGCGTCGTGCCAAGGTGGCCCAGTGTCGTGCCGGCGTGCACCCACCAGCGGTTCTTGAGCTGTACGTGAACATTGGTGTTGGCAGCGCGCTCGAGGGGAGACCCGGCTCCCGTCCAGAATTGCCACCAGTTGAAGTTCCAGAACGCGGTCTGGTACAGCGAGCTCGGATGCAGCGACTGCACCCCGAACCAGTTGTTCCAGCTCTGCTGGTCGGCGCGGAGCAAGAAGCCGAGGTCGTTCACCTCGAAACCCGGCGACCGGCGCTGATAGCTCGTCTCGAACCGGGTGATCCCTCCGCCCACTTTGCCGAAGAGCAGCTCCTCCGCGTCGCCCGCGAGCGACGTCCTGGTCGAGTCGAAGGGGAGTCCGGCGTCGAGGCGCTGGTAGTAATGCACCGCGTCCCGCTGCGTCGCGGTGATGGCGGCGGGCGTGCCCGCCACCCGGCTCAAGTCGAGCGAGCCCGAGACCTGATAGCGGCTCCCCAGGAACCGGTGCCGGAAGTCCACCGCACCGACGTACGCGTTGCGCCGCAACGCGGCGTCGGTCAAGCGGTCGAGGCTGCGGTTCACCGCCGTGAACATCACGCCGACGCCGCTCTCACCCTTGCGGAAATCCTGTTGCCCGCGCAACACCGCATAGTTGGTCGCGGGCTCGGTGGTGCGATCGGAGCTGCCCGTGGCGCGCTGCGTAACCCCTTCGAGCAGGCCCACTGTCTGACCGCCCGGCAGCCGGCCGGTCAACTTGCCCGCGAGGTAGATCGTGGTAGCGATGGGAGAGCCAGCGTCATTCGCCGAGAGCTGCGGCGCCCGCCCGATACGACGCGAGTAGAACAACCGCTCACCGTTACAGTTGACCTGGCTGCAGTTCACATCGAAGCGGAAGATCCCTGTGCCCGCGACGAAGAAGGGACGGCGCTCCTGGAAGAACGTCTCGAAGGCCGTGAGGTTGAGGACGGCGGGGTCGGCCTCCACTTGCCCGAAGTCGGGGTTGACAGTGGCGTCGAGTGTCAGGTTGGAGGTGAGCCCGTACTTCAGGTCCGCCCCTCCTGTGAGCTGCTGGGACCGATCAAAGCTGGTGCCGGCTGCGACCGACACATTCTTCGTCACCGCGTACGGCGCGACCTCCAGTCGGCGCGGTGCGGGGAGTCCCACCAAACCGGTGACGTCCCCCAGCTGGGAGGCGAAGCCCGCCTTCGATTGCCGGTACACCGGCCAGGCGACCCGCTCCGAGTACCGCTGGATGTCGCGCCACACCGCGAAGCCGAACGTGTTCGTGTCCGCATGCGCGTAGCGCAGCTGCGACAGCGGTATCCGGAACTCCGCCGTCCAGCCGAGCGAGTCCACGGTCGTCGCCACCTCCCATACGCCGTCCCAGGCATCATCCTCGTTGTTGTCGTTGTAGATCGCGTAATCGCGCTTCACTCCGGCCGGGTTGACCGCGAACTCGTAGCCGGTGCGCCGGTCGTGGTAGGAGTCGATGACGATCTTGAGCTGATCCGTCGGCGCCCGCACGTCGCGACGCGCCAGGATCTTCAGGATGCTGTCGGGATGGGGATCGAAGGCGCGGATGAACGCGTAGAAGTTGTGGTCGTCGTAGGCGACCTTGGCTTCCGTGGGGAACCGCGGGTCACCGTCCTCCCGCGGCGAGAACTCGCGGAACGCCGTGATGGCGGATGCCTCGCGCCACACCTCGTCGTCGTCCTTGCCGTCGATGACCACGGCGCGGACTGCCCGCCGGGCGACGACCGTGGTGGCGGTGGGCGCCGGCGGCTTGCCGGCTTCGGTGGTGGGGCTGCCGTACGCCTGGACGACGACCATGACGACGAGCATCGGCAGGACGGCTGGCATACCGGACCTTTGGGGGTACCGGGGAGTTAGACGCGTTCGGGGCCGAAATGGTTGCACAAACGCGCAGGCCCCCGGGGAGCACCCGCCGGGGGCCCGAATGCGCGGTGTTGCGCCTGCCTAGTTCTGCGTTGCCACCAGGCTCGGCTCGTGCGGCACGTCGCCCTCGAACACGAGGTGGCCCGCCTCGAACCTCGCGCCGCGGAGCGCCAAGCTCAGCACCTCGCCCAGGTCCTCGACGAGGTGCACCTCGAGCGACTTCCGCACCTCTTCGGGAAGGTCGTCCAAGTCCGCCGCATTCTCCTTGGGAAGCACAATCGTACGAATGCCGGCGCGGACGGCACCGAGCACCTTCTCCTTGACACCTCCAATGGGCAACACCCGGCCCCGCAGTGTGACTTCGCCGGTCATCGCGAGGTCGTGGCGTGCGGGCCGCCGGGACAGCGCGGACACCAGCGCGGTCGCCATCGTCACACCGGCGGACGGGCCGTCCTTCGGGATGGCGCCGGCCGGGACGTGGATGTGCACGTCGGTCCCGGTGAGGGCATCTCCCGGAATACCGAGCTGGTCGGCATGGCTCTTGGCGTAGGTGAGTGCCGCGCGCGCCGATTCCTTCATCACGTCACCCAGCTGGCCGGTGAGCACCAGCTCGCCCTTGCCGCGCATCACGCTCGCCTCGACGAACATGATGTCGCCTCCGACCGGGGTGTAGTACATCCCCGTCGCGACCCCGATGTCGTCCTCCCGCGCCATGCGCTCGGGGTGCACTTTGGGGCGTCCGATGAGGTCATCGACATCCTTCGCGTCCACAGTGACGCGCTCAGCTTCTCCTCCGGCGATCTTGCGGGCGACCTTGCGCCCGAGCTTGCCGATCTCGCGCTCGAGCTGCCGCACACCCGCCTCGCGCGTGTAGCTCGTGATAATCGCGCTCAGAGCCTCGTCCGTCACCGTGAGCTGCTCGGGAGCCAGCCCGGTCTCGTGCAGCTGCCGCGGCAGGAGGTAGCGCTTCGCGATCTCAAGCTTTTCGCGCTCCGTATAGCCCGTGAAGTTCACCGTCTCGAGCCGGTCGAGCAGCGGCGCCGGGATGTACTGGAGGAAGTTCGCCGTCGCGATGAACAGCACCTCGGACAGGTCGAACGGCACACCGAGGTAGTGATCGGTGAACGAGTCGTTCTGTGCCGGATCCAGCACCTCGAGCAACGCGGCCGCGGGGTCGCCCTGGAACGAGACGCCCAGCTTGTCGACCTCGTCGAGCAGGAACACCGGATTCTTAGCGCCGGCCTGCTTCATCCCCTGGATGATGCGGCCGGGCATGGCACCGACGTAGGTGCGGCGATGGCCGCGAATATCGGCCTCGTCGCGGGCGCCGCCCAGCGAGATGCGCACGTACGGCCGGCCCATCGCGCGGGCGATGGACTTGGCGATCGACGTCTTGCCCACACCCGGCGGCCCGACGAACAGCAGAATCGAGCCCTTCGACTGCTTGTCGTCTTCGTTGCCGCGCGCGTCGCCTGCCGGCGTGCGCTGCCGCAGCTGGCGCACCGAGAGGAACTCGAGGACTTCGTCCTTGACATCCTGCAGACCGTAGTGGTCCTCGTCGAGGATCGCGGCTGCCCGTTTCAGGTCGAGGGACTCTTCCGCCCGCTTGTTCCACGGCAGCTCGGCCATGGTCTCGAGATACGTGCGGATGACCTGGGCTTCCATCGAGTCCCGGGCCGCCCGCTCGAGCCGCGCCAGCTCGCGATCCACTTCCTTCTGGGCGGCTTCGGGGAGCTCGAGCGCCGCGAGGCGTTTGCGCAGCTCCTCGACGTCACTCGCGTCGTCCCCCTCGCCCAGCTCCTTGCGGATCGCCTTCATTTGCTCGCGCAGGAACAGCTCCCGCTGGCGCTCGCCCAGCTCCTCCTGAACCTGGGACTTGATGTGCTCCTGGGCGTCGAGCACGCCGATCTGACGTTGCACGTGCACCAGCACGCGGCGTAGCCGCTCCTCGACCTCGAGGGTTTCGAGCAATGCCTGGCGCTCGGCCGGGTCGATCTCCAGGTAGCCCGCCACGAGATCGGCCAGCCGCCCCGGATCCGACACGCCCTCCAGCACCTGCCGCACCACCTCCTCCGGCAGCCCGGACTTCTGTCCGAGCTCCCCGGCCCGCTCGCGGGCCTCGCGGTGCAGCGCCACGAACGCCGGATCGTCGGGGCGGAGCGGCGCTCGATCCTCCACCTCCCGCACCACGGCCTCGAGATGCCCCTGGTTCTCGACGTAGTGCAGCGCCACGCCGCGCTTTTCACCGTGCAGCAGCAGCTGCACGCCGCCCAGGCCGCGCTGAATCTGGCTGATCTTGGCGATCGTCCCCGTGGTGTACAGCACGCTCGGGGTCACGTGATCGACGTTCTCGCGCTGCGAGACGGCGAAGATCAGGCGGGACTCCCCCTTCAGCGCCGCTTCGATGGCGCGCAACGTAGTGGGACGGCCCGCGCCGATCGGCGTCGACACGCCCGGAAACAACACGATCTCCCGGAGCGGTAGCACCGGGAGCGTCAAGCGTTCAGACATAGGTTCTTCCATTTGAGAGTTCACAACAGCCTCACGGCCGGACTGCGTAAGCATCGTCCGTGCCAAGAGAGAACGCCAAAGCGAGCACGTCCGTTCCGCACGGAGCGGTCAATAAGGCAGAAGCTGCCTTTTAGCCACTGATGATCAGGCCATCGGCCGTCAGCTTGGCGCCACCTGACGACGGCGCCGATCGTAAGTGCAAACCGTTTGGATGGTTGCACCGTCGCGCCGACACGGCTAAATCTATGCGGCGCACACCTCTCGGACCCCCGATGACGGACGCAGACAAGTCGCTCGCCGCGCGCCTGATCCAGGCGTTGGGAAGCTCCTACACCGTCGAGGGGGAGCTCGGTCGCGGCGGGATGGGCGTCGTGTACAAAGCCCGCGACGAGCGCTTGAAGCGCCAGGTGGCGATCAAGGTGCTGCCGCCCGAGCTCGCCTTCCGGGAGGAGATCCGTATCCGCTTCCTGCGCGAAGCGGAGACGGCGGCGCGGTTGTCACACCCGCACATCGTCCCGATCCACTCGGTCGGCGAAGGTCCGGACGGCCTGGTGTACTTCGTGATGGCATACGTGGACGGCGAGTCGGTCGCGGCGAAGCTGAAGCGGCGCGGCCAACTGCCCTCGGAGGAAGCGCGCCGCATCATGCTGGAGACGGCGGACGCGCTCGGAGCCGCGCACGCGCTCGGCATCATCCACCGGGACGTGAAGCCGGACAACATCCTGCTCGAAGGAAGCCGCGGTCGCGTCGTCGTGACGGACTTCGGGATCGCGAAGGCGCTCTCGTCGACCACGGGCTCGGCGACGCTGACCGCCACGGGCGTGGCGATCGGGACGCCGCACTACATGAGCCCGGAGCAGGCGGCGGGAGATCGCGAGATCGACGGCCGCTCCGACATCTACAGCCTGGGCGTCGTGAGCTACCAGATGTTGACGGGGGAGCTGCCGTTCCACGCGCCGACGGTGCCGGGCATCCTCATGAAGCACATCATGGAGCGGGCACCGCTCGTCACGGAGAAGAGTCGGGACTGCCCCGAAGACCTGGCGGCGTGTGTGATGCGCTCCCTCGAGAAGGACCCGGAGGACCGCTGGCCCACGGCGGATGCGCTGCGGCGGGCGCTCGAGGCTCGCAGCGCCACGATGTCCCGGCCGCGGCGATCCGGCGCAGCCTCGCCGTCGCGCGCCGTGTGGCTGCCGCCCCCTGCAGCGCGTCCGGCGCTGCCGAGCGTTGACCGCGGGCGGCCGAGCCGGCGCGGGCGAGCGCCACGCGAGCTGCCCGAGCTCGCGCCTGGCGGTGAACCCGCCATCGTGCGCCAGACCCGTGCGCGCTTCATCACCTGGGCGTCGATCGCCAGCGGCGTGGTGATCCTCCACTTCGCCACGGGCGGCTGGCAACCCGTCCTCTTCGGCGTTGCTGTGTGGGGCGCCTTCGGAGTGCTTCCTCGATTCTTTCGCCTCTGGAACGCGGGATATTCCTGGCGCGACGTATTCCAGCGCCCCGCCGCCGCGGACGCAATGGAGGCGAAGCTCGCGGCAGCCGGATCGCGGCCCCTGGACGTCGGCCCGGCCCACTCGGGGGAGTTCGGCGGCCAGACGGACGCGATCCAACAGGCACGCAACGACCGCAAGGCGATCCTCAAGATCATGGAGCGGGTGCCCAAGTCCGAGAAGAAGCTGCTGCCGGACGTGATCGTCACGGTGGACGGGCTGCTGAAGCGGTCCGAAGACCTGGCGCGGACGGCGCACGCGATGAGCGGCGCCGTCGATCGCGGAGCGCTCGCACGACTCGAGGACAAGATCGATGTGACGAAGCGGGAGCCCGAGAGCCCGGAGCGCGAGCGCCAGCTCAACCTGCTGCAGCGGCAGCGGCAGACGCTCACCGACCTGCTCACGCGCCGCCAGCTGGTCGAAGACCAGATCGAGTCGTGCGTGCTCGCGATGCAGAACGTGCGGTTCGATCTGCTGCGCCTCAGATCGGCGGGCGTGGCCGCCGTGCTCGACGATCTCACCCACGCCACTCAGCAGGCGCGCGCCTTGTCCCGCGACGTCGACCACGCCATCGCCGCGGCCGGCGAGATCCGGGAAGCGCTGGGGGAGCAGCCCGGCGCCTAGGGAAGCTGTGCACAAGTCGCGCGAAGTCGGGGGTGGGGCTAGCACGCGTCACCGATGCCGAGCTTCCCTAGAGGGCTTCGCCGCGCCGGCACCGTGCCACGAGCGGCGGGCCGTCGTCACGCTCGATCCCGAACTCGAGCAACAGGATGAACTGCTGCGCGGCCTCCTCGCAGCGGCCCGCCCGCAGCGCCGCGACCGCGAGAAACTCGTGGAGCTTCGACCAGCCAGCGCGACCCGCCACGGCCGCCCGCATCAGGCTGTCGGCGGTGCGCGGCGGCCCCTCCAGGGCGAAGCGCGTGAGCGCGTCCCCAAGCCATTCCCGGGGATAGGGGTGCCGCAAGGTGCCGCGCGCGGCGGCCAAGGCCGCCCGCGCGTCTGCCGCGGCCCGGGCCCAGTCCTTGGCTCGTGCCGCCACCACCGCGAGGCCGGCGCGCGCTTCCGCAGTGTCGGCACCCGCTGCGAGCGCCCCGGTCAACAGAGCCGCGGCCCGTGCGCCCTGTCCGCGCCGCGTCGCGACGAGCCCGGCGAGCAGCCACGCGCTGGGGTCGCGCCCCGTCCTCACGAGCCGCCCGAGCGCCGTGTCGGCGAGCGTCGAGTCGCCGAGCCCCAGCAAGATCGCGGCGGCGTTGATGGTCCAGAGCGGCTCGTCAGGGCGGGCCCGGCGGGCAGCGTCGATGTAGCGTAGGGCAGCGGGATCACCGCGCCGCACGGTGAGCGCCCTGGCGAACAGGAACGGCGACGCGCCGTCCGCGTCCTGGGTCGCGGCGCGGATCGCGACCAACGAGTCGAACACTCCCTCGGTACCCCGGCTGTCGAGAAAGCGACGCGCCGCGACGAACTCGAGCCTGGGCAGGTCGTCGCGATGCGCCACGCCGGGCCGCTTGAGCAGCTCGCTGACGCCCGCCGACCCGAGGAGCAGGTGGCCGAAGTAGTCGGCGGGTTGGTCCACGCCCAGATACTCGCGACCGAGCTCGCCGAGCGAGCCACGCGCGCCGACCAGCCGCCCCAGCCAAGCGCGGTCGTACGTGAGCGGACGCGCCGAGCCGAGTACCATCACGTCGCCCGGCGAGCTGAACCAGATTTCCACGTGCGGGAACACGGCGGCAAGGTTCCGCACGATGCCCACCACGACGGGCACCGGCAGCTGGTACAGCTGCACCCACTGGGAGAAGACGCCGCCCTCCGTGAGTCGCTCGCGCACGATCCGGAAGAACTCCGGCGTATAGAGGGTGGCGACGCCCGCAAGCCACGGGTTCGAGGGCTCGGAGACGATCACGTCGTAGCGTGCCCGGTCGATCTGGAGCGCGCTCCGCGCGTCGTCGACGACGACGGAGACCGTGGGCCGGGCGAGCACGGTGTCGTTCACATGCAGGAAGAACCGGCTCATATCCAGTACGGCGGGCTCGATCTCCAGCACGCGCACCCGCTCCATCCCGGGGACGGCTGCGAGCGCGTGCGTGGTGACGCCGCTACCATAGCCGATCACCAGGGCCGAGGTGGCGCCAGGTCGGGCCGCCACAGGGGCCATGCCGAGCAGGATTTCCGTGTCCATGTCGCCGTGGTCCGAGGCGTCGGCCTTGCCGTTGACCTTGAGCGTGCGGCCGGTTCCGCTCTCCCATACCGACACGGTGGCGTTCCAGCCCTCGCGGTACGCGAGCTGCCGGACGCCGCGGTGCTCGAGGAAGTCCTGCCGCGCAACGGCACTCATCGGCTGGCGGGCGTAGATGCTCGGGCCCAGATCGATGAGCCGCGTGCTCCAGCGCGGGGCGGCGAGGGCGACGGCGAGCCCCACGCTCGCGAGGCCGCCGGCGCCGAGCACCCGCAGCCGGAGACGGCGGTGCTGCTCGGAGCCTTCCGCGACGCGGCGCGCCACCAAGACCGCGAGCGTCAGGGCCGCGCTGGCGTTGATCGCCACACCGATGCGGAGCGTACGATCGGTGCCCAGCGTCACCACCAGCAGGAATCCCGTGAGCACGGCGCCCGCAATGCTGCCCAGGGTGTTGAGGGCGTACGCGCGCCCCACGTCGGCGCCGCGCGCCACGTCCCGGGAGGCCACGAGATCGGTGAGGAGAGGAAACGTCATCCCCATGCCGAGCGCCGGGATCAGCACCACCGCGCCGACGCCGAATCCCATGGCGAGGAGTCGTTCCGTCGCCCCCAGGGATTGTGTCTGGAACACGGCGATGATGTAGCGCGGCAGCAGGCCGAACACGACGAACAGCGCCCCGGCCCCGGCGGCGGTCACGCCCTGCGCTAACGCGGCGTCCACCGCAGCCTCGGACGCGGGCGCGCGGCGCCGCGCCACGACGGCGCTGCCGACGCCGATCCCGAGCAGGAAAACGAGCAGCACCAGGGTAAAGGCGTAGGTCGAGCCGCCGACGATCATCACGAGCACCCGTGTCCAGGCGATCTCGTCGAGCAGCGAGGCGAACGCGGTGAGGGCAAGGAGGAGCAGGGCGACGGCGCGGAGCGAGGCGATGTGGTGCTCCTCGGGGCGCCCGGGGTCAGGGGGTGGCGCGGACGCCCGGGGATCGGGCAGGCGGAGCGCGCTCACACCGATGAGCAGGTTCACCAGCGCGGTGCCCCAGAGGCTCGCCCGGATGCCGACGTACTCGATGAGGAAGAACCCGGCGAGCGCCGTGCCCGCCACGGCACCGAGCGTGTTGAGGCCGTACAGGCGGCCCAACGACGGTTGCAACGCGGCGCGGTCCGCCCCCATGAACGCCCGCGTGAGCACGGGGAGCGTGCCGCCCATCAGGGTCGTGGGGACGAGCAGCACGAGCGCCGCGAGCCCGAAGCGCAGCGCGACGCTGGCGGTGCCGCTCAGCTGCCAGGCGCCCGCCGCGGCGACGTACAGCCGGTGCGCGAGCGCCAGGACGAGGGGCGAGACGAGGCCGAAGACCCCGATGGCGATCTCGAGTCCGCCGTACAGCGCCGCGGGGTGCGCGTGGCGGTCGGCGCGGCGGCCCAACAGCCACGCGCCCAGGCCGAGCCCGCCCATGTAGGCGGCGACGACGGTCGTCACCGACTGCACGGTGGAGCCGAACGCCTGGTACAGGAGGCGCACCCAGAGGAGCTCGTACACGAGCCCGGTGGCGCCTGACAGAAGGAACAGGAGACTGTAAGCGCGGGCCGCGCTAGAACGCATGCAGCTCGCGCATCGCCTGCGCGAGATCCTCCACCTGCGGCAGGATGAAATCCTCGAGTGCGGGAGCGTAGCCGACGAAGGTGTCCGTCGACGCCACGCGCTTCACCGGGGCGTCGAGCCAGGCGAAGCACTCGTCCGCGATCTTCGCGGCGATCTCGGCGCCGTAGCCCCAGGACAGCGCATCCTCGTAGGCCACGAGCACCCGGCTCGTCTTCTGCAGCGACGCGGCGATCGTGGCGAAGTCCAACGGCGAGAGGCTGCGCAGATCGATCACCTCGCTGCTCACGCCGTCCTTCTCCTCGAGCTCCTTGGCCGCGACGAGCGCGCGCTGCACCACGGCGCCGTACGTCACCACGGTCAGGTCCTTTCCCTCCTTGACGACCTTCGCCTTGCCGAACGGGATCATGAAGTTCGGGCCGGGGTTCGGCGCCTTGTTGTAGGTCTGGCGGTAGAGGTGCTTGTGCTCGAGGAAGAGGACCGGGTCGTCGCAGCGGACGGCGGTGCGGAGCAGGCCGTTCGCGTCCAGCGCCGTGCTGGGACACACGACCCGCAGCCCCGGGATGGCGGTGAAGACGACGGCCCCCGTCTGCGAATGGTACAGGGCGCCGCCCTTCAGGTAGCCACCGTAGGTCACACGCACGACGGCCGGGGCGCTGAACGCGTTGCTCGAGCGCCACCGCATCGTGGCGAGCTCGTTGCGGAGCTGGTGGTAGGCGGGCCAGATGTAGTCGAAGAACTGGATCTCGACGACCGGCTTGAGCCCGCGGGTCGCGAGCCCGATCGCCCGGCCCACGATGTTCGCCTCGGCGAGTGGCGAGTTGTACACGCGCTCGCCCCCGAACTGGCGCTGCAGGCCCCAGGTGACCTTGAAGACCCCGCCCTTCCCCTTCACTTCCTTAAGGTTTTGCTCGCGGCTGGCGTCGGCCACGTCCTCGCCGAACACGACGATGCGCGGGTCCCGCGCCATCTCGTCCTTGAGGCATGCATTGAGCAGATCCACCATCGTGGTGGGATCGCCCGCGAACTGGGGGTCATCCTCGGTGTCGAACTGCTCGGAGGTCGGGTCGACGTCCGGAGAGTACACGTAGCGCAGCGCCGATTCCGGTTGCGGCTGGGGGGAGGCGAGCGCCATGTCGGCCGCAACGTCGACTTCCTCCTCCACCTGCCGCCGGATCTGCTCGATCTCCGCCTCGGTGGCGACGCCGTCGGCGATCAGCCGCTTGGGAAAGGTGAGCGTGCAATCGCGTTTGGCTTCTTCCTCGCGCTCCCGCGGGGGCTTATACAGGACCTCGTCGTCCGAGAGCGAGTGCGAGTAGGGCCGGATGACGTGCGCATGGACGAGCGCGGGGCCCTTGCGCTGGCGGCAGTATTCGGCTGCCCGCACGAGCACCTCATAGGAAGCGACCGGGTCGCAGCCGTCCACCTCCTCGACCAGCAGATCGGGGAAATTGCGGACCAGCTTCGACACCGAGCCGCCCGCGGTTTGCACCTCGACCGGCACCGAGATCGCGTACTTGTTGTCCTCGACGAGGAACAGCACCGGCAGCTTGAGGTTGGACGCGGTGTTGAGCGCCTCCCAGAATTCGCCCTCGCTCGTCGTACCGTCGCCGATCGAGACGTAGACCAGCTCGTCGCCCTGGATCGGCTTGTCGGTGATGTCAGCGATGCGGGCGTAGCGTAGCCACGCTTCGGCGCACCCCACCGCCTGCAGCAGCTGGGTGCCCGTCGGGCTCGACTGGCTGACGATGTTGAGCGCCTTGTGGCCCCAATGGGACGGCATCTGTCGGCCACCCGAGTTGGGATCCTCCGCCGCCCCCACCGCCGAGAGCAGCATCTCCGTCGGGGTCATGCCGAGCGTGAGGCAGAGCGCGCGATCGCGATAGTACGGATAGAACCAGTCGTAGGCGGGGCGGAGCACTCTCCCTGCCGCGGCGAGCACAGCTTCGTGGCCGGCGCCCGAGATCTGGAAGAAGATCTTGTTCTGCCGCTTGAGCTGGATCTCCTTGTCGTCGAGCCGGCGAGAGAGCAGCATCAGCCGGCAGATATCGAGGAGATCCGCTTTCGAGAGGACCTTAGCGGCCTTGGCTCTGGGGTGGGTCCGGGTCGCCATGGGGTGAAAGATAGCGCCCCCACGGCATCCGCACGACTCACCACCGCTCCGTCTTCACGTCCGCCAGAACCCCGTGCAGGTCATTGAACAGGACGTCTTTCGGCTCCGCGGGAAGGAGCGGACTTTGGTACTCCGTCTGATCCCCCCGGACCCCGATGCGGAAGTGTGCAAACCGGTTGTTCCCCAGGTCCGCCGAAACGAGAACGAACATCTGGAAGTCGCCCGGTACGTGCTCCTGCGTCACCCGGAGGCGGATCGTGTACTTCCCGCCCGCGGCGGGTTGGCTGGTCCACGCCACGTGGTAGGTGGGAATGGCCGTGCCCTTCACCCACTCGTCGAAGAACCAGTCCATCGGAACGCCGGCGTGACGCTCGACGACACTTCGAAAGTCGTCGGTGGTCGCTGGCTTCCCCCGGTACGATTGATAGAAGTCGCGCATGGTCTCGAGGAAGCGATCCTGCTTCATCGTGCTGAGGTCGAGCATCAAGATGCGCAGCATGTGAAAGACCCAGGCGCCCTTCTCGTAGATCACCACGTCGTACCCGCGTCGCACGCTCGGCGTAGCGTTGCGGTAGCCGATCCAGATCGGGCCCGCATCGTCCTTTTCGTCCTTGATGTCGGCCTTGTACTGGTCGAGAAACTTGAAGTACTCGTCGTTGCGCTTGCGCTCGCTCTGGAGATACCAGAGGGCGGAAAACGAGGCCAGCCCCTCGCTCAACCAGGCGTCGCGATACGAGCCTGGTTGGACGCCGTTGCCCCACCACTGATGGGCGACCTCGTGCGCTCGAAAGAATTCGTCGAAGCCGTCGAGCGAGGTGTTCTGGAAGGTCGACCAGGACAGATCGATCATTCCGGGAAAAGATACGCCCTCATCGTACGGGATCTCCGTGACGTAGAAATGACTGTAGGAGCACTCGCCAAACAGATTCGTGAACAGCTTCAGGCTGTTCGAGACATCCGCCGCGACGTTCTCTCGCATGCGCTTCTGCTGCGGGATCATGTAGCCCCGCGCCATGAGCTCCCGCGCGAGTTGGCGATGCGCGTCCTCGGAGAGGAGCACATCCAGCGCGGGCGCGTCCGGTTGCGCCACGTGGTAGTTCTCGAACACGCCGAGGTTGAACGTGGCGAAGGGCGTCGGGAGGCGCGTGACCCAGTGCGTCGTCAGCACCTTGTCTGCCGCCGTGGAGTCGGTGCGCTCGCCCACGCTGACGAGCGGATACCAGGTGGGGCTGTGATACGTGAGGTCGAACGTTGCGAGGTTCTTGCCCTGCCGGTTCACGGGATACCACGACGCACCCGGATCGATGAAAAACCAGTCGCCATGCCGATCGATCAAGCCCCCGGCAGCGCTGTGATAGAACAGCCTCAGCGCCGCGGAGTCGCCCGCCTGCAGCCGACGACCTGCCCGCACCCACAGGTCGTCGCTCTCCTTGGCCTTGAACACGGGGGCGGGCTCCCCGGTACTCCAACGCGCCGAGTCCACCAGCAGCTTCGGGTGAAGCCCGAACAAGAGCCACGGTCCCACGGGCTCGACGGCCGTCAGGGACAGGGTGACGTTCGCGGCGAAATCGAGGTTCGCACCCGCCGTCGGCGTGAGCTGAACCTCCATGCGGTAACTCGGCACGCCGAGCCGCTCGCGATACACCCAGGACCCGCCCGTGCCCCTTAAGGGACGCTGCAGTGGAGACTGCGTGACGACGGCCCAACTGCTCCCCCAGCGGAGGCGGCTCACCGGACGGTACAGCTGCACCGCCTCACTCACCTCCGGGTTGATCTGGAAGAGAACCGGCCCACCCTGAGCGCGCTCCACGCGCGCCAGGAAGAACCCGGTCGGCTCGCCGCTGAGCAGCGGGCCGATCACATCGCTGCTGAACGACCCATCGTTGCTTCCCTTGAGGGTGCCGACCAGGTCGCGCACGTGGTCGCCGACCTCCCCGGGAATCTCGGCCTGCCGGAACGCGAGCGCGCCGAGTTGATCGACCGTCGAGTCCGAGAAGATCAGGATCGCTTCGGTGAGGATATCGTCAAGAGCGGGAGATCCAGCGAAGCGCTGGAGCTCGGCGCGCTCGGCGGGAGGGTCCGGCGCGAAGCTGGACCGGCCCTCGCCCCGAAACAGCGCGCCCACCGTCCGGCCGCCGACGGGCGTGAGCAGATACAGCGTGCCGCGCTCCAGGGTGAGCCGGCCGACGTCACGGCGGAGGACGAGGTGACTGACCTCAGCCACGCGCCCGGGCAGCGGCGCGAGGTTGCTGACCTCTTGGTACCGCTCCAGGTAGGTCGCGGCCGGGGAATGCCCATCGGACGCCGAGTTCTGGCCGAGGAGGCGAGCGGGAACGAGCACGAGCGCCAAAAGGGAAAGACGGGTCATGACGCCAAACTTGGCGCGCCGTTGGCCCGGGTCAATATTTCACCCATGGATGAAGCGGCGAAGAAAACGGTCCTCCGGCACTTCCCCTACGGGCTCTACGCCCTCACGGTCAAGCACGGCGGCGAGGAGCACGGCATGACCGCCAACTGGATCACGCAGGCGTCCTTTGAGCCCCCGATGGTGGTCGTGGCCGTGGAGAACACGTCGAAGACGATCGGCATGATTCGCGACGCCCACCACTTCGCAGTCAATGTTTTCCTGCAAGGGCAGCGCGAGCTTGCTGGGAAACTGGGTCGCTCCTCCGCCAACACGCCGGAGAAGCTCAAGGGGATTAAGACGAAGCCGGGGCCTGTCTCTGGTGCGCCGATCCTCGCCGAGGCGCTGGGCTGGATCGAGTGTCGCGTCGTCGCAACGCTCCCGGCTGGCGATCACACGCTGGTGCTCGGCGAAGTACTCGAGGCAGGCGTGGAGCACGACGGCGGCCAGGCGCTGACCCTACAGGAGGCGGGCTTCAAGTACTCGGGCTAGGGCCTTTCGTACACCACTTTCCCACCCACGATCGTGACCGCCACTCGGGCCGTGCTGATCGACTCCGGCGGCATCGTGAACAGATTGCGGTCGATCACCACCACGTCCGCGTCGTAGCCGGGAGCGAGCGCGCCCCGCGTCTTGTCGTCGAAGGTCGCATAGGCATTCCCCGCGGTATAAGCGCGCAGCGCCTCGCCCACGGTGATCCTCTGCTCGGGCACCCACCCGCCTGGATTCTTGCCGTCGAGCGTGCGGCGCGTGACCGCGGCATAAACACCGGCGATCGGGTCGAGCGGCGCGACGGTCCAATCGGACCCGAACGCGAGCTTCGCCCCGGTGTCCAGCAGCGTGCGGAACGCATAGGTCGTCCTGATGCGGACCGGGCCGATGCGCTTCTCGACCCAACGGCCGTCGTCGATGGCATGATAGGGCTGCATCGACGGAATCACGCCGAGCACGCCGAATACGGGGATTTCCTGCGGCCGCAGGTGCTGGGCGTGCTCCACTCGGAACCGGCGGTCCCGCGGCCCGTGCGCCTTGGTCACGCTGTCGTAGATCGACAGGATGAGCGCATTGGCGCGGTCGCCGATGGCGTGCACCGCCACCTGCAACCCCGCCGAGTCGGCGTTGCCGATCCACGTGGCGAGGTCCTGAGGCGGGTGCTGCAGCAGGCCGGCATAGCCCGTCGAGTCGGCGTACGGCTCGAAGAAGGCGGCGGTGCGCGAGCCTGCGGAGCCGTCCGCGAAGCCCTTCAGCCCGCCGATCCGGACCCAGGCGTCCCCCGCGCCCGTGCGCCGGATCGTGTCCGCGACGGCGCGCCACTCCTCGAGGGGCAAGTACAACGCCACGCGCAGGGTGAGGCGGCCCGCTTTTTCCAGGCGGCGGTAGGTCGCCAGGTCCGCCCAGGACGCCGCCATGTGCGCGGTCGCGGTGACGCCGAGTGACGCGGCGTGAGCGAGCGCGCGCGCCAGCGCCGAGTCGCGCTGCTCGGGAGACGGGTCAGGCTCGGCCCGACCGATGAGATCGAGCGCCTGGTCCTTGAAGATCCCGATGGGCGCGCCCGTCTTCGGGTCGCGCAGGATCTCGCCGCCCGCCGGCGTGGGGGTGTCCTTGGTAATGGCGGCGGCTTTCATGGCGGCGGCGTTCGCGAGCGCCTCGTGCCCGTCCAGCCGGCTGACGAAGACGGGATTGCTGGGCGTCACCGAATCGATCCATTCGTGCCGCGGCAGCGGCTGGCCCGGCCAGAGGGTGTGGTCCCAATCGCCGCCGGTGATCCATTCCCCGGGCTTGAGGGTTCGCGTGTACTCCCGGAGACGCCGGACGAATTCCTGGGGCGTCGCGGCGTTCCGCAAATCGACCGACGCAAGCTGGAACCCGCCGCCGATGAAGTGCGTGTGGCCGTCGGCGAGACCGGGGATCACCAGGCCGCCGTCCGCGCGGATCACCTGGGTGTGGGAGCCGAGGTAGCGGGCGATCGCGGCCGAGTCACCGACGGCGAGGATCTTGCCCGCGGCGATCGCCACGGCGCCCGGCTGCGCCGCGCCGGAGGAGAGGCCGGTCCACACCATGCCGCCGCGGATGACGATGTCCGCCGCCCGGCCGCAAGCGGCGAGCGGAAGGCACAACAGTCCCACCCAAGAGTGTCGGCGCATGCGGTTCCCTCAGCGGAGTTTGGTGATGCGGCGGATCGTCTCCAACGCGGCGACGGGGTCGGCCCCGGCGCTCTTCCCGGCGCTTCCATCAGCCACGGCGGGCGGGACGGCGAGGGCGTCGCGGATGTCGAGCAGCACCTCGAGCAGGAGCTGCTCGCGCTGGTAGGCGGCGTCGACATCGGCCATCCGCGTCTGGTCGCCGGCGGCCTTCGCACGGTCGTAGGCTTCGCGGTAGATCGATTCGAGATTGCCGAGGATCCGCTCACGGGGCCGTGGACTCATGGCGGGGAAAGATATAGCTTGGCGACATGAGCCTCAAAGGCAAGAACGTGCTCTTCTTCGCGGGTCCTCTCTACGAGGACCTCGAGCTGTGGTATCCGAAGATCCGCCTCGAGGAAGAAGGCGCGGCGACGGTGGTGGCGGGATTGGGCGAACGCACCTACCAGGGGAAACGCGGCTATCCCGTCACGGTGGACACCAGCGTTGACCAAGTCGACGCGGGAGACTTCCACGGTCTGGTCATCCCCGGCGGGTTCGCGCCCGACCAGCTGCGCCGCTACGAGAAGGTTCTCGCGATCACCCGAGAAATTTTCCGGGCTGGAAAACCGCTCGCGTTCATCTGTCACGCTGGGTGGGTGCCGATTTCGGCGAAGATCCTGGACGGCAAGCGCGCGACCAGCGTGCGGGCGATCAAGGACGACATGGAGAACGCCGGCGTGATCTGGGAAGATGCCCCCGTAGTGGTGGACGGCAACCTGATCTCATCGCGCACGCCCGCCGACCTGCCGCACTTCTGCCGCGCCCTGATCGCAGCGCTACGCCAGGGACCGCAGGACTAGCCCGCTCGGCACCTTCGGCACGAAGTAGGTGGACTTGGGCGGCATCACGTCCCCCGCATCCGCCACCGCGAACACCTGCTCCACCTTGGTGGGGTTGAGCAGCACCGCGGCCGCCGCCTTCCCGTGGCGCACTGCGTCGAAGGCGGCCCTCGGGTCCGGGGTGTAGGCGAGCGTGGGCGTGGTTGTCCCCGCGCCGAGGATGTACTGCACGACGAGCGCCTCGATGCGCGCCACGTCGAGCGCCCGGACCGCGGGCGTTCTGCCCAGCCCCGGGATGTGGTCGAGCCGCGCCCCTTGCTTCAACACCAGGGTGACGTCGTAGGCGCCGGGGAACGCAACGATGCACGCCGTGCGATCGCGACCCAGCTCGGCGAGGCGTTCGATTCGATCCATACAGGGCGCCACGCGGCCCACCTCGAACCACTCGCGCCACCCGTCGATCAGCTTCGCGGCATCGCGCTCGGCACCGAACACGATCCGGTGTGTGGGGAGGAGCGTCAACCCGGGATCCGCGGCCGACGCGACGAACGACAGCACCCGGTCGCCCCGGGGGTCTTCCTGCGCGAAAGCGATCGCAGTCTCGTAGCGGTGATGACCGTCCGCGATGTAGAGCTGCGCCCGGCCCGCCAGCGCCGCGAGGTCGCGTGCCTTGTCTCCGGCCACGCTCCACATGCGGATGCCCACGTCGTCCAGCTCGGCGCGGGCCGCCGGCGCACCACGCGCCGCCGTCTGCGCGAGGGCCTGGGCGAGCGCTCGGTCGGGGTCGGGGGCAAGCAAGAAGATCGACTCGAGGCTGGTCCGCGTCGCCCGGAGCAGCGCGAGCCGGTCCGCCTTGGGGGCCGCGTGGGTCTGCTCGTGCGGTCGCACGCGTCGCGTCGCGAACGGCTCCGCCCGCACGGCGGCGAACATCCCGACGCGCGCACGGCGCTCGCCCGACGGGAGCCCATAATCCTGCGCGACGACGTAGACCGCGTCCCCCGGGTCCGCCTGGAGCACACCCGCGCTCCGCCATGCCGCCAGGCGCTCGGCGGCGCCGGCGTATCGATCCGCGTCTGCCGGCGCTTCCGGCAGGATGAGGTGGACGATATTGTGAGAGTCCCGCGCCGCGTAGTCCGCCCGTTGTGCGGGCGCGATGACGTCGTAGGGCGGCGCGATCAGCGCACTCAGCCGGTGCTGGGCCGCATACCGCTCGCCGCGGAACGGGACCACGAGCGGTGGCAGATCGACACTCACGCTTGCACGGAGCCTCCCTTGTCCCTGCGCGAAACCCAACAGACAGTCGATCGCTGGATCGGGCAATATAAAGAAGGATACTTCTCGCCGCTGACCAACGTCGTTCGGCTGACGGAAGAGGTGGGCGAGCTCGCGCGCGAAATCAACCACCGGTTTGGCGAGAAGACCAAGAAGCAGGACGAGGCGGAGGGCTCGGTGGCGATGGAGCTCGCCGACATCCTCTTCGTCGTCGTCTGCATCGCCAACTCACAGCGGATCGACCTCGATCAAGCCTTCGCGGCGATGATGCAGAAGGTGGAGACCCGGGACCGGGAACGGTGGAAGCGGAAATAGCGCTGCGGGGATTGCGGTTTGGGTGGCCGGCTCGAATCTTTGTACCCCTGATGACCAACGGCCGCGTCGCAGGCGACTGCTCGATGCCTGGTGTCCGGGCCATGCGCCGAGTGGCGGCGGTGCTGCTCGGCGTGTCCTGCGTGGGTGAATCCGCAAGCCAGAAGGGAACGTCCGACCGAGGCGCAGCCACCCCCTACCATGCGGCCGGCGAGGAAGGCAGCGGCATCGCTGTCGCCGTCGTGCTCGACAACTCGGGCTCTATGGGGAATGCCGCCCCCGGGGACACGCGTCCCAAGACCGACGTCGCCCGCGCGGCGATCGCCACGATGCTCGACGCGACCGAAGGCTTCATTCGGGCGCACCCCGACGTGCCCGTGAAGGTCGCGATGCTATGGTTCGCGAGCAGCCGGCACGTGACGACGGTGCTTCCGGTGCAAGCCTACAGCCCCGACGCGGTGCGCGCCGCCTTGCACAGCATCCCCCGCCCCTCGGGCGGCACGGCTATCGGCGTGGCGCTGGAGGTCGCGCGCGAGCAATTGTATCGCGCCGGCGTGTTTCGCAAGCACATTCTCGTCGTGACCGACGGGGTGAACACCGACGGCCCCGCGCCCGACGTGGTAGCGCGCGAGATCTGGCGGCGCAGCCAGGGCGGCGTCCACCTGCATGTCGTCGCCTTCGATACAGATCCCGGCAAGTTTGCGTTCCTCCACGAGGTGCAGGGCGATCTCGTCGGAGCAGGAAGCGGCCCGGCCCTCCGAGCCGGGCTGGACGAGATCTACCAACAACGGATTCTGGCCGAGTCGGCTACGAACATCGAGCGGCCGGTCGCGCAGGACACCACACGTCCACCTAGATGAGGACGGCATCATGATTCTCGGAAAGATGTTCACGGCCATCAGGGCGTTCTTCAACGGCATCGCGAACGCCATGTGGGAGCGAAATCCCATCGCCATCATGCAGCTCGAATACGACAAATCGGTGGAGCAGCTGCAGGAGGGGCGCAAGGGTCTCGAGCTGTACCGGGGGCTCGTGGAACGCGTCGCCCGTCAGGTGACGATGGGGAAGGCGCAGGTCGAACGGATGCAAGCCGAGGTCAAGGCCTACCTGAAGGCCGGCGACCGTGTCACGGCGGCGAAGTTCGCCGTGCAGTTGAAGAAGGCCGAAACCGACCTGGCGGCCAACCAGGAGCAGCTCAAGATGCACGAGGAGGCGTACGAGAACAATCTCAAGAAGATCCAGTACGCCAACAAGCAGCTCGCCGAGGTGCGCGACAAGATCCAGCGCTACAACGCCGACCTCAAGATGACCGCGGCCGAAGCGGAGATCGCCAAGATCGCCGGCGACCTGAACTTCGACGTCACCACCGACTTCGGACAAATCGAGCAGATCATTCAGCAGCAGATCGACACCAACCGCGGTAAGGTGCGCGTGGCAGCCGATCTCTCGTCCCGTGGCGTCGCCGAGATCAAGGCGCAGGAGCGTATGGAGGCGCAGCTCGCAGAGGACACGCTCCAGCAATACGAAGTCGAGCTCGGACTCAAGTCGCCCGAGACGACGCCGGTCGTGGAGACGAACAAGAACCTCGGCCCGGCCACCGACTCGAACCGCAGCTGACGCGGACGACCCGTACCGGAGAGCACCCTCATGTCGAACGGCAAACCGAAGGCTCCCTTCTACATCGTCCTGGTGCTGGTGGTGGCGGGCCTCGTCTGGCTGGGCCTGCACCGCTTCACCGGGCAGACCGGAGGAACGGGCGCCGCCAACCCGTCGGACGTGAGTCCGGGGCACATCGAAGCGACGGATACGGCGACCGTGACGACGAAAAAGGAATACACGTACGTCGCGGCCAGCCGGCTGCCGCCCGTCCGGGGGACTTCCAGCTACAAGCCGATGGTGAATCGGACGGTCCGGGTCGCCTTGAACGTGTGGGCTGGGTGGGCGCCTGTGATCTACGCGAACAACGGCTTCCACGCCGGCAAGGTGTGGCACACAGCCGGCGGCCAGGACTTCAAGGTGGACCTCGTCCTGATCGATGACCCGGTCGCCATGCGCGACGCCTACGCAGCGGGAAACGTGCACATCGGATGGGCGACCCTCGACATGATCCCGCTGTTCGTGGAGCAGCTGCGCAAAGACTCGCGCACGATGCCGCGCGTGTTCCAGCAGATCGACTACTCCAACGGCGGTGACGGCATCGTGGTGCGGGAGAACATCCGATCGATCGCCGACCTGCGCGGCAAGACGGTGGTCTTGGCGCAGAATTCGCCGTCTCACTACTTCGTGCTCAATACGCTGATCGATGGCGGCCTCCAGCCGGCGGATGTCGAGTTCAAGTTCACCCAGGACGCGTTCCAGGCAGCCGCCGCCTTCAACGCCGATCGCTCCATTGCCGCCGCCGTCAGCTGGTCGCCGGACATCTACAACCTGGCCAAGGTCCGAGGCAATCGGCTGCTGGTCACCACCCAGACCGCGAACAAGCTGATCGCCGACGTCTGGTTCGCACGCGCGGATTTCGCCAAGGACCACGCCGACGTCATCGAGGGGCTGGTCCGCGGCATCTTTGACGCGATGGAGGCGCTCAAGACACAGGAGGCCAAGCAACAAGTGGCGACCCTGATGGCGGCAGGGTATTCGATCCCGGCGACCGACGCGCTCTCCATGCTGGGCGACGCCCATGCCACCAACTACGCGGAAAACCGCGAGTTCTTCCTCAACCAGAACAACCCCGCGAACTTCGAGCGCACCTGGAACACCGCGTATTTCCTCTACCGGCGGATCGGCATGGTGTCGGAGCCGGTGCGGTTCGATCAGGTAATGGATTTCTCGGTTATCCAGGCGCTCGGCAGCGAGCCGCGCTACGCGAGCCAAAAGAACGAATATCAAGTGCAGTTCGTGCCGACCACGGCCAGCACCGTGCAAGCCGAGAACAACGAGATTTTGACGAAGACGGTCGTGATCCATTTCTATCCCAATTCGGCAGATCTCCACAAGAAGATCGTGACCCAGGTGAACGGGCAGGACCGGGCCGAGCCGTACGATCCCAACGTGGACTTCGTGGTCGACGAGATCGGGCGACTGGCCGGTCAGTACGGCGCCGCCCGCATCGTGATCGAGGGGCACACGGATGCTTCGATGAAGGGCCAGGTAGATCCCGCGGCGGTGAAGGAGTTGTCGCTGAACCGCGCCAACGCCGTGAAGGAGGGGGTATTGCGCCGCTTCAAGAGTCTGCAGCCCAATCAGTTTCTCGCCAGCGGGCTGGGGTGGGACCGGCCGGCCGACCCGACCGACCCGATGAACAACGCCAAGAATCGCCGCGTCGAGGTCAAAGTGTATCCCCTCGAGGCGACCCACTAGCACTGCGATGATCCCCACCCGTCGCCCGCCCCTGTTCGCGCTGCGCGCCGTGCCGCCCCCCGCCGTGGCGCGCGCGGTCGGCCTCGGGGCGATCGGCCTGTGCCTGCTGCTGTGGTGGGCATTCACGCTCGGCGCGACGCCCGAGTCGCGCCTCATCTCGCCCGTAGTACTCCCGAGCCCCGGTGAGGTGTTGCGCAGCTTTCCCAGCTTGTGGACCGAGCGCGCGCTGCTCGAAAGCATCGCGGCGACCCTGCGTCGCGTGCTCATAGGCTTCCTGCTCGCCGTCGCGGTGGGCGTTCCCGTCGGCATCCTGGCGGGGGCCTACCGGGTATTCGACGCCGCGTTTGCTCCGATCGCCCTGTTCGGCCGCAACATCCCGATCGCCGCGCTGATCCCGCTCACGATTCTGTGGTTCGGGATCGAGGAAACCCAGAAGACGATGTTCATCTTTCTGGCGACGGTCCCGTTCGTCTTCTCCGGCGCGGTGGACGCGGTTGTGGCAGTGCACGAGCGCTACGTGGAAAGCGCGCAGACGCTGGGCGCCTCCGCCCGGCAGGTCGTCTCGAAGGTGCTCATCGCGCTTGCGCTGCCCGGCATCTACACCAGTCTCCGAAACCTGTTCGGCCTCGCTTTCGGCTACATCATGCTGGCCGAGCTGATCAACGCGAAATACGGGCTCGGCTATCTGCTGAGCACTAGCCAACGTCGCGGGCTGACGGAGCACATCATTCTGATCCTCATCGTCATCGGGACGCTCGCCTACGGGATCGACCGCCTGCTGTACTGGTTTCAGGTGAGGCTCTTTCCGTATCTCGCACGCTCGGAGTAGCCGTGCCATCCGATGGCGCGCCACCCTCCGATCCCGCCCCGCGCTCGGCCGTCACACCGCCCGCTGCCGCCGCGGCGAGCGCGGGTCCGCCCGTTCCGATCGTGCAGTTCGACCGCGTCACCAAGACGTACGACGACGGCTTCACTGCGATCAAGGACGTCAGCTTCACGATCGAGGATCTGCCGAACAAGGGAGAGTTCATCACGATCCTGGGACCTTCCGGGTGTGGCAAGTCTACCATCCTCCGGCTGATCGCCGGGCTGCGCCCGCAGTTCCCGCCGACTGGCGGAGCGGTGCTCGTGGGCGGGCGCCCGGTGGAGCGTCCCGGAGCGGACCGGGGCATGGTGTTTCAAGACTACACCGCGTTCGAGAATCGGACCGTCGAGGAGAATGTCGCCTTCGGCCTGGAATGTCGCGGGATGCCGAGGAAGGCGCGTCTCGAGCGCGCGCGCGACTGGATCCGCCGAGTCGGGCTCGACCCCGTCCGCGACGCCCGCAAATATCCGTTTCAGCTGTCGGGAGGAATGCGGCAACGTGTCGCCATCGCGCGCTCGCTCATCCTGGATCCCAGGATCATTTTGATGGACGAGCCGTTCGGCGCCCTCGACCCCACGACGCGCATGCGGATGCAGGACTTGCTGGTGGAGCTGTGGCGGGCCCTTCAGGCCACCGTGTTCTTCGTAACGCACTCGATCGAGGAAGCGGTGTACCTCGGCGACCGAACATTCGTCATCTCATCGGCCCCGGGCACGATCCTGAAAGAGGTCAAGGTCCCTCCGCCGGACCGCCCCGCGCACGTGATGCAGCGGGAGCCCGCGTTCCTCGAGGTCGTCTTCAGCCTGCGCGACATGATCGAGCGGTTGGAACCCTCCACCCGCGCCGGCGACTGAGCGCGCGGGGTGCGCTCGACAGCCGGTCGACATGACGCCCTCCGATTCTCATGGCGACTGACAAGCTTGGTGGCGCCGGCATGTTGGAGTACTTGAAACACGCGTTCGTGGCGCGGTGGAACCTGCTGCTCTGCTTCGGGGCTGCCGCCGCGGCCGTGCTCTCGCCGTGGCCGGACGTCCTGCTCCCGCTCATCGCGGCCGGAGAAATGATCTATCTCGGTGGCGTGATCTCCATGCCGCGGTTTCGTGAGGCGGTGGACGCCGATATCGCCGATCGAGCCCGCGTTGCACTGCGCGGCGGGCGCCAGCCAGCGCGCTCCGTGGGCGAAATGCTCACCGGGCTCTCGGCCGACGCGCAGCAGCGCTTCAACGCTCTCCGCAAGCGCTGCCTGGACATGCGGTCGATCGCGCAGGCGGCGCGGTCTCCGGGTGGCGCGCCCGAAACGACCGATATCTGGACGCCGGCGCTGGACCGCTTGCTGTACGGCTTCCTGCGACTGCTCGGGCAGCAGAACAGCCTGGTGCGTTTTCTGAAGTCCACGACCGAAGCGGAGCTCACCCAGCGGCTGCAGCAGCTGAAGCAAAAGCTGACCGCGGCCCAGGCGTCCGGCGACGAACGCATGATCCATTCGCTCGAGGAAAGCGTGGGGATCGCGGACCAGCGCCTCGACAACTACCACAAGGCGATGAAGAACGCGGAGTTCGCGGGGCTGGAGCTGGACCGCGTGGAATCCAAGATCCAGGCGCTAATCGAGCTCGCCGCCAACCGGCAGGACCCCGATGTGTTGAGCAGCCAAGTGGACGCCGCGGCCGACAGCATGCATCGGACCGAGGCGACCCTCAACCAGCTGCAGCAGATCACGGGGGGAGTGACGGACGCCCTGGACGAAGTCCCGGCCATCCTCGACGCCGCGGGCAAGCAGGTCGTGCGCGATGACGCCTGATCCCAGCCCCGCACCGCCCGCACCGGGCCCGCCCGGAGCCGCTGCCAGGTTCCCCGCCTGGTCTCCCGCATGGGCGGTACAGCTCGGGGAGCTCTGCTTTTCGGGCACGACCTCCGTGTTCCTGCTGCACGGGAACACCAACGATCTCGTGCGTCGCGGCGAATCACCCGACGACGGATACGGCACCATCGCCGAGTTTCTCGCCGAGCAGATGTTCGGGAAGTGGGACCTGGTGCTGCTGTACGACCTGGGGAGGGGACTGCGTGCGTTCGCCGGCCGCAACGAAAAGCGGCTGCAGCGGATGACGGCGCTGGCCAATGAGAAGATCTGCGACCTGAGTGAGGTGAAGAACGACCCCGGCTTGATCTTGGCGCTGCTCGACCGGTTCGTGCGGGCCAACATCATCGCGGCGGCCCAACGACCGATCAGCGCCGCGGTCCTGATCGATCAAGCCTCGTTTCTCTTCCCCACCGGCGAACCCGGCCGGACGAGCTTCCCGGCGGCCGCCATGCTCGTCACGCTGCTCAACTGGGCGAAGAGTCCGCACATCAAGAGCCTGCCGCTGGCGTTCGTACTCTTGGACGAGAAGCGCTCCGAGCTGAACGAGCGACTGACCGAAAGCCCGCACGTCGCTGCCATCGAGAGCCCACTGCCGGCCGTTGAGGAGCGGGAGCACTTCATCCGCTACACCCTGGGCACCCGAGACCTGACGGGGTTTTCGGACTTCGACGGGCCGACGCTCGCGCGTCTCACGGCTGGGATCTCGCTGACCGATCTCGCCGTCCTGGTGAAGCTCTCGATGGAGACCGGCCGGCGGCTCGATGCAAAGCTCTTCCGGGACCTGAAGAAGCGTCTCATCGAGAAGCAGGCGCAAGGGCTGCTCGAGTTCATCGAGCCCAAATGGGCACTGGACACCGTGATCGGGCATGAGGCGGCGAAGCGACGCCTGCGCGACGACGCGACGCTGCTCCGGCAGGGGCGGCTGGACAGCCTGCCGATGGGCTATCTGCTGTGCGGCCCGGTGGGGACGGGCAAATCGTTCCTCGCCCAGTGCGCCGCCGGGGAGCTCGGCATCCCGTGTGTGATTCTCAGGAACTTCCGCTCAAAGTACGTGGGTGAAACGGAAGGCAACCTCGAGCGCGTGCTGTCGGTGTTGCGCGCCATGGGGCCGGTCATGGTCGTGATCGACGAAGCGGACGCAGCCCTCGGGAATCGGGAAGCCGAGGGCGACTCCGGCACGTCGAGCCGCGTCTTCGGGATGATCGCCACACAGATGGGCGACACGAAGTACCGCGGGTCGATCCTGTGGATGTTGCTGACGGCGCGCCCCGACTTGCTCCCGCTCGACCTCAAGCGGCAGGGCCGCGCCGAGGTTCATATCCCACTGTTCTATCCGACCGCCGAATCGGAGGTCAGGGACATGTTCGTGGCACTCGCGCGGAAGTTGCAGAGCCGCCTGGCACCGGAAGACATCCCGCCCATCCCCCGCCTCGGCCAACTCTCGGGCGCCGACATCGAAGGCCTGGTCGGGCGCGCCCTCCGGCTGTCTTTGCTCGCCGGGAAGGACGCTATCACCCGCGAGTCGCTGACCGAGGTCGTCGCCCAGTTTCTCCCGTCGACCCAAGGCCTCGAGAAGGAGATGCAGGAAACGGCTGCGATTCTCGAGTGCACCGATCGCCAGTTCCTCCCGCCGGCTATCGCCCAGCGGCTGGATGCCCGTGGGCGAGGCGAGCTGCAGCAGCGCTTCGTGGAACTGCGCCGATTGGTCGACGGCACGTAGACCTGCGCGTCAGCGGCGCGCCACGCCGGACGCCCTGGCGAAGCTCCCCAAGCGTCCGGTCTGACTCACCTCGCGCGACGACGACCGCTGGACCAGGAGGGCACGCTGACTTCCTCGTAGATCCGCTGGTAGGAGACCAGCCGATCAGGATCGAATCTGTCTTCCTCCGCCGCCCGCCGCACCGCGCAGTCCGGCTCCATGAGGTGGCGGCAGTTGTCGAAGCGGCACGCGTCGAGCAATTGGCGGAACTCGGGGAAGCAGCTGCCGAGGGCATCCGGGTCCACGCCCCACGTCGCGACTTCCCGCAGCCCCGGCGTGTCCACGACGAAGCCGCGCTCCGCGAGCGGCACGAGCAGGGCGGCGCGCGTCGTGTGCTTCCCCTTCCCCCAGTACGCGCTGATCGCGCCGATCCGGAGGTTCAACCCTGGGTGGAGCGCGTTCATGAGACTCGACTTCCCCACCCCCGATGGGCCGGTGAGCACCGACGCCCGGCCGCGCAGCAGGTCGCGCAGCGCGGGCAGCCCTTCCGCCGCCCGCACCGATGTCGGCAGGACCTGATAGCCAGCCGGTCCGAACCGCCGCTGGAACACGCCCGCAGCGCGCCGCTCAAGCTCGATCTTGTTGAGCACGATGACCGCGGGGATCCGGTTCGCCTCGGCGATGACGAGGAAGCGGTCGAGCAACCGCAAGTTGGGTTCCGGGTCGCGCGCCGACGCGACGACCACGACCTGGTCCACGTTCGCGGCGAGCGGCTGGACGCGGGGGCTGCGCTCACCGGCGGCGCGCCGTGCCAGCACCGAGCGTCGCGGACGCACGCGCGAAATCGTCGCCGGGCCATCGGGCTGCAGCGCGAGCTCGACGACGTCCCCGGCGACGATGCGGTCGTCGTCGCGCCGCCGCAGCTTGCCACGCAGCACCGCCGTCACCTCGCCCGCGTCGGTGTATACGCGGTAGCTGGAGCCGGTGCGCACCAGCACCACGCCGGTGGTCATGGCCATCGCACGTCACCACCGTCCCTGCCCGCCACCTGGATACAGCCGTCGAGATGCTGTTTCACGGCCTGGAGCGTCAGGGCGAGCACGGGTGCGAGCGCCTCGGCCGGCGTCTTCCCCCAGGCGAGGTATTCGGTTTCCAGGTGCCCCACGGGCCGGTCGCCTCCCTCGGACCAGCGCACGAACAGCAGCGCTGCCCCATACAGCCCCTTCGCGTTCGGCGCGTCGTCCACGAACGTGGCGACGGAATACGCCCGGCCGTCCGCGCCGCCAAACGCGGGCGCTCGCTCGTGCACGCGCTGGTAGCCGCCCAGCGTGCCGTCATTCAGCTCCGCCGTAGCGACTCCCGCACGATGTTGCCGAGCAGAAAGGCGATGTTCGCCGGGCGCTCGGCGAGCCGCCGCATCAAGTAGGGGTACCAGTGGCTCCCAAACGGGACGTAGACCCGCACGTTGTAGCCCTCGCGGCGCAGGCTCTGCTGGAGGTCGCGGCGGACGCCGTACAGCAGCTGGAACTCGAAGCGGCGGGGCGCGATGCCGCTCCGGCGGGCGAAGTCTTTCGCGTGCGCGATGATGCGGGCGTCATGCGTGGCGATCCCGGGATAGTCCGCCCGCTCGAGCAGCCGCTCCATGCAGCGGACGTAGTTCGCGTCCACGGCGCGCTTGTCCGGAAACGCGACCGTCGCGGGCTCCTGATACGCGCCCTTGCAGAGCCGTACGCGGGCGCCCAGCACGATCATGTCTTCCACGTCCTGCTCGGTGCGTCGCAGATACGATTGCAGCACGACGCCGACGGCGTTCGCGAACTCCGGATGGAGGGTCCGCTTGAACAGCTGCAGCGTCTTCTCGGTGTAGGCCGACTGCTCCATGTCGATCCGGACGAACGACCCGTAGCTCCGCGCTTTGGCGAGGATCGCCCGGACGTTCTCGATGCACAACCGCTCGTCGATCTCGAGCCCCATCTGGGTGAGCTTCAGCGACACGTTCGCGTCCGCGCCGACGTGGCGGATGCGGTCGAGGGTTTCCAGATACGTATCGCGCGCAGCGCGGGCTTCGGAGTGGCTCGTCACCGACTCGCCGAGCAGATCGAGGCTCGCGGAAATGCCCACGGCGTTGAGCCCCTTGAGAGCAGCGACCGCGGCCTCGACCGTTTCACCCGCGACGAAGCGCGAGGCGAGGCGGCGGGCGAGGCCGTTGCCTCGAATGAAGCCGAAGATGCGGGATTGCTCGCTGAGCCACAGCAGGCCGGCGCGGATCATTACAGGGTGGCGTGTCGGGCGTCAGGGATAGAACTTCGAGTTGCGACGCGCCTGCTCCTGTAGGACGTCGCTCGGGGCGAAGCGCGGGCCCAGCCGCTCGGCGAGGCGCTCGAGTTCCCCGACGAGACGGCTCGCGCCGAGGTCATCGGCGTGGCGGAGCGGGCCGCCGCGGAACGGCGGAAAGCCGAAGCCGAACACGGCGGCGATGTCGCCGTCGCGGGGGCTCGAGACGATGCCCTCTCCCACCGCGCGCGCCGCTTCGTTGAGCATCGCCAAGACGAGGCGCTGGATGGCCTCCGCCGGTCGCGGGCCGCCGTTCGGCTGCGTGCCGATGAGCCGGTACACGGTGGCGTCGATGTCGCCCTTCTTCCCTCCCGCGTACGTATAAAACCCCTTGCCCGCCTTGCGGCCGAGCCGACCGGCTTTCGCCAGTCCGGCGAACGCGGGCGACGGCGCGAAGCGGTCACCGAACGCTTCATGCATCACGCCCGCAACCTTCTCCGCGACATCCAAGCCGACTTCGTCCAACAGCGTGATCGGGCCCACCGGAAAACCGAACTGCACCATCAGGTCGTCGAGCTCCTCGATCGCCGTTCCTTCCGCCAGCAGGTGGCCGGCCTCGTTCATGTAGGGAGTGAGAATCCGGTTCACCCAGAACCCGGGCCTGTCCTTGACGACGATCGCGGTCTTGCCCATGCGGCGCCCGAACGCCACCGCCGTGCTGACGACTCCCGGCGCCGTGCGCGCCGACGGGATCACCTCGAGCAGCGGCATGCGGGCGACCGGCGAGAAGAAATGCATCCCGATCACCTGCTCGGGTCGCCGCGACGCGTCGGCGATGCGCCCGATCGGGATGGTCGAGGTGTTGGACGCGAATACCGCCCGGTCGGCCGTCGCCGTCTCCACCTCCCGCAGCACCTGCTGCTTCACGACGAGGTCTTCAAACACCGCCTCGATGACCAGGTCCGCGCGCCCGAAGCCCGCATACGTGTCCGCGCCCGAGAGCAGGGCGAGGAGTCGGGCGTGCTCGTACTTCGTGATGCGGCGGCGCTTCAGACGGTCGTCCAAGATCTCCCGCGCGGCCGCGAGCCCCTTTGCGACGCGCGGCAGATCGGCGTCCTTCATTCGCACGTCGACGCCGGCCTGCGCGACCGCAGTCCCCGCGATTCCTGACCCCATGAACCCGGAGCCGACGATGCCGAGCCGCCGCACGTCGGTGGGCGGCGGGGCGTTGGCGACGCCGAGGTCCTTTTTGAGCTGGGTCGTGGCGAAGAAAATCTGCACGAGCTTGCGGGAGACATCGCTGACGGCGAGCTGGCCGAACAACTGGGCTTCGCGCTTCAGGCCTCGGGCCAGCCCGTGCCCGAAGCCGTATTCAACCGCCTCGAGCGCGGCGAGCGGCGCCGGGTAGTTGCCCTTCGTCTGCTTGAGGAGCTGCCGGCGCGCACCACGGAACACCAGCCGACGGCCGAGCGGATTGCCGTCGAGCAGCCACCCCACGAAGCCGCCGGGGCGCTTCCGCTTCGGGCGCCAGCCGCCCGCCATCCGTGTGGCGGCGGCGAGGGTGAGATCCCGGACGATGGCGGGGTGCACGAGCTCGTCGACGAGCCCGAGCCGAACGGCCTTTTGCGCCCGCTCCACCTTTCCCGCGAGGATCATGTCGAGCGCCGCGCGCGCGCCGATCAGGCGCGGCAGCCGCTGGCAGCCGCCCGCGGCCGGCAGGACGCCGAGTTGCACCTCGGGCAGACCGAGCTGGGTCTTGGGGTGGTCGGAGGCGACGCGGTAGTGGCAAGCCAGCGCAAACTCGAGCCCGCCGCCCAGGCACGCGCCGTGGATCCCGACGGCGATCGGCTTGGAAAAGCGCGCCACGCGCTCGAGCAATGCCTGACCCTCCGCGGACAGCCGCTCCGCTTCGGCAGCCGTGGTGAGGGCGACGAATTCTTCGATGTCCGCGCCGGCTATGAAGTGGTCGGGCTTCCCCGAGAAAAACGCGACGGCTTGCACGGCCTGGTCGCGCTCGAGCGACTCGAACGTGGCGAGGAAGTCCGCCTTCACAGCGCGCGAGATCTTGTTGACCGGCTCGCCCTTCAAGTCGAGCGTGACGACCGCGATCCCGTCCGTGACTTCCCACGCGAGGGCGGATCCGGGCATCAGCGACGCTCCAGCACCATCGCGAAGCCCATGCCGCCCTGCGCACAGATCGAGAGCAACCCGAACTGCACGTCGCGGCGCGCCATCTCGTTTGCGAGCGTCGTGACGATGCGGCCACCGGTGGCGCCGAAGGGGTGACCGATCGCGATCGAGCCTCCCATCACGTTGATGATCTCGGGGTCGATCTCCCAACCCAACGCCCGCCATCCCTGCAGGTTCGAGAGTACCTGCGCCGCGAACGCCTCGTGCACTTCCACCAGGCCCAGATCCCGCCACTCGATCCCGGCGCGCTCGAGCGCCTTGGGAACCGCGAAGATCGGGGCCTGCAACAGCTGCCAGCCGGGGTCGACGGCGGCGACGGCGTACGAGCGGACGTACGCGAGCGGCGTGTACCCGAGCGCCCGCGCCGCGGCGTCACTGGTGAGCAGGACCGCCGCGGCGCCGTCGGTGAGTGGCGAGGAGTTCGCAGCCGTCACGCTGCCGTAGCGACGGTCGAACACGGGCTTGAGCTTCGCCATCTGCTCGAGCGAGGTGTCCCGCCGGATGCCGTTGTCCTGGGTGACCACGGGCTCCCCGGGCCGGGCCGGGAGCCACGGCACGATCTCGGCGGTGAGGCGACCGTCGTCCGTGCCCTGAGCGGCGCGCTGGTGGCTCCGCAGCGCCCACTCGTCCTGCGCGGCGCGAGCGATGTGGTTCTCCTTCGCCATCTTCTCGGCCGACTGTCCCATCGTCTCCCCGGTCGACGGCTCGGCGATCGCGGGGGACACCGGCACCAGATCGCGGGGACGGACGCGACTGAACGTCTTGAGTCTGGCCGGAAGGGTCCTCGCCCGGCTCGCCTCGACCAGGATGTCGGCGAGGCGGCGCGAGGCGAGGATCGGGATGTCGGAGAGCGATTCCACGCCGCCCGCGATCACCACGTTCGCATGGCCGAGCGCGATCTGATCGTGGGCGTTGGAGACCGCCTGACCGGCGGAAGCGCAGGCGCGATTGAGGGAGTACGCCGGGATCTCTTTCGGGAACTGGGGGAGGAGGCTCACTTCGCGGGCGACGTTCGGAACGAGCGCCGACGGGACGACTTGCCCGAAGACCACCTCGTCCACGTCCGTGCCTTCCAGGTTGGTGCGCTCAAGCAGCTCGCGGGCCACATAGCGGGCCAGGTCCACGGCAGGCGCGCCCTTCAGCGCGGTGCCCGACTTGCAAAACGGCGTGCGACACCCGGCGACGATCGCGACCCGCCGTCCGTTTCTTTCAGACATTACATTCCCCTCCGCACGAGTACGCGCCCTGAGAGGGCGCGCTCGGCCCCGGGCGCGTCCCGAAAGACGCACGACGCCCGAGCCCGGGACGAAACCTACCACAGGGCCCGCGCACCGGCCAAGACACGTCGTGACGACCGAAACGGAGTTCTCGCACCGTACCCGCGCCGCCGCCCTTCGTGCGATGGCTGCGGAGCCGGTGGACCTGCTCGTGATCGGCGGTGGCATCACGGGCGCCGGCGTCGCCCGCGACGCAGCGTTACGCGGCATCCGCACCGCGCTGGTGGACAGGGGTGACTTCGGCGGCGGGACATCCTCGCACTCCTCACGGTTGATCCACGGCGGGCTGCGCTACCTCGAGCAACGCGCCTTCCGACTCGTGTTCGAGGCGAGCCGCGAGCGGCGCGTGCTGCTCACGATCGCGCCGCATCTCGTCCGACCGCTCGCGTTTCTTTTCCCCGCCTATCGTGGCGCGCGCGTGCCGGCCTGGCAGCTCCGCGCGGGTCTATGGCTATACGACCTGCTCGCCGCGTTCCGCAACGTGCGAAGGCACCGCTGGCTCGGGCGCAAGGCCGTGCTCCGCGTCGAGGCCGGCTTGCGCGAGCGGGACCTGACGGGCGCCGGCCTCTACTACGACGCGCAGACAGACGACGCGCGGCTCGTCATCGCGACGATGCGGAGCGCCGCGCAGGCGGGAGCGCTGGTCGCCAATTACACGGAGGCGTCGAGCCTCCTGAAGCCCGATGGGCGGGTCCGCGGTGCGACGCTGCGTGACGTCCTGACCGGGGCGACCTGCACGGCGCGCGCGCTCATCGTCGTGAACGCCACGGGTCCCTGGCTCGACCGCGTGCGGCGGCTCGACGACCCCCAGGCGGAGCCGCTGCTGCGGCTCACCAAGGGTACGCACGTGGTCGTGCCGCGGCAGCGCCTCGGCAATGCGCACGCCGTGACGCTCACCTCGCCGATCGACGGGCGCGTGATGTTCGCACTGCCGTGGGGAGACCAGACCTACATCGGCACGACCGACACCGACGAGGACGCCTCGCCCGACGACGTGCGGGCGACCGCCGACGACGTGATATATCTGCTCCGCTCGGTCAACGCCTTCTTCCCGCAGGCCCGACTCGCGCCCACGGACGTCGTCGCCACCTGGGCTGGCCTGCGCCCGCTGCTCGCCCCACCGCGCGACCTCTCGGCGTCGGACGTCTCGCGCGAGCACCGTGTCGTCGAGAGCCAGAGCGGGCTGATCACGATCGCGGGCGGCAAGCTCACGACGTACCGCGTGATGGGGCACGACGTGGCGGAGCGCGTGGCCGCGCGGCTGCACGAGGTGGACGGCCGGCCCCGGCCCGCCGCCCCGCCGACCGACCGGCTGCCGCTCCCCGGCGGCGAAACCGCCGACCTCGAAGTGCTGGTCGAGGCGGCCAAAGCGCGCGGCGTGCTGGAGTCGACCGCCCGCCACCTCGTCCGGAGCTACGGCAGCGAGTCGGCGGCGGTCCTGAACCGGGTGGACCACGACCGCGCGCTGGGCCGGCCGATCGTCGCAGGGCGTCCGGAGATCTGGGCGGAAGTCGTCCACGCTGTCGAGCGCGAGATGGCGCTGCGGCTGGCGGACGTGCTCGTCCGGCGGCTGCACCTCTTCTACGAGACGGACGGCTCTGCCGCCGCCCCAGCCGTCGCGGCGAGCATGGCCGGCCTGCTCGGCTGGGATGCGATGCGCGTCGCCGAGGAGCTAGCCGACTATCGCGCCCTCGCCGATCGCGCTCGGACATTCCTCAAAGAGACGCCGCGATCCAACCCGTAGACCGGATGATGCTTGCCAACCACCGCGACCGCCGGTACTATCTCTCGCGCTACACATGGGTTCCGAGCACCGAGTGCTCCGTCGCCGCTCCAGAATCGTGCGGGTTATCCTGGTCGGCCTCTCCCTATCGGGAGGCTGTGCGCGTGAGCGCGCCACTGCGCGCGACCGGAGCACCGCCGCGGCGCCGGCTCTGCGCGGCCCTGCCGACTCCCTGATCCCCCCCGGCCCGCTCGGCGCCGCGATCCAGCGTGGTCGCGCTCTCCTGGTCGCCACGCGCGACAGCCTCCCGACTCACGTCGGCAACGATCTGCGGTGCGTCAGCTGTCACCTCGACGCCGGCCGCCGCCAAGCGCTGGGCTCGTGGGTGGGCGTCTACGCGCGCTACCCGCAGTACCGCCCCCGCAGCGCGACGGTCGAGACGATCGAATACCGCGTGAACGACTGCTTCCGGCGCAGCATGAACGGCACGCCACTCGCCGTCGACGGCGTCGAGATGCGGGACATCCTCGCGTACCTTTGGTTCCTGTCGCGCGACGTCCCGATCGAGCCCCCACCTCCGGGCAATCGGCTCCAGAAGTGGGCCGGGCTGACGTCTGACACGGCGGCGGGTGCAGCGGTGTACGCCGCCAGCTGCGCGAAGTGTCACGGCCCGGCGGGTCAGGGGACGGCCGTCGCGCCGCCCCTGTGGGGGCCAAGGTCCTACAACATCGGCGCGGGGATGGCGCGAGTCCGCACGGCTGCGGCGTTCATCAGGGAGAACATGCCGTTCGACCAGCCGGGTACGCTGACCGACGAACAGGCGTTCGATGTCGCGGCCTTCATCAGCGCGTACCCGCGGCCGGACTTTCCCGACAAGATCCACGACTGGCCGAACGGCGACGCCCCGCCCGACGTCGCCTATCCTACGCTCGCCGCCCAGCGCAACACGCACCCTAGTCCTCAACGCACCCATTGATAGGAGGTCGCATGTTCGAGCTCGGCCGCTCCACCACACACCGCCGCGGCTTTTTGGGGCGGATCGCCGCCAGCGCCGCCGCTGTCGGCCTGGGGGGCCTCGTCGCTCCGTTTGCAGCGGCGGCCCGGCCCACCCGCGCCGCGACGCGGGCCTCGGCGAATCCCGAATTCGAGGCATGGCTGAACAAGATCACGGGGAAACACAAGATGGTGTACGACGTCCCCGAGCCGAACGACGGCTTTGGGTTCGCGTGGGCCCGCGTGTTCCTCAACACCACGAACGAGACCTACGGCACCACGGACGCGGACAACACCGTGGTGATCGTGCTCCGTCATTCGGGGATTCCGTACGCGATGGAGAGCGCGATGTGGGCGAAGTACAGGTTCGGCGACGCGTTCAAGATCACCGATCCCGCAACGAAGGGGCCCGCTGTCCGCCATCCGCTCATCCATCTCAAACCCGGCGACGTGCCGATCCCCGGCATGGGCACCGACGAGCTGCTGGCGAAGGGTGTCCTCATCGGCGTGTGCAACATCGCCCTCACCTTCAACAGCATGCGGTTGGCGAAGGACATGGGCATGCAGGCCGAGGCCATCAAGAAGGACTGGGTCGCCAACCTGCTCCCAGGCGTGCTGGTAGTGCCCTCGGGCGTGATCGCGGTGAACCGCTCCCAGGAGAAGGGCTGCACGTACTGCTTCGCCGGATGAAAAACAAGAGGGGTCCGGAGAGCCTCGCGGCTCGCCGGACCCCTGACACGCCCGTCGCTTAGATCCCCTTCTTCACCTTCGGCCGCACGCGCACCCGTACGTTCCGGTCTTCGTCGTCGATCTGGCTCAGCGCCCAGCGCGCCGCGTCCTGCACGTCGCGGGACTCGTCCTGAAGCGCCGCCTTGAGCGGCTCGATCGCACGCGAGCTCTCGATCTGGCCCAGCGCCCACGCCGCCGCGATCCGAACGTCCGGCTCGCGGTCTTTGAGCGCCGCCGCCAGGGGATCGACCGCGGCCGCATCCTCGATCTCACCCAGCGCCCACGCGGCGAGCTGGCGGGTTTCCGAATCGGGATCCTTGAGCGCGGCGCTCAACGGGTCGACGGCGCTGCCGTGCTCGATCTGACCGAGCGCCCAGATGGCGGCGCGCTTCACGTGGGGCGATTCGTCGTGCACCAGGGCGCCGAGGCCGCCCACGGCGCGCGGGCTCTCGATTTGCCCCAGCGCGTGCGTGGCGGCCAGCCGAACCTGGGGATCCCGATCGTGCAGCAGCGGCAGCAGCAGATCCACCCCTTCCTTGTCCTCGATCTGTCCCAGCGCCCAGACGGCCGCGCGGCGCACGTCGGGCGACGGATCCTTGAGCGCCTCGCCCAGGACGGGCACGGCGCGCGCGCTTTCGATCTCCCCCAGCGCCCAGGCGGCAAGCGCTCGCACCTCGGGCGAGCGGTCCCGCAGCGCTTGGCTCAGGGGCTCGATCGCCCGGGGGCTCTCCGCCTCACCCAGGGCCCACGCCGCGGCTCGCCGCACCGGAACGGCGTCGTCCGCCAGGGCGTTCGCCAGCGCCCCGATTGAGCTCGAGTCTTCGATCTGCCCTAGACCGCGCGCCGCCATCGCCCGAACGGCCGCGTCCCGGTCCCGGAGGGCGGTCTGCAGCGGGCGGAGCGCGCGCCGGTCTTGGAGCTCGCCGAGACCGAGCGCTCCCGTCTCCCGGAGGCCCGGGCTGGCGTCGCCGAGCAGCGCGAGGAACGCGTCGTAGCTCGCCGCCGAGCGCGCCCGGCCGAGCACCCGCGCAGCGATGTTCCGCACGCAGCGGCTATCGTCGCGCAGCACCGCGCGGAACGCCCCCGAGACGGCCACGTCCCCGCCGTACCAGGCCGGGCCGTGGCGCACGTGCACCCGGACGTGCGGCACCCGGATACCCATGCGCAGCGCCATCGGCATCGGCATGGGGGTGGGCATCGGCATCGGCGTGGGGGTCGGGAACAGCCTCGGCTCCCAGGGGAAGCCCCACGAGTTACTGATCGCCTGTCCCGCGAGCTCGCACACGGTCGAGTCGGACGTCTTGAGAAGCCCGAGGACACGGGCGACTGCCCCTGAGTCCATGGGGGCGTCGAGCGCGCGTTGCGCGGCGAGCCGTGTCGCCGCGAGCAGAAGGACCGCCGTCCAGCGGAGCATGGAGGACCTCGACGGAAAGGGGGACGGTGTCGTGATCACCGGGCGCCAAACGGTGGGATGTGTGAGGGAGCTGAAAGGTTGCAGCAGGGCCGGGGCTCGTCGGGGGAACGAGCGTCAGGCTTCAGCTCCGGCACGTCGAGTGGCCGCTTTCACCTCCACCCCCGCAGGCTCCTGATGAAATCGCCCAGCACGAGGAACTTTTCGAACACCGGCACGCCCTTCCGCTTACGCCCGAACTCGGCGAACAGCTCTCGCAACCGACCTCGCCGCGCCACGTAGAAGCGGAACGTCTCGGCGAAATCTTCCTGCGGGTGCGTCGCGGCGTACGCGGTAACGTAGTTCGGCAGGGTCGTGGTAACGCCGCTGCGCTCGAAGTCCACCCACTTCGAGTCCGCCACGCGGTACACCTTGCGTACCTCGCCGAAGGCGCGGCGGAACCGGCCGGTACGCGTGAACGACCAGTTGTGATAGAGAAACGAGTGGCCAAGCTCGTGCAGAATCAGCCCGGTGAGCATGTTCCACGAGATCTCGTCGCGCCACCGCTTCCGGGTGACGTAGCGCCGCTCGATCTCGATGACCTTGGGCGAGCGGTGCGTCACGCCCGACACCCCCGGCCGGAGCAGCACGCGGTAGTTCCAGTCCTTGACTCGTGACACGACGAGCAGCTGGCGCACCCGGCGCAGCGCCTGGCGGATGAGGTCGCGCCCCGTGGCGTCCTCGCCGCACCAGGGACAAACGTCCATCCAGTCGTCCACACCCTTGCTGCAGTGTGGGCAGATGTTCTGGTAGCCGTCGTACCGCCACTTCTGGGGCCGGCCGCACCAGGGGCAGTACGGCATCGGGTACATCACGCCACCGCCGCACCCCCAGCGGCAGCGCCGCTCGTACTTAAACCCTTTCGGGGCCTTGAGCGGCTCGGGGCTCGACGCTTCGTCGGTGATGTCGCGCCCGCACCAGGGACAGAACGAGAAGGCGTCGGAGACGATCCAGCCGCAGTAGTAGCACTCGGCCCCCGTTGCCTTCTGCGTGTCGCGCCACTCGAGCCGGCGCCCGCAGTTGGAGCAGTGCGACCAGAAGCGCTCCAGCTCCGCACCGCACGTCGGGCAACGCAGCTCCGGCGTCGGCACCTCGCGACGCCGCCCCACGGGCCTAGCCATGGTCGCGCTCTAACGCCTCGTCGACGATCCGCTGGATGAACTCGTCATAGCCCATCCCCGCCTTCTCCGCGGCGTTCGCCATCTCGTGCTCGAATGCGATGAAAGGATTGGGATTGACCTCGAGCACGTACACTTCGTCGTCGTGCGTCAGCCGCAGGTCGATGCGCCCGTAGTCCTGGAGCCACAACGCGTGGAACGCGGTCGTGCAGATATCCCCGATCTTCGCCGTGAGCTCGTCCGACAGGCCTTTCGCGAACACGTTCTTGATCTTCTTGCGCTTGCGGTACTCCTCGTCCCACTTCGCCTTGTAGGTCGCGATGCGGTGCTCCCCGTTTTCGGCCTCCCCGAACGTCATCTCGATGATCGGCAGCTGCTGGACCGTCTCGTTCCCGACCAGGCCGACGTACAACTCCCGGCCTTCGATCAGCTCCTCGACGATCGCCGCCTGGCGGAATTTCTCGTGGATGAACTTCACCCGCTCGGCCAAGTCCTCGTCGTTCTCGACCACCGATGCCTGCGCGATCCCCACCGACGCATCCTCGAGCAGCGGCTTCACGATCAGCGGGAACCGGAGCTCCGACGGGCGCATGGGCTTCTCGCCGAGGTGGCACTCGGTGAACGCCGGGACTCGGATGCCGTGGTAGGCGAGGATTTTCTTCGTGAGCGACTTGTTGCGCGCGACGAGCAGAGCCGTGGGCGACGAGCCAGTGTAGCGATAGCCGTGCATCTCCAGCACCGCCGCCAATGCGTATTCGTGCCGCGCGTTGCGCCGGAACGACTCGCAGCCGTTGAAAACGAGCTTGGGCTGGAAGGCGGCGAGCCGCTCGAGCATCGGTCCCAGCTGCTCGGCGACCCCGACCATGAGGACGTCGTGCTGCTGCGCCAGCAGCGCGCGGGCCACATCGTACTCTGCCTCCTCGATCTTCGCCTCCACGGCTTTCTTGTAGTCGGCGTCGTCCCATTCGGGGTGCAGGGTGTCGAACAGGACGGCGATCTTCATGCCGCCCACCCCCGCCCCTCGTCATTGCGGATTCTCGCGACAGAGGGTCGTAGCCTCCAATCCGCAATCGGCAATCCGAAATCCGCAATCATGCCCGCACCCGCTGCATATCCCGCCCCACGGTCGTCAGCGCGATCAGGATCAGGAGCCCGCCGACCGCCCCCGCGGACGGCAGCAGCAGCATCGCCGGCCGCAGGCCGAACCGGTCGGAGAGGTACCCGACGAGCGGCGGCGCGATGGCGTCGCCCGCGAGGTGCGAGAACAGCACGTACGCGCCGATGACCGAGGCTCGCACCGCGGGCGGCACGACGTCCAGGATCACGGCCGAGAGGGGTCCATTGTACCAGGTATAAAGGAAGAAGGTCGCGAACAGGAGCGGCACGAACAGCCGCAACTCGTCGACGAGCAGGAGGGCGGCGCACACCGGCCCACCGAGCACGAACCCCGCCCCGGATACCACCACCCGGCCCCCGCTCCAGCGCGTCAGCAGCCAGTCGCCGACCTGGCCCCCGAACAGCCCGCCAAGCGCGCCGCCAGCGAGCCCCCAGATGCCGAACTGCCGGCCCACGACCGCGACCGACAGGCCATGCGCGCGCTGCATGAAGCTCGGCGCCCAGGCGATCAGCCCGTTTACCGCGAACGTCACTAGCGCGCCGCCCAGGAACATCCAAATCAACGTCGGGGTTCGGAGCACGGTCGCGGCGGCTTGGAGAAACTCGCCGAACGCCGTCGCGGCGACCTCGGTCGCCTCGGTCGTGCGCCGCACGGCGGCGGGGACGAGCCGCACGACGGTCCAGATAATCCCGACGCTCACAAACGCCGCGAACACCGCGGTCTCGATGCCCGGCGGCAGGCCCTCGAACAGATCCAGCAGCCCGCTCAGCGCGGCACCGGCGAGCGCGAGCCCGATGAGGGGCTTGCCGTACTGCATCGCCTGTCGCCGCCCGCGCTCGAACCACCCCTGGAGGGTAGTCGCCATCGGCGCGGGCGGGCGCTGCCGCGGCTCGCGCAGCCGCGAGGCGAGGATCGCGAGCAAGAAGCCCGGCACGCCCATGGCCACGAACGCAGCGCGCCACCCGTAGTGCTCGGCGAGCACGCCGCCCAGCCAGATGCCCAGCACCCCTCCGAACGCCATACCGACGGAATAGACGCCGATCGCGAACGCCCGCCGCCGGCCCTGGTAGAATTCCGCGATCAGCGCCTGCGCCGCCGGCCCGTAGCCGGCCTCGCCGACCCCGACCAGGGAGCGGCACACCAGCAGCTGCCAGAAGCGGTGGACCGCGGCTCCGAGGGCGGTGAAGGCGCTCCAGAGCCCCACGCCGAACGCGATCACCGCGCGGCGCGAGCGCAGATCGCCGATGACGCCGAGCGGCAGCGCCGCGAGCGACAGCACGACGACGTACGCCGAGCCGAGCCAACCGAGCTGCTGGTCGGAGAGCGTGAGCTCGCGCTTGATGTGCTCGAACAGGGCGAAGATGACGTTGCGGTCGGTGTAGTTCAGGAGGTTGATGAGTGTGAGCAGGCCGAGGGCGTACGCTGCGTACCCCCCGGCGCCGCTGGCTCCGCGATCCGCCCCCGCGCCCTTAAGGCCTGCGCCCGGCAGTGGCCGCCTCCGCGCGCGCGTCGCGGTCCGCCTTCGCCTCCTGGTACGCTTCGGTCAAGGCCCGCATCATGTCGGGTCGCTTGTGGTACAGCCGCTTCAGGCGCCGCGGCTTGCGCCGGGCGAGCGCGTACGCGGCGAGAATCGGAAAGCCGACTGTGTTATCGAGATAGCAGACCACCGTGTCCGGCAGCTTGTCGGGGTCCACCTTGCCCCAACTCACCGCCTCCGAGGGCGTGGCTCCCGAGAGGCCGCCCGTGTCAGGCCGGGCATCCGTCATCTGGAGGTAGTAGTCGTGCCCCTTTTCGCTGATGCCGAGCACCTCCTGGATCTGCGGCTCGGTCTGCAGCACGAAGTTCTTGGGGCTGCCGCCGCCGATGATCAGCACGCCGCTCCGGCCGCGGTGCGTCTTCGCGTGAAACACGATCGCGGAGGTCTCGTTGACGTCGGCGCTCGCATCGAACCGGAGCTGCGAGCCCGTCAGCGCCTGCTCGGCGACATTCATGCCGATCGAAGAATCGCCCGGGGAGGATGTGTAGATCGGAACGCCGCACTGGTGCGCCATCCCCAGCACAGATTTCCGTGAGATGCCGAGCGCCTGCTCGCGCTTGAGGATGTAACCGCCCAGCAGGTAATGGTACTCGGCGGTGCTCATCGGCCGTTGGAACTCCGGGCCTGCGGAGACCTCCCGAATGTACGCGTCGGTCGAGAGCAGCACCTCATAGTCGAAGAAGATGTCGTAGATGCGGACGACGCCCTCCTCGCGCAGCTCCACGTCATCGGCGAACGGGGTGCCGCGGTGCATCGCGAGCCCGAGGCCGAAGTGGGCGTCGTGGTAGAGGTTGGCGCCGGTCGAGACGATCCAGTCGACGAACCCCGCTTCGATCAGCGGGATGAGGGTCGACATCCCCAGGCCCGCAGGCGTCATCGCGCCGGTGAGGCTCATCCCCACGGTCACGTCGTCCTCGAGCATGCGCTCCGAGAACAGCCGGCAGGCCTCGGCGAGGCGGCCGGCGTTGTAGGCGAGAAACGCATTGTCCACCAGCTCCGGGACCGTCTCCCGGCCGGTGATGGGCTTCGGATCGATGCGCTGGCCGCGCAGGAAGTCCTTGCGTGTGGTCATGGCGTCAGGCGTCTCTGTCGATGGCCGGGAGCTCTCTGCTGCGGCGCTCCCGGGCCTGCCGGATAATGGCGACCGCGTCGCTCGCGGTATCGGTCGTGTGGAACAGGTCCAGGTCCGTCGTCGCGATCTTTCCTTCCCCGGCGACCCGATCGCGCAGCCAGTCGGTCATCCCCAGCCAGTACGCCTGGCCGAACAGGATTACGGGAAAGTGACGGACCTTGCCGGTCTGGATCAGGGTCAGCGCTTCGAACAGCTCGTCCATGGTGCCGTAGCCACCGGGGAAGACGATGAACGCCGTCGAGTACTTCACGAACATCGTCTTGCGCACAAAGAAATAGCGGAAATTGATCGCCCGCTCCACGTAAGGGTTGAGCCCCTGCTCGAACGGCAGCTCGATGTTGCAGCCGATGGACAAGCCGTTCCCTTCCTGGCAACCGCGGTTGGCCGCCTCCATGATGCCGGGGCCGCCCCCGGTGATGATGGGGAAGCCCTCCTCGGCGAGCATGCGCGCGGTCTCCACCGCCTTCTCGTAGTACGGGTCGTCGACGGGCGTGCGTGCCGACCCGAAGATCGTTACGGCATTGTACACGTCCGAGAGCGTGTCGAACCCTTCGACGAATTCTCCCATGATGCGGAGCACCCGCCATGAGTCGGTCCTCGTGAACGCGCGACGCTCACGGGGGAGCTGCGTGAGGAGTCGTTCGTCCTCAGTGACCGCTTTGCGCTGCGAGCCGCTCGAGTGCTGCGACATAGTCGTCCTGCACGTTGTAGAAGAAGGGGGACAGGCGGACGTGACCGGGCCGCGCATCCGCGATGACCCCGGCCGCCGCGAGGTGGCGGACGCGGTCCGCGGGATCCTCCACGGGGAGCATCACGATCGCCGAGCGGTCCTCCCCCCGAGCGGCCACCTTGGGCCGGAGGCCCATGGCCCGAGCGCGCGCGATCAAGTCCTCGGTGAGCGCGGCCGTCACGTCGCGGATCGCGGGCACGCCGATCTCCTCGATGTAGTCGAGGCCCCCGAGCTGCGCGTAGATCGCGGCGAGCGACGGGGTGCCCAGCTCGAAGCGTCGAGCATCCTCGTGCCACTCGAGCGACCGCGGCTCAAAGGCGAACTGGTTCCTGTGGCCGAACCAGCCGGCGATCGCCGGCGCGAGGCTACGCGCCAGCTCGGCTCGCACGTACAGGAACACGATCCCGGGGCCGCCCAGCAACCACTTGAGCCCGCCCGCGGTGAGGAAGTCGACTCCCGCCGCCGGCGCATCGCACGGCACTTGCCCCACCGACTGGTACGCGTCGATCAGGCACAGGGCGCCTTTGGCGTGCGCCGCGTCCGCGACGGCGCGGATATCCTGGATCGCGCCGCTCGTGAAGTAAACGTGCGAGGTCGCGACCAGCGCAGTGCGCTCGTCCACGGCGCGGCCGATCGCCTCGACGGGCACGGAGACCTGGTCAGGGCTCTCCACGACGACGAGCTCGATCCCGCGTCCGCGCTTCGCGAGCCACTGGTAGGCGACGGTCGGGAAGTCGAGCGACGTCACCACGACCTTGGGGCGACGCGCGTAGTCGAGCGACTCCGCCACCGCGGAGAGCGCTACGGAGATGCTGGGCGCGAGCGCGATTTCTTCCGGCGCCGCGCCGATCACGCGAGCGTAGCGCGCCCGCAGCTCCGAGAGGGCGGCCCACCACACGTCATACCACGCGGACGCCCCGCGCGCCTGCCACAGGTCGAGGAACTCCACGACCTTGTTGCGGGCGCGCTCGCCCAGCGCGCCGAGCGAGCAAGTATTGAGGTAGATGCGGTCCCGGAAGATCGGGAACTCGCTGCGGTAGCGGGCGAGCCGATGCGCCCCGGCCTGGTGGCCCGTCTTCAGGCCGCTTGCGAACGTCATAGGCGGTCAATATACAGAAGGAAAAGCACGGTCGACACGTCCCGACGTAGATTGCGTGGCATGCCGTCCCCCGCCCGCTGGTCGGCCCTGTTCGCGCGCCTCGCGCTCCGCGCCGCGGTCAACCCGCGACTCGCCCTCGACCTGTTGCGCCTCGCCTGGAGCTTCCGGGCGCGTGACTGGTACCGCCGCCCGCCGTTTGTACCGCTCCCGCCGCGGGAGTACACACGCTGGCGGATGCTCACCGCTTACGGCGATGAACACGCCGTGCCGCCGCTCCAGGACGTGATCAACTTCGCCCGCTGGCGGCGAGAAACCATGCACGTATGAAAGAAAAAGACGTCGAGCAACAACGTCACGCGGAGGCGTCACGCAGAACCGTCGAACTGAAGCGTCGAGCGCGCGAACTGGGCTTCGACGCAGTGGGGGTTGCGTCGCTCGAGCCCAACGCGCACGCCGGCGAGCTCGAGCGCTGGCTGGCCGCGGGCTACGCCGGCACGATGAGCTACCTGCACCGCCAGTCGGCTAAGCGGAAACAGCCGGGCCGTATCATGACGGGAGCCAAGGTCGCGGTCGTCACGCTCACCAACTACTACCACGGCGCGTCTGACCCCGGAGCGGCGCCCCGGGGTCCAGGGAAGGTCGCCCAGTACGCCCAATCCGCCGACTACCATCGTGTCCTCGGCCGCCGGCTGGAGCGGCTCGCGGACGCGATTCGTGAGCTCGCGCCGGGCTCGAAGACCCGCGTCTACGTCGACGCCGGACCCGTTCCGGAGCGCGAGCTCGCGCAGCGCGCGGGCCTCGGCTGGATCGCGAAGAACATGATGCTCATCCACCCCGGGATTGGCTCGTTCACGTTCATCGGCGTCGTCCTCAGCGATGCCGCCCTCACGCCCGATTTGCCGTTTCAGGGGGATCGCTGCGGCACCTGCCGCCGCTGCCTCGACGCCTGTCCCACGGACGCCTTCGTCGCACCGCACGTGATGGACGCGCGACGCTGCATTGCTTATCTCACGATCGAGCATCGCGGCGACTTCACGACGGACCAGAGATCGCTCGTCGGTGATTGGCTGTTCGGCTGCGACGTCTGCCAGGATGTGTGTCCGTGGAACGTGCGGTTCGCCCTGGCGACCGCCGATCCGGCGCTCGCCCCTCGTTCGGACCTCGCGGCCCCCGACCCCCGCGAATTCCTCGCGCTGGATGAGGAGACGTTCGCCAGCCGATACGGTGACACCCCGCTCGAGCGGCCAGGCCGCCACGGGATGCAACGCAACGCTGCTGCGACGCTCGCCCGGAATGCGCCGTGAGCGAGCAGATCGGCGAGATCCAGCGCCGCCTCGCGGACGGGCTCGCCAAGATCGATCCGCACCACCGCCTGCTCGGCCGGCCGGTGCACTACCGGATCATCGATGGGACCACCCTCGAGATCACCTATCGGGACGTGCCGGGGATCGCCGAAGGCGAGGTCCTCGGCGTCAAGCGGCTGCTCCCACACGACTGTTTCTGCAGCGTGTCGCCACAGACGGCGGAGTGCGTGACGGTGCGGTTCGTGGTGTCGCTGAAGTAGGTAGGGAGCAGGAATGAGGTTTCAGGACGGGCATACTAGACGCACAGGCGCACAGCGGTGAACAGTGGTGGTGAACAGGAAGGGCCTGCTCACTCGAACTGTTCACCGCTGTGCGTCTGCGCGCCCAGCCGTTGCCTGTTCTGCTTTCTGCAACCTGATCACTGGTAACTCCGGGGGATTTCCCCATCTCATCGGGATCGCGGCGGTCCCCACCCCCGCCGACACGTAGAGCCACGTCTCCCCGACCCGCTTGAGGCCGTGCATGTACCGCCCTCCGAACTGCGATGGCACAAGCAGCGGGCCCAGCAACGGGAAGTGGAGCTGGCCGTTGTGCGTGTGCCCCGACAGCATCACGTCTACCCGCAGTCCCGCCGGGAGGTATTCGATGAGATCGGGGTTATGAGAGAGGAGAATGCGGGGGATCTCGGGAGCGACACCGGCGAGCGCCTCGTCGGGACGGGTCGCGCCGTGGGTAAAGTCATCCACTCCGGCCACGGCCAGAGTGGCCGCGCCGCGCCGCACGAGGACGTGGCGGTTGGTGAGTAGGGTAACGCCCGCGCGCTCGAGCACGGCGCTGACCGCGTCCGGCCCCACCCAGTGGTCGTGATTGCCGAGCACGGCCACCACGCCGTCGCGCGCGCGGAACCGAGCGAGCACAGATGCGAGCCCGTCGAGATCGCGCTTCACGTGGCTCACGAAATCCCCGCCCAGCGCGACGAGATCGGGCGCGAGCTCGGCGGCGCGGTCCGCCACCCGTGCGAGCCAGGAGGCCGGCACCACCGGGCCGCGGTGGAGATCCGTGACGAGTGCGATGCGGTAGCCGTCGAGCTCTGGCAGCAGGCCGGGAATCGGGACGCCGACCTCGGGCGTCAGGAGCGGCCGCCCATTCCAGCGCGCCAGCGGCGCACACAGGTGCTCCACCACCCACCCGATCGGCACCTTCACCGCGCGCTCGAATGTGGGCACGCGCCCGTCGCGGCTGGGCGGGTGACGCCGGGGATAGAAGAGCGGCCCGATCACCTCGCGACGACGCGCGACACGACGTCGTACATGAAGTGGACGCCGAACGTCAAATCGTCGAGGCTCACCCGCTCGTCGTTGCCGTGTACGCCGCGCGACTCGACCTGGTTGAGCGGGAACGGCGACAGCCCGTAGCTCACGATCCCCAAGCGCCGGAAGTAGTGGCTGTCCGTGAATCCCGTGAGCGGCGGCGTCGTGACGAGCGCCTCGGGGTCGCGCGCGCGCACCGCCGCCACGATCGCCCGGAACAGCTCGGTGTCGGCCGAGCTCTCCGTGGCCGGCCAGTTCGGCCCTTGGGGCGTGATGGTCACGGCGCTGTCGTTCACTACCCGTACGAGCTCGGCAAGGAAGGCCGCCGGCTCCTGCGCCGGCAGGAGGCGCACGTCGAGCGCCGCCGACGCGACGGGCGGGATCACGTTCGTCTTGTCGCTCCCCTTCAAGCCGGTGATCGAAATCGTGTTTCGCAAGAGCGCGTTGTAGGTGAGGTCCGCCGTGAGCGCCCGGATGGCCGTGGAATCCCGCAACGCCGCTCGCACGTCCGCGAGCCAGGCCCGCCGCGCCGCATCGGTCTCGATCGTCGACAGGTCGTGCAGGTAGCGCTCCACGGTCGGTGTCACCACCAGCGGCGTCTGCCAGGTCGCGATCCGGTTCAGCGCCCGCACCAGCCGGTGCACCGGATTGTCCGGGGTGGGACGGGACCCGTGCCCCGACGTTCCCCTCGCTGTGACGTTGAGCCAGAACGGTGACTTCTCCGTCGTGCCCACGCCGTAGTACTCGATGCGACCCCGCGCGTCGGCGCGGATCGTCCCGCCTTCGTTGATCAGGAACTCCGCGTCTCGGATCAGGTCGGGATGGTTCTCCACGAACCACCCCGCCCCCACTCCCGCTCCGATCTCCTCGTCCGACGTCGCAAGGAAGATGACGTCGCGCTTGAGCGGGACCTGCGCGCGCTTGAGGATGAGCAGCGTCATCACCTGGGCGATCGCCTCACCCTTCATGTCGAGCGCGCCACGCCCCCAGACGTAGCCGTCCTTCACCACGCCGCCGAACGGGTCCACCTTCCAATACTCCGGGCTGGCGAGCACCACGTCCATGTGATTGAGGAAGATCAGCGGACGCCCGGTCCCATCCCCGCGCACGCGCGCGTACAAGTTGGCCTTGCCGGGCCCGGGCTCGAAGACCTGTGCCTCGATCCCTTCTCGTCCCAGCACTCGCTTCAACCATTCCGCCGCCTTGGACTCGTTCCCCGGCGGATTCGTGGTGTTGATGGCGATGTACTGGGACAGCAGCGTCGCCGCTTCTTTCCCCGCCGCCTGCCACTCCTCCTCGCTCTTGGGGACGGCCTCGCGGAATAGCTGCGGGGGGAGCAGCACGGGCTGCGAGGAAGGGCCCATGAGCGGCGGCCGGGGATGCCGGGCGCAGCCCACGAAGCAAAGACAGGACAGCCCCACGAGCGCGTGATGACGCAACGCTGCCTCCGGAAGAAGACGGGTCGGGATCGCGGAAACTAGAGGCGCGCGGCACGAGCGGCGAGTCCCCCGCTCCAGCCCGGCCCCCTACAGCGCACGGGTCTCCCCATGCGCCAGCACCCAGAACTGCTCCGGTGCGAGACCCGCCACCTGCCACGCCGCGCGGGCCCGGACGGGCGGCTCGTCCATGGCCTCATCGGTGAGCTTGAAGGTACCCCAGTGCATGGGAATCATGACCGTCCCGTGGGTTCCGCCCCCCAAGTCGCGGAACGCCCGCACGGCCTCCTCGGGGTTCATGTGCACCGGCTGCATGAACCACCGGGGCTCGTAGCCGCCGATCGGCAGCAGCGCCATGTCGAACGGCCCGTAGCGCGCCGCGATGCGCCCGAACTCGGGGTGGTACCCGGTGTCGCCCGCGAAGAACACACGGTGGGCGTCTGTCCGCACCGACCAGCCGCACCACAGCGTATCGCCGCGGTCGCGGAGTCCGCGCGAGCTGAAGTGCTGGGCCGGCGTGCAGGCAACCAATGCCGCGTCGACGGGCGTCTCCTGCCACCAGTCGTGCTCCCGCACGTCCCGCGCGCCGCGCGCCCGGACGAAGCGCGCGAGGCCAAGCGGCACCAGCCAGGTGGCGCGCGGCTCCCGCGCGGCGAGCCGGCGCACGGTGCGGTCGTCCAGGTGGTCATAGTGGTTGTGCGACAGCAGCACGAGGTCGATCGGCGGGAGGGTCGCGAAGTCAATCCCGGGCGCCACCCAGCGGCTGGGGCCGGCGAAGCGCACTGGCGACGCGCGGCTGCTCCACATCGGATCGGTGAGCACGTTCAGCCCGCCCACCTGCAGCAGAAAGCTCGAATGTCCCACCCACGTCACCAGCAGTCGATCGGGTGTCGCGCGGGGAACGGCAAACTTCGGCTCGAGCCGGAGGAACGCCGAGTTCGGGGGATCCGCAGGCCGCGGCCGGGTAGTGCGGTGCACCAGCACCCACTTGAGGAAGCTGCCGAAGGCGGGGGCGGCCGCGTTGGCCCACGGATTGCGAAACCCGCCGCCGGGGCGGTGATGCGGAGCGGTCACGGGCCGCGAAACCTAAAGCGGGGAGCGCGATAATGCCACCGCGCCCCCGCACCCTCGCGTCCGATCCCGAAGATCAGTGGACCGTGATCGTCGCCTGGCCGGTGTTGCCCTCGCTCGTCGCGCGCAGCAACGCGCTGCCAACCTTCCGGGAGCGGACAATCGAGTAGGGACCGAACGCCCCCTCGATGACGAAGACCGACGTGTCGGTGCTGAACCACGAGACGGGCCGGTTGGTGAGCACGGTCCCGGTGCTGTCGCGCAGCTCGGCCCGGAAGCCGAGGCTATCGCCTACGGCGGCGGTCGCGCTTCCGGGCACCACCGTGACGGACGCCACGGGCGCCGGTGAGCCGACCACCTGCACCGTGAGCGTGTCGCTCAGTCCACCGCTCGTCGCCGTTATGGTCGCGACGCCCGGCTGGCGGCCAGCGACGGACGCCGTGTCAGCCACTCCGGTCACGTCGGCGATCGACGGGGCACTGCTCGTCCACGTTACGGACGGATTCGGGACGGGGTTGCCGTTCGCGCCGCCGACGGCGGCATACAGCGTAATCGTCCCTCCGACGCCGACCGACGAGGGGCCGGAGACGTGCACGTATGCACCACCAGTGCTACTGCCCGCCGCGGGAAGCGACACAGAGAGCCTCGTGGTGGCGCCCGCCGAGACTTGCACGTTGGGGGTCACCACCGCATCGAGGGCCGGGTAGTCGGGCTGCTCGATGCGGACGATGTAGGTCGCCGCGCTCACGAAGGCGACCTTGTAATAGCCTGTGCCGTCGCTCCGGCCGGTGGCCGCGGCGTACCACGTGGACGGCGGCTGGCGCGGATCGCCCGAGTAGAGCGTGACGTTCGCGTTCTTGATGGGCCGGCTCTGTCCGCCGGAGTCGGCCGTCACGGTGCCCTCGAGCGCCCCGGTCGCGGCCGAGTTCACCGCGCGCAGCCACGGCAGCACGGTGAATTCCTTGGTGCCGAAATAATCGTACAGAAAGCTCCGCCCTACGTCGAAGTCGATCACGATCACCGCCCCCCCGCTCGCCATAATCGCGGGCGTCGACAAGTCGAGCGGCTCTTCGACCAGCGCGTACATCGTGATGGCTCCGCTCCCCGGCCACGGCCAGTGCACCGGAGGCGGCGCACCGTTGTTGTAGGTGATCGAAGACTTGTCGGCGTCGATCACCATGCGGATCGCCTGGTATTGCTGGGCGTCGAGCTCGCCCTCGCCGAGGAAGGCGGTGGTCCCGTGCTGCAGCGTCAGCAAGTCGAACGTTCTCTCGGGCGTCGCGACCCGAACCCAAGCGCCGCCACCGCTTGTGTCGAGCCCGCTGCTGGCGTCGATGCTGACCACGTAGACGTTGACGCTCGCGACCGAGTCGTATGGGAACGGCGCGTCGGTGAGCAGCACCTTGGCGAGTGGCTTCCCCCTCAACGGGGGTGACGCCGACGTGTCGTCCTGGTAGCACCCACCCCCCGCGAGCAATGCGGCGGCAACGAGGGACAGGAAGACACGGGTCGACATCGTGGGCTCCTTCCGAGAACTTTGATGACGATGACGGCTCTGCCACACAATACCCCGGTGCGCGGCAGGAGCGTCACAACCCCCCGGTCGTGGGGGTAAATTGTGACGCTCGACCATCTGCCATGGGTATAGACAACGTGGGGGCGAGCGACGGAGAGCTGGTGCGCCGAGTCCGCGCCGGCGACGTCGGCGCCTACGCCGCGCTGGTCGCGCGGTACCGCGACCGCCTGGGCCGATACGCCGTGCACATGCTCGGGGACCGGCAGGACGCGGAGGAGGCGCTGCAGGACGCCTTCGTCCGGGCATACCGCTCGCTCGCGCGCTGTGACGATCCGGAGCGGTTTGGTGCGTGGCTCTACGGCATCCTGGTCAACCGGTGCCGCACGACCGGCGGGCGGGCGGCGCGGCGTGCGCGGCTGTTCGTGCGCGACGACGCGGCGCTCGGCGGTGTTGCGCTCCCGAGTCCGGCCGAGCGTGCTGAATGGGACGACACCGTCCGGCGGGCGCTCGCGCGGCTCGCGCCCGAATACCGGGAGGCGTTTCTCCTCAAGCACATCGAGGAGTTGGAGTACGAAGAGATGGCGCAGCTCACCGGCGCGGGTATCTCGGCGTTGAAGATGCGGGTGAAACGCGCCCGCGAGCAGCTGCAGGTCATTTTCCGAGAGGCGGAGCGTGTTTGAGCAATCGGAAGACGCGATCGAGCGCATCATCCGTCATCTGCGGCGGCCGGTGCAAGTCGATCCGGCGGTCGACGGCCGTGTGATGGACGAGATCGCGCACGTTCCCGTGCAGGGGCGAAGCCGCGCGGCCCGAGCGGCCTGGGGCTGGCTCACCCGGCCGCGCCACGTCGCGCTCTCGCCACTCGGCGGGCTGGCGATCGCAGCGGGCGTTGCCGCGCTCGCGCTCGCGCTGTCCGGCCGGCGTCCCGGAGCAGCGCCGCCCGCGGAGGGCGCGCAGCGCGAGTTTGAGTTTGTCGTCGTCGCCCCCCGCGCGGCGACGGTGTCGGTCGTGGGCGACTTTAACGACTGGGACGCCGCCCGCACCCCGATGCAACCCTCGCAACGCGGCGGCCCGCTGTGGACGGCGGTCGTGCCGCTCGCTCCCGGGCGCTACCGCTACGCCTTCCTCGTGGACGGCTCCCGCTGGCTCGCCGATCCGGCCGCTCCACGCGCGCGCGATGACGAGTTCGGGACGCCGAGCTCGGTCGTGACCGTGGCGGGCTCGTGACGCGGCGCTCGCTGCTGCGCGCGGCGGCCGCCGGCGCGCTCGCCGCCACGTTCGCCGCGACGGCGGCGGCGCAGGATCCGCGGCTCGGACGCCTCGACCCGGGCGCGCGCCCGCTGGTCGCTGGCGTGCTCGACTCGGCGCGCGCCGCGGGCCTTCCCACGGAGCCGCTGGTGCAGCGCGCACTCGAAGGCGCGACGAAAGGCGCGCCGGGCCCCCTCATCGTGAGCGCCGTGCAGCGCCTCGCCGCTGATCTCGGCCGGGCCCGCGAGGCCCTCGGGCCGGGGACAACGCCGCCGGAGCTCGAGGCAGGGGCCGCGGCGCTCCGGGCCGGCGCCGGCCCCGCGGTGCTGGCGCTGCTGCGCCGGGCGCGCCGCCAGACCATCGCGGTTCCGCTCGCCGTGCTCACTGACCTCGTGGCCGGCGGCGTCCCCGTGGACAGCGCTGCGGCCGCCGTGCTCGCCCTCGCCGCACGAGCCAGAGACGCGGACCTCGTCGAGTTCCGGCGCTCCGTCGAGCGCGACATCGCGCTCGGCGCACCGCCCACGGCCGCCACCGCGGCCGCTGCGGCGTACGCGGACGCCAGGATCTCGGGAGTGAATGCGGGGGCCCGCGAGAATCGCCCCGGCCGCCCCTAGCGCCGCGCGCCCGGCGACGAGCACGCGACGTGCGTGGACCGCGTCCGTCACGGCGGCGTGGTGGCTGCTTGGCGTGCGCGCGCCGGCCGCTCAGCTGACCGGGACCGTCGACGTCGGCGTCTCCACCGTGCACTACGATGGGTTCCTCCCCTCCGGCGCCGCGGCCGTCACCCCCGTGCTGCGCTGGGACCGGCCCGCCGGGACGCTCACCGCCAGCGGCACGTATCTGCGGTTCGAGAGCGGCCACCGCAGCCTGCAGGGCCTCGTGGCGGGCTCATTCTTCACGCCTCCCACCGCGCGAGCGTGGCGTGGCGAGTTCGCCGCATCCGCGGGCGCAAGCCGCTACCTCGATTTCGCGAGCTTCTGGCACGCCATCGCCGGGGCACGGCTGCATATCCTGGGAGCGGAGCGCGGCCTCTGGATCGGCGGGACGGCAGGAACGACGTCGTACGGGACCGCGCCCCGCCCCGTGATCGCGGCGGACGTCGGGGTCTGGGCCCGGCTGTCCGAGGTCACGTTGAGACTCGCAGCAAATCACTCCCAGGTCGGCGACACCACCTACACCGATCTCGAATCCTCAGCCCATGCCGGGCGTGGGCCGGTCGCGCTCGAAGCGAGCGTCGGCGCGCGCGTCTGGAGCCGCGGCGGTGGCCGCGGCGTGTACGGGGAAGGAAGCGCCACCGTCTGGGTCGGAGGGCGAACGGCGGTCGTGATCTCAGGCGGCCGCTACGCGACCGATCCGATCAGCGGCAGCATCACCGGCCGCTATCTCTCCGCCGCACTGCGCGTGCGCACCGCCGCGCCGCGCCATTCCTTCGCCCACGACCCCGTGGTGCCACACGCCCGCGGCGCGGATGGAGCAAGCGTCCTGCCGGCGGCCCGGCTCGAGGTGCACGCCGACCGCAATCGGGCGGTGCGACTCGTCGTGCGCGTCGCCAGCGCTGCGCTGGTGGAGATCGCTGGAGACTTCACCGATTGGCAGCCTGTCTCGTTGGGCAGCGCCGGCGCCGGCACGTGGGAGGTCACGCTGCCGGTGCCGAGCGGCGTGCATCGGATCGACGTACGTATTGACGGTGGCGCGTGGATCGTCCCGGCCGGCACGACGCGCGCGCTCGACGACTACGGCGGCGACGTTGGGATCTTCGTAGTCCCGTAGGGCCGCTCCCCTGCCCCCTCCGCCTTCACCGCCTGGAGCCGCCGAATCGACGCGATACCCAAGGCCGGGCCAATCGCCAGTGTGGCGAACGCCCACCGCCAGCCGACGAGGGCGACGAGCGGCGGAACGAGCTGAATGCTCGCCATCGTCAGCAGGAATCCCAGCGACGTCTGCAGGGTCAGCGCGGTGCCGACCGCGTGCGACGGCACCGATCTCGTGACCATCGTGCTGAACTGCGCTGAATCGGCGATGACGAAGAACCCCCACAGCCATGCGACGGCGACCATGACCCAGACGCTCGACGCGAACAAGCCGCCGATGACGACGGCGCAGCTGCCGCTCACTGCCATGGCCCGAATCACGAGCCGCTCGTGCCCGATCCGATCCGCAACCCAGCCGCCCCACACGCACCCCAATCCCCCGACGGCGATGGCTCCGAACGCCAACAGACCGAGCACCACCTCGGAGGGCACGACGCCACCCGCGCGGGCCCGCGCCGCAGCGCTCGCTACGACAAACGCCGTGATCCACGTCCAGAAACTGTACAGCTCCCACATGTGCCCTAGGTACCCACCCGTCGCCAGGCGCCACTGTCGCTCCCGCAGCACGGTACCAGCGAGACGCCACGAGAACGGCGGTCTTGCGAACGCGAACGGCCCGTCGCGGTATCCCGCGGCCACGAGCACAGCGCCCACCAGCGCGCCCGCCGACACGACGACGACGACCGGGGCCACACGCGAGCCGGCGAGCGCGTGCGCCAGATACGGCACCGCCTTCCCGACCGTGAGCGCGCCGACGACGGTCCCGATCGCCAGGCCCCGACCCGAGGAGAACCACGTCGCGATCATCTTCATGGCAGGCGGATACACCCCCGCGAGGCAGAATCCGGTGAAGAAGCGAGAGACGAGGGCCAGCGGATAGGTCGGGGCGGCGAGTAGGGCGACGTTGACTACCGCACCGAGTGTCGCCGACACCGCGAAATACCACCGTGACGGGATCACGTCGGCGAGGTTCAGGATGGCAGCAGCAGCCGTTCCGGCAACGAATCCGGCTTGCACCGCGGCCGTCAGCCAGCCCGTCTGGCTCGCTGTCAGCCCCCATTGGCGCTGGAGCTCGGGTGCAACGGCACTGGCGGCGAACCACAGGGACATCCCCAGCAACTCGGCTGCTGCCAGCAGGAGCAGCATCGGCCAGCGGTGGGGATGGGCGTCGAGCGCGGCGGCGCTCGTGAGCGTCATGGAGCCGTGTGACCGGGGACGGTCAACCGGTGGACGGGCCGGCGGTCGAACTACGGACGGGACCGGTTGGGAACGACGTAGAGGCCGGCCAGGAACACATGGATGGCGAGGCTCGCCCAGACGTTGAGAACGGCGACGAGCGTCGCCGCGCCGTACAACAACGGCCCGACGCGGTACTCCCGGGTGACGGCGTCCACCGATCGCCGGTCGGCATCCCGCTTCAGCAGCCGTCCGCCTCCCGCCGCGTAGCGCCAGACCGCGTTATATGCGACGGCGGTGACGGTGAGCGTGCCGCCGTACAGCACCGCCGCCGCCGTCCGCTGCTCGGGTGACGGGAGGTATTGGGCCAGCACCGCCGTCGGGAACGGCAGGAACGCGACGCAGAACAGGAGCGCAAGGTTGAGCATCACGAAGGTGTGGTTGGTGCGTCCGATGTAGCCAAAGATGTTGTGGTGATTCGCCCACATTATCCCGATGATGACGAAGCTCAACGCGTAGGCGGCGTATGACGACCAGTGCTGGCCGAGCGCGCGCCACAGGCCTCCCGCCGCCGTCACCGCGTCGTGGCCGGGCACTCGAACCTCGAGCACCAGCAGCGTAGCGGCGATGGCGAAAACGCCGTCGCAGAATGCCTCGATGCGTGCCGTGTGCTGCGTCGGCTTGCCGGTTTCGTCCATTCGTGCTCTCTTCGCCGCGTCGTCGACGTCCTCACAGACCCGTGGGATGGTCGAGGAACGTCCAGGGCAGGCCGAACTTGACGCACAGGTGCTCGGCGAGCGCTTTGACGCCGACGGTCTCCGTCGCGTAATGCCCGGCGTAGAAGACGTTCACCCCTAACTCTTCGGCGTCAAAGTAGGTGTGGTGCGCTCCCTCGCCGGTGATGTAGGTGTCGAGCCCCGCCGCCCAGGCCTGGCTGATCATGGAGCCCGCTCCCCCGGTGACGATCCCCACCCGCCGCACCCGCTCGGGGCCGAACGGCATGAGCCGCGGCGGGGCGCCGAGCGCCGCGACCAGCTGCTGCTGCAGGGCGCCGCGCGGGGCATCGAGCTCCCCCCACACGCCGATCTGCACGCCGTACTCCTCGCCGAATCCGCCGCGCACGGTGACGCCGAGCTGCCGGGCGAGCACCGCGTTGTTTCCGACGTCCGGATGTAAATCCAGCGGGAGGTGCGCACTGTAGAGCGCGATGTTTTCTTGCATGAGTCCAGCCACGCGGCGGTACGCAGGCCCGGTGAGCGGCCTGAGCCCGCCCCAAAACAGGCCGTGATGCACGAGCAGCAGGTCGGTCCCCTGCTCGGCCGCCATCCGCACCGTCGCTTGGCACAGGTCCACGGCGGCGGCGACGCGCGCGACCTCGCCCGCCTTCGCCAGCTGCAGCCCGTTGAGGGCGTGAGGCGCGTCGGGCACCTCGCGGACGCGCAGGTAGGCGTCGAGGTAGGTGACCAACTCGGCAAGCTGCATCAACGCATCCGACGGTGACAGTATGATGACATTAGCGCGCCAGCCTAGAGACACTGACGTGAGATTCCCACATGCGGAACCATGTAAGTCACTATATAGTAGCGAGATAAATAATCCACACGCGGGAAACGCCCGCGTGTGGATATCTAGAGTGTGTCAGTAGGTGCGTTGCGAGCCTGCCTTCTCGACGGTTTCGGGCTCGAGCGCGGTTTCGCCCATCCGCACCACGCCGTTGATCTCGCCGCCCTCTTGCACGAGGAGTCGCTTGGCCGCGATGTCCCCGTGCACCACACACGAGGCTTGGATCTCGACGCGCTCGTCAGCGCGGATGCTGCCGCGGACCTCCCCGCCGATGATGGCTTCGCGCGAGATCACATCGCCTTCCACTTCCCCGCCCTTGCCGACCAGGACCTGGCGCCCAGCGCGCACCGTGCCGACGACGGTCCCTTCGATCTTCACCACCCCCTCAGCGGTGATGTCACCGACGACCCGCATGCCGGTTCCGATGATCGAGAGACCGGTTTCGGTTTCCGGGGCGCCGTGTCCCTTCTCGGTGAAGATGGCCATGTCAATTCTCCTGTCTTACGACCGTAAGGGGATCGAGCGACTTCCCCGCGCGGCGGATTTCGAAATGCAGGTGCGGCGCGGTGGATCGGCCCGAGCTGCCGGAAAGCGCGATCACCCGCCCCGCTTCGACCGAGTCGCCTTCGCGCACGACGAGGCGTGAGGCGTGCCCATACATGGTCTCATACCCGTCGGTGTGCCGCAAGAGCACGAACAGCCCGTACGCGGGGTCCGTGCCGGCCTGCGAGACGACGCCGCCGCCGGCGGCGCGCACCGGCGTTCCCACCGGCACTGCGATATCGATCCCGGGGTGGGACTCCGCGGGATCGCCCGGGCGCACCTGCCCGCGTGTGACGAAACCGCTCATGTCGAGCGGCCAGCGCAGCGGCGTCGCGGAGTCTGGGGCGAAGCGAGCCCCCGCGCCCGGAGCCCGCGCGTGCACGACCACCGCGCGCAGCAGGTCAGCGGTCACCACGACCTTTTCGGGCGGCGCCTTCACGCCCAGCAGCTGGCGCAGCTCCTGGTAGTTGGCCTCCGCCCGATTCAGTGCAGCCGCTAGCTGCTGCACGCGGCTGTTCTCCTCTTTCAGGCGCGCCACTTCCCGGTCGAGCAGCTGCGCCCGTACGGCGTTGCGCGTGATCGGCCCGGCAAACAAGAAGAACAGGACGACCAGGGCGGCAATGCCGCCCGCCGTCCACTTCCCCATTTCGAAGGCCCACAACGGTACGCGGTATTGGCGGGACTCGAGCTCGCCGTCGGTGTGGACGACGATGGTGACGCTCTTATCCCTCATCCGTCGAACGGCGCTCCGAGGATCAGTTCGAGCAGGCGCGCGAGGTCGTCGTTCGAATAGAAGTTGACGTGGATCTGCCCCTTCCCTTTCGCCCGCAAGGTCACGCGCACATCGGTGCCCAGGCGCCGACGCAGCGCGTCCTCGATGCGACGCACTTCCGGTGCCTGACCGAGCCCCTGCTTGAGGCGCGGTCGGCGGACCGGGGCCCGGCCGCCCCGCACCCGATCCTCGACGTCGCGCACCGAGAGCCCGAGGTCGACGGCTTCCTTGGCGACCGCCGCCACTGCGCGCGGGTCGTCGAGCGCGAGCAGCGCGCGGGCGTGCCCGACCGAGAGCCGCCCTTCGTGCAGCAGCGCCAGCACTGTCGCCGGCAGCTTGAGGAGCCGGAGCGCGTTGGCGACCGTGGAGCGATCGCGTCCCACGGCGTCAGCCACGTCCTGCTGGGCGAGGCTGAATTCGGCGATGAGGCGTTCGTAGCCGCGTGCTTCGTCGACCGGCGAGAGGTCGTCGCGCTGCAGGTTCTCGATCAGCGCCAGCGTCAGCACCGTGCGGTCGTCTACATCCCGCTTCACGGCCGGGATCCGCTCCCAGCCGAGCGCCTGACAGGCGCGCAGCCGCCGCTCGCCGGCGATCAGCTCGTAGCCGGCCGCGCGGTCGCCGGGCGCCGCGCGCACCACCACCGGCTGCAGCAGACCGGCTTTCAGAATCGAGGCCTTGAGCTCGTCCAGCGCCGTCGGGTCGACGTCCCGGCGCGGCTGGTAGGGATTGGGCCGAATGTCGGCGATCGACAGCTCGACGAGGCTCCCTTCGCGCTCAGCTTCCTCGCGCGTGGGCCCCAACAGGGCCTCGAGCCCCCGACCGAGACGCCGGCGACCAGCGATGGTTTCCGTCATGCGGGCACCTCCGGCAGCGGTTCAGCGGCGGGTGGGGCAGGGGCGACGGGGGGGACGACGCCGGCGCGCTCGACTCGGCGGATCAGCTCCTGCGCCACCGCCAGGTAGCTCTTCGCGCCGACCGACTGGACGTCGTACAGCAGAATCGGCTTACCGAAGCTCGGGGCCTCAGCGAGCCGCACGTTGCGGGGAATGGTGATGCTGAACATCTGCGAGCCGAAGTACTCCTTCGCCTCCTCGGCCACCTGCTTGCAGAGGTTCAGGCGCGCGTCGAACATCGTCAGCAGCACACCGTCGATCGCGAGCGCCGGGTTGAAGTTCCGTTGCACCAGCTTCACGGTGTTGAGGAGCTGCGACAGCCCCTCCAGAGCGTAGTACTCGCACTGGATCGGGATCAGCACACTGTCCGCCGCCGTGAGCATGTTGAGCGTGATCAGGCCGAGCGACGGCGGGCAATCGATGATGACGTACTGGTACTGATCGCGGACGTCGAGCAGGGCGCGCCGCATCATCGTCTCGCGCCCCTGCTTGTTCACGAGCTCCAGTTCGGCGCCGACGAGATCCTGGGTGGCCGGCACGACGTCGAGATACGGGAAGTGCACGTGGGCGAAACGCGCCTCCGCGAGGGGCCGGCCGTCAAGCAGCGCGTCGTACAGCGAGTGCCGGATGCGGTCGCGCTCGATGCCGACGCCGCTGGTGGAATTCGCCTGGGGGTCGGCGTCGACGAGCAGCGTCTTGCGCTCGGCAGTGGCGAGCGACGCGGCGACGTTGACGGCGGTCGTGGTCTTCCCGACGCCGCCTTTCTGGTTGGCAATGGCGATGACGCGCGACATCAGATAACGTGTTGTGCTACAACGAGTTATATATGATCATGATCATGAGGCGACAAATATACGTCGTCGTACACTGTCGGTAAAGAGTCAGTTTCACGTGAAACTTCCGCCAGAGTTTCACGTGAAACAATCCGCCCTGTCTCGAATGCACCCACAAAACTGCCGACTTACGCCACCCGCCGGCGCCACCGCGCCGCCTCGACCACCAGGTTGTGCAGGTCGCTGGGCGAGACCCCCGGGATGCGCGCCGCCTGCGCGAGCGATGTGGGACGGACGCGATCCAGTTTCTGCCGCGCCTCGGTCGCGAGACTCTGCAGCTCGAGGTAGGGAAGGTCGGCCGGCAACGCGAACGAGGCAAGTTCGGCGAGCCGGTTCGCCGCGTCGCGCTCGCGGGCGAGATAGCCATCGTACTTGAGCTCGATCTCCGCGCTCGCCACGACGCCGTCGTCGCACGTCACCGTCACGCCCGCGGCCTGGAGCAGCCCCTTGAGCGGCACACCCGGCCGTCGCGCCACGCTCGCCACGCGCTCGGGCTCCGCGAGCCCTGTACCGGTGGCCGCGAGCACCGACTCGGCTGCGGTGGGCGTGATCGTTGTCGCCCGCGCCGTGTCGAGCAGCTGCTCTTCCTCTTTCAGGCGCAGGTCGGCCGCCCGCAGCTCCGCCGCGGTGAGGAGCCCCAACCGCTCCGCCAGCGGCACGAGGCGTCGCAGCGCGTTGTCTTGCCGCAGCAGCAGGCGGAACTCGGACCGCGACGTAAACAACCGATACGGCTCGTCGACGCCGCGCGTCACCAGGTCGTCCACCAGCACGCCGATGTATGCCTCGTCCCGACCGAACAGCACGGGCTCCGCCCCCCGCAGCCGGCGCACGGCGTTGATCCCCGCCACGACGCCCTGGCCGGCCGCCTCCTCGTAACCGGTCGTGCCGTTGATTTGGCCCGCGAAGAAGAGGCGCTCGATCGCCTTGGTCTCGAGCCACGGCGTGAGTTGGGTTGGCGGGTAGTAGTCGTACTCGATCGCGTACCCGGGACGTGTCATCGTCGCCCGCTCGAGCCCGGGGACTGCGCGCAAGAACTCGAGCTGCACGCCCACCGGCAAGGAGGTGGAGAGCCCGTTGATATACAGCTCGTGCGTGTCGAGCCCCTCCGGCTCGAGGAACACCTGATGCCGCTTGGCGTCAGGGAACTTCACGACCTTGTCCTCGACTGATGGGCAATAGCGCGGACCCCGGGAGGCGATGGCACCGCCGTACAACGCCGACTCCTTGAGGTGCCGGCGAATGATTTCCTTCACTTCCTCCCCGGCCCATGTGATCCAACATGGCACCTGGCGTGGCCGTTCGACCCGCTCATAGAACGAGAAGCGGTACTCAGTCCCGTCGCCGTCTTGCCGCTCCACGCGCGACCAATCGACGGTCCGCCCGTCTACCCGGGGCGGGGTGCCGGTCTTGAAGCGCGATACCGTAAGTCCAAGCGACTCAATGTGTTGTGCGATTTCGACCGCAGGCCCATCGCCGGCGCGACCGGCAGGAATCTGCGTGTCGGTACTCACGTGGATTCGCCCGCGCAGAAAAGTGCCCGCGGTGATGACCACGGCGCGCGCCGTGAATCGGCGTCCGTCGGACGTTGCGACGCCGTCCAGGTGCGTTCCTTCGATGAGGAGGCGGCTCACCATGCCCTGAGTCAGCTCGAGGTTCGCAAACCGCTCGAGCAGCTGGCGGGCCGCACGGCGGTAGAGGGTGCGATCGCACTGCGCCCGCGGCGCCCACACCGCTGGGCCCTTCGACCGGTTGAGCATCCGAAACTGGATGGTCGCGCGATCGGTGATGCGACCCATGAGACCCCCGAGGGCGTCGACTTCGCGGACGACGGTACCCTTCGCGATACCGCCGACGGCGGGATTGCAGCTCAGCTGGCCGATGGTGTCGAGGTTGGAAGTGAGCAGGAGGGTCTTGGCGCCGAGCCGAGCAGCCATCGCGGCGGCCTCAGTACCGGCGTGGCCGGCGCCGACGATGATCACGTCATAGTCGACAGGCATGAGGACAAACTACGTCGACAGGCAAGGCGAAGGCTAGACGCACAGACGCAGCAGACGCGCAGAGGTGAACAGTTAGCGGGGCGTAGGGCCTTTCGCGGACGCATCACTGATCTTTCTCAACAACCCGTAGAGAGTCTTGCTGGTCTCTACTGCCAGCGCCTCCAAGCGACCGAAATCAGCCGGCTCCACATACCCGACGTCGCGGGCAATCTCCAGCGCCGTCTGAACCTCTGCCAGGGAAGACCAAGCCGTGTCCAGGTACCGCCGGTACTCCCGAGTACCTCTGCGCGTGCTCCCTTCGGCGATGTTCAACGGTACGGAATAGCATGCGCGTCGCAATTGATCGGCCAAGGCGTGCTGCTCGTAGTCAGGGAAATTGCGTGCGGTCCTGACGCATTCGACCGCGAGCCGCTGGGCATGCTGCCAAGCCTTGAGCCTTTGGTGCAGTGGCATGGGCAGAATGTAGCGCGGGTCGGGCGCCGCACCGCATCAATCCTACGCGAGGCGTACCAGATCGCTCCTCACCATGGCCTGTTCTCCCCGGTGCGTCTGCCGCGTCTGTGCGTCTAGCCTTGCCTAGGCAGTCCTGATCCACCTCACCAGCTCTCTGACGTTCGGCCGTTTGCCGGTCATCAGGATTCCAACCCGGTATATCCTCGCCGCAATCCACGTCACGAGGACCGTGCCAGCGACCAGCAGCGCCAGCGACGTGATCA
>DASPXE010000054.1:0-5279 GCA_035637455.1 Gemmatimonadales bacterium
TGGGAAGGTCCGTTCCTCGCCGACCCGGTATTCCTCGACCTTGCCGCTGAGGTGCCGCTCCCGGATACCCATAGGGGCTTGAACGGGACACCGGCGCAATGACGACCAGCGTCACCGAGCGGAGCGCGCAATGAGAGCGACCCTCCACACCGATGGAGCAGCTCGCCACAAGACGGGCGAACCCACGGGCCCGGCCGGAATCGGGGCTGTCTTGCGTTCCGAAACAGGCGAGGTCATCGGAGAGATCGCCGAAGGAATCGGCCTGGCGACGAACAACGTCGCCGAGTACACCGCCCTCATCGCGGGACTTCAGATGGCACTCGACGACGGAGTCACCGACATCGACGTGTGCTTCGACTCACCGGTACTAGCCGGACACCTTCTAAAGGGGCACAAGGTTAAGGCTGACCACCTGCGCCCGCTCGTCGAACGCGTACGCCTGCTGCTCGACCTCTTCTCGACCTCGTCGGTAGCGCGAGTCCCGCGCGCACTGAACGCTCATGCGGACAAGCTCGCCAATCAAGGGATCGACGCCATTAAGACGCCGTCGGCGCAATTGCCGAACTAATCGCTGCTCTCAACCGCTCGCCGCGCGCCGTGTCGGCCCAGCAACACCGTGGACCGAACACGTGATCGTGGAACATTTATGGAGGCGAGCGGGCGCAACCGGTGGCAACCGGCGGCAAATGGAACGACTCCGAAAACGGCTCAAATCGGCCGATCCGCAACCGTCGGCAACCCACGGCAACGCGTTCGGAGCGCATGGTAAGGAGGGGGTCGACGGTTCGAGTCCGTCAGAGGGCTCTGCTTCATCGCTGCTAATCAGCGCATCACCGATGACTGGCTAGATTTGCAGATGGGAGGAATGCGAATTGGCTAGATGCACAGCTCCAGTACGGGGCCATCGGACAGCGAGCGGAGCAGCGGCCTGCCCTGCATGCGGTGGCCGCTACAGGGGCTACGGCGGCTATGGGTTGTACTCCTATCCGTCCCACCCCCCGTTGGAGAGCAGCCGGGGTGGTGTCCGGAGCAGCGTCGGCGGGTCCGGCAGCAGCGGAAGGCCAAGATGGTCGCGAGTCGGTTCGGCCGTGGCGTACACACCTGCCGAGGTGCGGGCACACGCCGGTTCGCGAGAGCGTCGAAAAGCGAGCGCTCCTGCCTGACCTTCGGGATGTCTTTCTCTGCCATGCGTGGGACGACCGGAGAGGGCCCGCCAAGGAACTGCACGATCTGCTCGAGTTACTCGGTGTTTCGGTCTGGTTCAGCGAGAAGGACGTCGTCCTCGGCTCGCCATTGCTGCGCGAAATCGACAAGGGACTGGCGAAGTCACGAGTCGGGATCGTGCTTGTGACCCCCGCGCTGCTGCGCCGCCTACAAGGAGAGGGAATCGCCGACAAAGAGCTATCGGCACTCCTAGCACGCGACCTGCTCGTTCCCGTCGTGCACGACACGACATATGAAGCTCTCCGCGAAGTCAGCCCTCTGCTCGGCTCGCGAAGCGGCCTGAACACTGCAGAAGATGCGATGGCAGATGTCGCGGGCAAGCTCGCCGAACTGGTCGCCCTCTAGCCTGTCCAGCAACCGCACTGCAAATTGCGGAGGACAACGGCATGCAGCGGACGTCGCTGTGCGCCGCCGCTGATGCTGGTCGTTACGCCCCACTGAAACGTGCATCGCCGCAGTCGCACACGAACGGCACCCGCCGTAACACCTGATTAGCCCGCACGAAACGCGTTCGCCTCTCGAGACTCCTAGCTTCAAGCGGCCCAGGTCAATCGTTCCCGGTCGGGATCACCGTGGCCGGCTCGACCATCAGCAAGACCGTGCGTCCGTGCGCGCGCGGATGGTGAAGGACGCCACGCGGGATCGTCACGCCCTGGTGCACACCAAGGACGAATGGCTCCCGCCCCTCCACCTCGAGCTCGAGCTTTCCCTCGAGCACGAGAAAGAACTCGTCTTCGTGCTCGTGGCTGTGCCAGTCGACGAGCTCGCCCTCGATCACGGCAAGTCGGACGACGGAGTCATTCACGCTCGTGAGCGTCTGATTCACCCACGGCTCATACCCCGCGCCCTCTGCGGCGACGTCGATCTGCGCAAGCTGACCGTACTTGTCGTCATATCTGATGTCGTAGTTCTGCATACACACCTCCCGGTTGCTCTTGATTGGTTAGGGGAAACGAATCGTCGGGGCATCAGTTCCTGGGTGTCGGTGTTCGGCGAGGCGGGTGAACACGTTGCGTGCTTCCCGGGAGCGCACGCCGCTGCTCAGTCGATCCAGGCTGGGTCTACGAAGACGCCGTCGCCGCCGTCTGGGCGATCGGAGCCGATGGCGATCAGCTCGAGGCCGTCGTCTCCGGCTTCGAACGCCCGCACCGTTGCGGGGTTGACGCGAACGACATCCCAGCAGCGGAGCTCGCGGATCTCGTCGTCGAGTCTGACTTGTCCGGAGCCGCTGATGACGACGTAGGCCTCCTCCTGTTCGCGGTGGCTATGCGCCGAAGGTGAGCGGACGCCGGGGCTATACCGCAGATAGGAGATGCCAAGGTGCTCGGAGTCGAGGTGCTTGCGCGCGAACCGCCCCTCGATCCCGGGCGCGCGCTCGCCCATAGAGTCCTCGACCTCCTTTTTCAGGTTCACGATCGAATACGCGCTCATCAGTTCTCCTCTCTAGTGGGTCAGTGTTGGGTACCGGCCGGCAGGCGATACGCCGGAGCACACCCGGCCTTCAAGCTCGCTTCGCTGCGGTCGTCGAAGGGCGTTTGAGGTGGTCGCCTTGACATCGGCTTCGCCGCGTTGTGTCACCGCGATGGGCGGCCGTCAGAGGATCCCCGCCATCCCTCGGCGCATCAGGTGGCCTCTGACGCGGCCTGCAGCGGCGGGGATTTCGTCGGCAAGAGGGGGTCGGGTATCCGGTTTCCGAGTCGAAGGAAACCGGCTCCGGTCAGTGCCAGCGCGAAGGCGCCGCCCCACCAGATGGTGTCGGGTGACGTTCCGAGCAGCACGCCGCCGACCGCGGGGCCGAGAGCCACGCCGACCATGAAGCTGAGCTGGTAGAGCGACATGTAGCGGCCGAGCAGATGCGGCGGCGCGATTTCCGCGACTAGCGGGCCGAGCACGATGAACTGGCCGCACTCAGCGATCGCGATCAGGATCGCGACGCCGGCCAAGACGGTGGTAGCGGCGAGCGTCGAGTGCGTGAGCGTTGCGAGCAGGACCGCGAGCAGGCCGACTGCGAATATGGCGCTGGTGGCGAACAAAGCGTGAGTGCGGCGCATCCGCGCCACCACCCGTGTCGCCGGTACCTGCGCTACGACGATGAAGAAGGTGTTGATGAAGACGACGACACCGATCCCAACGGGCCCGACAGGTGTATGCGCCTCCGCAAACGGCGGGAGGATGAAGGAGAAGAACGCGCCGCCGATCATCACAAGCGCGAGGTTGCCCGCGATCAAGGCGAGCAAGAGCCGATCCCGAGCAACAGCTCGGAAACCCCGTGCGCCCTCGCTCGCCGACGGAGCATCCGCGAGGCCAGGATCCGGGATCCAGACGAGCACAACCAGCGCGAAGACGACGAACGTGACTGCGTCGAAGAGGTAGAGGCCCTGGAACGCCTGGAGGTGATGATGGGTGGCCGCGACGATGAAGCCCGCAACCGTCGCGCCGAGGCCGAGACCGAAGTTGCCTGCGACTCGTCGGAGCGCGGTCGATGCGGCGCGCTGCTCCGCCGGGACCAGGGTCAAGGTCAGGACTTGGCCGGCGGTTCCCACGAATCCGAAGCCGGCACCGCCGACGGCCGAGCAGACGAAGCCTTGCCAAGGACGGTCGACAAACGCCAAGCCCCCGTAGCCGAGTGCGTTCAAAACATTGCCCGCGATCAGGATCCGTTTCGCACTGAAACGATCGAGGAGCGCACCCGAAGGGAGCGTTACCACTGCGGCCGTGCCCATGACCGTCGCCAGCACCAGCCCCGCGGTCGCCGTCGAGAAGCCGCGGACCGCGTGGAGGTAGATGATCTCGAAGGGAAGGATCAGTCCGGTGCCGAAGTAGTTGAGCGCGTTCCCGCCCTGAAGAACGAGGACAGGCCTCGGTAGGCCTGTACGCCAAACGGCGAACACACGTGCGAGCGCGCTGCTCACTTTGCGGCGACGAGCGCGACGAGACTGACCAGGAACGAGGCCAGCGCCGCGGCCACCAACACCCAACGTTGCTTCTGCATCAGCTCATCTCCGATTCGCGGTTGTGTGGACGTCAAAGACACCGCGATGCCGCGAAACGGACCGCCGGTCCGTTTCCGACGGACCTGGTGTCATTGATGCGATGACCGTCGATCTCGAGCGGGCCAAGGGAGGCGACGAGCGCGCGTTCGCGTCGCTGGTCGAGCCGTTCCGGCGCGAGCTTCAGCTGCATTGCTACCGGCTACTCGGCTCCGTGCAGGACGCCGAGGATCTCGTCCAGGAAACACTGCTCGCCGCCTGGCGCGGGCTCAACGGCTTCGAGGAGCGGGCGTCGCTGCGCTCCTGGCTCTACCGGATCGCAACCAACCGAAGTCTCAACGCAATTCGCGAACGCGGGCGCCGCCCCGCCACGGAGAACACCATGAGACCGTCAAGAACCCGCCGCGCCGTCGAGCCCAGCTGGCTCGAGCCTTACGCGGACAGCGCGCTTCCGGATCCCGCTCCCGGACCTGAAGCACGCTACGAGCAGCGCGAAGCGATCCAGCTCTCGTTCATCGTCGCGCTGCAGCAGCTGCCCGCGAAGCAGCGCGCAGCGCTCGTGCTGCGCGACGTGCTCGGCTTCCACACCGACGAAGCCGCCTCGATCCTCGAGACGACGCCGCAGTCGGTCAAAGCCGCGCTCCAACGCGCACGCGCAACGCTCGACTCGTACACCCTCGAACGCGAGCAGGCGCCGCTGCCCGACTCGCCGACCGAACGGAACCTTCTCGCCACCTTCAGCGACGCCGTCGAAGCCGGCGACACGGCGCGCCTCCTAACTCTGCTGAGCTCCGACGCTCGTGTGACCATGCCGCCGCAGCCGCTCGAGCTCATCGGACACGAAGCGATCGGCGTGTTCCTCGACGACCGCGCCGAGGTTCGCGGGGCCCCGCTACAGCTACGCCCGACCCGCGCCAACGGCCAGCCGGCCTTCGGCTACTACCTGCGCTCGCAGCCTCGGGGCATGATGGTGCTCACCTTGAGCGGCAGCAAGGTCGACGAGATCACCTTCTTCGCCGACCCCGCGCTGCCCGGCCGCTTCGGTCTTCCCGAACACATCTAGCC
>DASPXE010000055.1:0-6657 GCA_035637455.1 Gemmatimonadales bacterium
TCGCCGCCAACCCGGACTTCCCGGGCGTCCTCGGTGGACCGCCGGCGCTGGAGCGGTTCATCGTCGTCGTCGTGGACGAGCCGACGACCAAGCTCGCCGCGCTCACCGCCGGGGAAATCGACTTCGCCGGGATCCTGCCCGCGCACGCAGCCTTCGTGCGCCGAAGCCCCGACCTCACCGTGCTCGACTACCCGCTGATCTTTCCGGACGGTATCGTATTCAACACGCGGCGGCCGCCGTTCGACGACGCGCGGGTACGGCGCGCCGTGGCGCTGGCGCTCGATCGCCGGGAGATCGTGGACGGCTACCTCTATGGCTTCGGGACGGTCGCCGACGGCCCCGTGCCGCCGGACGTGCCCGGCTACGTTCCCGGACGCCCGGTCCCGACCGATCCCGACTCGGCGCGCCGGCTGCTCGGCGGGCGAACGATCGCGTTCGAGCTGCTCGCCGTCGGGAGCGGCGAGGCGCCGCTCGAGCAGATGATTCAAGCGCGCCTCGCGAGCGTGGGGGTGCGCGCCTCGATCCGCCAGCTCGAGCTCAGCGCGTTCCTCGACCGTGTGAACCCGCGGCGCCACGACTTCGCCGCCGCCGTGCTCGGCACGGCCGGCGATCTCGGATTGGGGTATCTCGGCCAGCTCGCGGACCTCGCCGGCATGCGCGCCCCGGCCGACCCGAGCGCCGCCCAGCGCTGGTTTCGCGATTCGCTCCCCGTCGCCTTCCTTTATCATGGGCGGGGTGTGCAGGGGATGAACCGCCGCGTGCAGGGAGTGCGGATGGACCTGCGGGGAGAGCTGCCGGCCGTCACCCAGTGGCGCATCGGGCCGTGAGGCGGCGCGAGCTGCCCATTGCGTTCCGGGCGACGGCGCCGGCGCGGCTCGACTTCGCGGGCGGCTGGACCGACGTGCCGCCGTTCTCCACGCGCGAAGGGGGCGTCGTGGTGAACGGATGCATCGACCTCTCGGCGCACGTCGAGCTGAAGCTCGGGGGCACCCTGATCCGCCTCGTGGCGGAGGACCTCGGCCAGGAACTCGAGTGTGCCGACTCGCGTGGCCTCGTCCTCGACGGGCGCCTCGACCTGATCAAGGCGGCGCTGCGCATGTTTCCCGTGCAGAGCGGCTGTACCCTCACCACGCGATCCGACGCGCCCCCCGGGTCGGGGCTCGGCAGCTCGGGCGCGCTCGATGTGGCGCTCGTTGCGGCGCTCACCTGCGCGCGCGGCGAGCGGCTGTCCGAACGGGACATCGCCGAGCAGGGATGGTACCTAGAGACCGTCGAGGCGAAGATTCCCGGCGGCAAGCAGGACCAGTTCGCCGCCGCGCTGGGCGGGTTTCAGCGCCTCAGCTTCCGCGATCCGGACGTCGGGATCGAGCCGATCACCCTCGACCCGGCGTTCGCCGCCGTGCTCGAGCGCCAGACGGTCCTCTGCTACACCGGCCGCTCGCGTGTCTCGGGCGCCACGATTGCGCGCGTGATGGCGGCTTACGAGCGCGGCGACCGCCAGGTGACGGGCGCCTTGCGGGCCATGCGAGACCTGGCGGAAGCGATGGCGCAAGCGCTGCGCGCGTCCGATGTGGGGCGCATGGCAATGCTGCTGCGGGAGAACTGGCGGCACCAGCAACTGCTCGACTCCGAGATGTGCACACCCGAAATGGCGCGGCTCGAGCGCGCGCTCGCGAATGCGGGGGCGCTCGGTGGCAAAGCGGCCGGGGCTGGGGCAGGGGGAGCGATGTTCTTCATTACGGGTGAGAACGCGCGACCCGCGATCGCAGCGGCGCGCGACGCTGGGGCCACCGTGCTTCCCGTGCGTTGGGCCACGGCGGGCGTGCGCACATGGTGACAGCGGAAACGCTGGCGGCCAGAAGGGCGGAGATCGCGCATGCGCCTGATCTCACGGCGCTGCTCGCGCGCCTCACCGAACGGGCCGCGCCCCTGCTCGAGCGTCGGCCGCTCATCCCGCCGGTCAAAGCCTTGCTCTCGAGCGACGGCGGAATCTGCCCCGACGACGGCACGGCGCTCGTGTTCGATCCTTGGAGCCCAAACCAGCACCGCTGCCCGCGCTGCGGCAAGCCGTGGACGGGCGAGCGGCACGACCGGCACTGGGCACGGTTCCAGCACCTCTGGCTGGCGGAGCGCGCCGCCCATCTCGCGGCGCTGCAGGCGTTGGGGGGAAACGATGCGGCGGGGGCGCGGGCAGCCGAGCTTCTGCGGGCTTATGCCCGGAGCTATTGGACGTATCCGAATCGGGACAACGTGCTCGGCCCGAGTCGGCTGTTTTTCTCCACCTACCTGGAATCGATCTGGATCCTGAACTACCTGGCCACCGCGGTGCTGCTGCGGGCGGCTGGACGGCTCGACGACGCGACCGCGCAGGGGGTCGGGCAGGTGGCGGATGAGGCCGCGAACCTGATCGGCGAGTTCGACGAGGGGTTCTCGAACCGCCAGACGTGGAACGATGCCGCGCTGGCCGCGATCGCCGTGTGGTTCGAGGACGAGGATCTCGCCAAGCGCGCCATCGAAGGCGAGACGGGGCTACTCGCGCACCTGATGCGCGGGTTTGGGCGGGACGGGATGTGGTACGAGGGAGAAAACTACCACCTGTTCGCGCTGCGGGGGCTGTTGACCGGCGCCGCGTGGGCGCGCGCGGCGGGCGTCGACTTGGGCGGGGAGCCCGAGCTGGCGGCGCGCATGCGGGCGGCGCTGCTCGCGCCCGCGCTCACCGCGCTCCCGGATCTTACCTTCCCGGCGAGAAAAGATTCCCGGTTCGGGGTCTCGCTGGCGCAACCGATGTATCTGGAACTGTGGGAGGTGGGGCTCGCGAATATCGGGAAACGAGAAACGGGAACCGGGAACCGGGAGCTCGAAAGCTGGCTCCTCGCGCTGTACCAGGCGCCGCCGCCGAAGCCGGAGCTGTTTGAGTCGTACCTGCACGACGCGCCGAGCGACCTGCTCCCGTCTCCGGTCTCCCGCCGTAGCCTTTCTTGGTGGGCGCTTCTATTCATGGAGTCCCAACTCCCGAGCGACGCGCCGCCCTGGGTCCCCGGCAGCGTGCTGCTCGAGGCGCAGGGCCTTGCGGTGCTGCGTGCGGGCGAGCGCTACGTGAGCCTCGAGTGCGGTCCACTCGGCGGCGGGCACGGGCACCCCGACCGGCTCCACCTGACGCTCCACGGCGACGGGGTGCATTGGCTCCCCGACTTCGGCACCGGGTCGTACGTGGCGCGCGATCTCTTCTGGTACCGCTCTACACTGGCGCACAACGCGCCGCGGCTGGACGGCGCGTCTGGGGGGGGAAACGCCATGTGTGAGACGTTCGACGCGCCAGGCGACTGGTCCTGGACGCGCGGCCGCAACGGCGACGTCACCCGCACGGTGGTGGCGGGCCCGGCGTACGTGCTCGACATCGTCGAGCTGGCGAGTCGCGAGGAGCATCTCCTGGAGTTGCCGTGGCACTTCCAGGGGCGCGGCGACGTGGTGACGCGGGGACGGTGGGAGGACGCGGAGTTGCAGGACGAGTTCACGTCGCGGGTGCAGCACTTCGCTCCCGAGACGAAGGGACCGATAACCCTCGAGCTGACAGCCGATAGCCGACCGCTGACGGCGCTCTTTCTGTTAGAAGGAGAGCTGCTCCGCGCCGAGGGGCCGGGGTTGCCGGGGAGCGGCACGCGCGCACCGTTCTACCTGCTGCGCGCGCGCGGGCGCAGCGTCCGGTTCGTGACGGTGCTCGAGCCAATCGGCGCAGCCGCGCTGGTGCGCGGCGTACGGGTGAAAGGGGGGGTCATCGAGGTCGAGACGACGAGCGGGGTGGACCGCCACTCGCCGTCCCCGCCGGGCTGGGAGATCACCGCTGCTGCGACGCGCGTACGACTCGCCGGAGCGCGGGATCCCGAGCCCCCGTTTCAACCACTGGTCGAGCTCGATCCCCCCAAACCGGCGGTCGCGGCGGCGTTGCGCGTCGATCGGCCTCCTGCACTCGACGGCACGTGCGACGGATTCGATACCAGCGAGCCGCTGCGACTCGAGCTCGAGGACCAGTATCGCCGCAGCGAGGAGCCGTACTCCGGGCCCGAGGACTTTTCCGCGATCGCTCACGTCGGTTGGGATGACGAGGCGCTCTACCTCACGGTCGAGGTGACGAAGCCCGACTTGTGCTTCCGCGCCGCCACTGCGCCGCCGCTGCGGCTCGATAACGAGCCTGACGACATCCGCTCGGATGGCGTCCAGTTCTACCTCCGCGACCTGGAAGGCGGCGACGTCGCCGGCTTTCTGGTAGTGCCCGAGGGGGGAGGGGGAGGGGGAGGGGGGCAGCGAGACGGAGGCGGCGTGCGCGTGCGCGGTGCGGGAGCGTGGCCGGGAGCGCCCGGTTCGGTCCACGGCGCCTGGCGGCGCACCGAGCAGGGCTACCGCATTACCCTCGCGGTCACGTGGCCGGAATGGCATCGCGCCCACGTCGGCGGCCAGATCGGGTTCGACCTTATCATTAACGAGATGCTCCCCGGCCGCGAGCGGCGCGCGGGACAGCTCGTCTGGAGCGGTGGCAACGGATGGGTGTGGCTGCGGGGAGATCGGCAGGAGCCGGAGCGGTTCGGCGTGCTGGAGCTGGTGGGATGATGAGAGTGCGGAGTGCGGAGTGCGGAATGCGGAGTCGCCAGGAAGGGTCGTTCGCCCTGCGACGCCCATCTTTACACTCCGCACTCCACACTCCGCATTCCGCACTTTCTTCGTCGGCGACATGAGCGTCGTCGTGGTCCTGCACGAGCCCCAAGACCTCGTCAACATCGCGCACGTAGTGCGGGCGCTGAAGAACTTCGGCTTTCGGGACCTGCGCCTCGTCAATCCGCGCGAGTACGATGCCTATCGGATCGAGGGAATCGCGCACCAGACGCAGGACGTCCTGGCGCGCGTAGCGCGCTACGATCGGCTCGAGCGAGCGCTGGCCGACTGCGTGCACGTGGTCGGATTCACCGCGCGAGAGCGGAGCGCCAAGCGCAACGCGCAGCGCCCGCGCCGGGCGGCGGCCGAGATCCTCGCGCACGCTGAGGCGGGGCGCGTGGCGCTGCTGTTCGGACGCGAGGACAAGGGGCTGCCGAACGAGGCGCTCGATCTGTGCCACCGCGTCGTCACGATTCCGACCAATCCCGCGTACGCCTCGCTGCAGCTCGGGCACGCGGTGGTCCTGATGCTGTACGAGCTGGCGCTGGCGCGCGGCGACGACGCCCGGCCCTTCAAGACGCCGCGCCGCGAGGCGCCGCCGGCGGCCGGGGAAGACCTGGAGCGGCTGTTTGTGGACGTCGAGGCGACGCTCCGGGTGATCGAGTTCTTCAAGACGCGCCAGGCCGAAGGCGTGATGCGAACCGTGCGCGAGATCATGCACCGCACCCCGCTCGACCAGCGCGAGGCGAAGCTGCTGCGGGCGATGGCCATCGAGGTGGTGAAATACGGTGAGCGACTGGCGCGTTCCGGGATTCACGTCGACCGGTAGTAAGCGGCCGGATGCCCTGTTCGGTGGCGCCGAGCCGGGGGAGGACGCGGGCGTCCCGGAGCGGATGGTGCGCGCGTCCGGCTGCCGCGTGTGGGACGCCCGGGGCCGCGAGTACGTGGACTACGTCATGGCGCTTGGCGCGGTGGCGCTCGGCTACGGCCATCCGGACGTGAATCGCGCCGCCGAGCAGGCGATCGCGGCCGGCGTCGTGGGCCCGCTCCCCCCGGTGCTGGAAGAAGAGCTCGCCGAGGCGCTGAGCCGTCGCATCCCGTGGATCGAGCGGGTGCGGTTTCTCAAGACGGGCGCTGAAGCCGTGGCTGCGGCGGTGCGGCTCGCCCGCGTTGCCACCGGGCGCGAGCGGGCGCTCGGCTGCGGCTACCACGGCTGGCTCGACTGGTGCCAGCGAGCCGACGGCGTGCCCGCCTCGACTCGCGCTCTGTACGCCGAGCTGCCGTTCAACGACGCCGAAGGGACACGCCGCCTGATCCGCGAAGCGGGAGACCGCCTGGCGGTCGTCGTGGTGGAACCGGTGGTAGTGGTCGAGCCCACGCGCGAGTGGCTCGAGGTGCTGCGGGCGGAGACGCAGCGCGTCGGCGCGGTGTTGGTGTTCGATGAGATCAAGACGGCGTTCCGGCTCGCGATCGGCGGCGCCGCCGAGCGGTTCGGCGTCCGGCCGGACCTGATGGTGCTCGGCAAAGCGCTCGCGAACGGGTTCCCCCTCGCGGCAGTCGGGGGTCGGACGGACCTCATGGCGGGTGTGTCCCGCACGTGGATCTCGTCGACCCTCGCGACGGAGGGCGTGGCGCTCGCGGCGGCGAAGGCGACGCTCGACGTCATGGATCGCGAAAGCGTGTGCGCGCATCTGCACCGTGTCGGCACGCACCTGCTACACGGGCTGCATCGGGTGCACCGTGAGCACGGGGATCTCGTGACCGGCGTCGGCGGGATCGCCGAGATGTGTTTCCTGCATTTCGCGGCGGAGCACATCTCGCGCGACGTGGCGCGTGGATGCGCCGCGCGCGGCGTGCTGTTCAAGCGGACGGCGTACAACTTCGTGTCGCTGGCGCACGATGAGACAACGGTGGACAAGACGCTCCGCATCCTGGACGAGGTGCTGGGAGCAGATCCTTCGCGCCTGCGGCGCTCAGGATGACAGGCTCCCTCGGTCCGCGAAGGGAAAA
>DASPXE010000056.1:0-7938 GCA_035637455.1 Gemmatimonadales bacterium
GCGAGCAGAGGAGAGGGTGCCATCGCCGGCGCCCTTTACGGGTTCGTCTTGTGCTTCGTATTCACCCTCGCGAGCTATGGCGGGGCGGCTCCAGCGATCACACGGATACCGTTCTTCACGGTTCTGGGCCTGGTCGGTGCATTGTGCGGTTCACTGCTTGCGACACTCGGGGCATCGCTCATGTCGGGGAGACGCGTGTCAGTGGAACCACCGTCGAGGGATGATGCCGCTTAGGCACGGACTGTCGTCCAACACCCTTGCGCCGGTGGGCGAGTCGCCCGCAGCTTAGGCGCGATCCGTTAGGCGGCGCCACGTGGTCCTTCATCGCTCGCTGGCTCTCCTACTGGTCGGACTCGTTTTTCCAAACGGCGCGATGTGGGCGCAGAATCAGATCGCAGGCTTCGCAGGCTTTCGGTGGGGCACAACGCGTGCGGCCATCTTGGCCCGTTTTGGGAAGCCAACCGAGGACTTGTCGGACAGCACTGTCGAGCGACTCAATTACGTTCAGGGCCCCGATTCGGGGTATCTCTTCGTACTCTCACATAAACCTGGGCTGATCGCCGGTATCCGGATTCTTCCTCGAGGCGTTGGAGACCAGTGCAGCGCCACTGTTCGCGCTGACAAGGCTCGTATTACGCACGCGCTGGGGAGTCTCACGCCGGTGGAGACCAGGACGCCGGTCGTGTCGGCGAGTTCTTGCGGGGGTTTCGAGGAATGGGATGTGCTCTGGCGTGATGGGGAGGGGAATCGAATCCTCCTTTCTGTCGATTCAGTGAAACACCGTCTCTATATCAGTTCCAGCCACTTGGTCCCCAATTGACAACCTCAGTCGCGCCCTGGAGGGTCTCAATGCGCACCACACTCTGTGCTGCTCTAGGGCTCCTCGGAGCTTCCGCGATTGCTGCGATCCCCCGGCTGCACCCGGGCTTGAAGGCACAAGGAGTGCCATGCACGGAGTGAATGAGCGAAGGCGAAAGGCTCGACTGCCTGGCGGCCGTCTACGCTCAAGTCGACTCTGAACTCACCGTCGTCTTCGCGAACGCCCTCGCGTCACTCGCGGATCGGTCGCGCGAGGGGGCGCTTCAACGTGCTCAGAGCGAGTGGCTCGATAAGCGGGAGGCGCTGCGTAGCCTATTGTGCTCCAGCGTTCCACACGATTTGCGCCCGGGATTGAGAGTCGTCCCGGAACTCACAAAGATGACGGCAGAGCGTGTGGTTTTCTTGCGCGCGTCGGTGCTCAAGCGGGCAGAACGAAACGCGCCGCCTTCTGCGAACGCACCCGAGAACCCGTCCGCCAGCGTGCGAGAAAGGATGCTTGTCGCTTCGATGAAGACTGACCTCCGACGCCTCGTTACCGCTGAGGAAGCGTTTTGGGCGGATTCACAGCACTACACCGCCGAAGTCGGCCGGGGCGGTCTACAGTACACCACGTCGGCAGGCATCGCAGCGCCTCGCATCACCCTGACGCCAGATGGCTGGACTGCAACAATCACTAACGCGGGCACTCCTAAAAGGTGCGGTATTTTCGTCGGGTCGACGCCGACCCGTCTGAGCTTCTGCGAAGGCGATCCGACGTGCTACTAGTGTCCGCCGCCTAACACGCGCCTGAAGCTGACGGCGCCCGTCATCTGTTGTAGAATTGCGTTTGTGAACATGAAAGTGTGGCGCCGCAGCTTAGGCGCAATTCGTTAGGTGGCGCGGCGTAGCGCCTCCCACAGGCCCCGTGGCGACACGATCGAGACCGGTGGAGCTGCGAGGCTCAACAGGTCCTGGTCACCACTGACCAATACGTCCGCGTCCCCGGCCATAGCTTCGGCTACTACGGCAGCATCGGCCGCATCGAGCCCCGTGATGCGTTGCTTCGCGGCCGCCTTCACCACTGTGGCGTGGTCGCGCAGGTACGTTTCGAGTTCTTGGATCGTGTCTCGTGGGACCCGCATCTTCCGAGTCAGCACCCTTCGTACCTCGCCCAAAACAGTCTCGCCGAGCACCAACTCATGCTCGGCGAGGATTGCCTGGAACAGATCAGCGCAAAGGCCACGGGTTGCCACCGCGCTGACGACGACATTGGTATCGAGGAAGACCTTCACGACACGTCGCGGAACACGTCCTCGTCAGTCAAATAGCCGCGCGCCTCGGCGAGGGGCATCAGGCGACGCCGTAGGTCCTCGAACTGCGCTATGGCCAGCTGCCGCCGCAGCGCTTCTCGCGCGACATCGCTCCGGCTCCGCCCCGTCCGCTTGGCGAGGCGGGCGAGTTGGCGGTTCAGGTCCGGATCCAAGCGGATCGTGAGGGCTGAGCTCTTCATGTCAGACAATGTAATACAGGCCGCGCCACCTAACAAGCGCTTGAAGCTGGCGGGCGGTGATCGTTTTGAGGGAAGCGGAGTGTTGTGCCCCTGGCGGGCACGGACTGTCGTCCAACGGCCTTGCGCCGGCTTGCGCGTCGCCCGCAGCTTAAGCGCGATCCGTTAGCAACTGTGTTGCATGACTAGCGCTGGAGCTCTCCAGCGGGTGTTGTCCCGGAGCATCGCGTTGAGGATCGTCAGGAGCTTCCGCGCGCAGGCGATGAGCGCCACCTTGTTCGGCTTTCCGGCAGCGATCAGCCGCTCGTAGAAGACCCGCAGCTGCGGATTCCAGCGCCGGCCACAGAGCGCCGCCAGATAGAGCGCGGTGCGCACCCCAGCCCGGCCGCCCCACACCATCCGTCTGCCCCGGAGTGTGCCGCTGTCGCGGGCCAGCGGCGCCACGCCCGCCAGCGGAGCGGGCTATCGCCCACCTCAACTTGATCACAGTTTAGGGAAGAGGCGATATACAAGGCGGCCTGCCACCCTCGTGAACCTACGCCCGTTTCTCTGGCGTGCTTCCGCTGCGCTCGTGGTGCTGATCGCCTCGACCTGCGGTGTGGCATACTACAACACCGTTTATCGCTGGCGCGCCTACACTCGGGTGGTGGACGCGTTCCTTACTGCTGCCGCTCACGCTGATACCGCCGCCCTGCGCGGTGCTGCGATTGACTCCACACTAGTCACCCAGATCCTCGCGACATCGCCGCCCACGCTAGAGCGGTTGCGGCAGTCGATGCGACTTAGATGGGGAATGCGGAATGGCGACACGGTGGTACTCGATTACGCCACGGCAGTGCCTGGATGCTACCAAACCCACCTGACACGCAAGGATGCCAGTTGGCGGGTTGCATCGGCGGCTATGGAGCCGTGTTAACATGCCGCCTAACAAGCGCTTGAAGCTGGCGGGCGGTGATCGCTCTAGGGGAAGCCGAGTGTTGTGCCCTGGCGGGCACGGACTGGCGTCCACTACTCTTGCGCCGGCGCGGGGGTCGCCCGCAGCTTAAGCGCGATCCGTTAGGCAGCGCACCGCGCACCGCTAAACAGGTGCAGGGGCACAGAGCAACCCTGTGCTCCGTTGTCCGGATGGAGCATTGCAGACCTTCCTCGAGCGGTATTGGTTTGCTGTCGCGCTCAGCATCGGAGCCGTCATCTGGGCTTGGCGGACGCGACGCAGGGTCCGAGCAGCGGCTCACGCCCCCCCACGTCCCCGCCCCCCGTCGGGATCGGTCGGTCCTGTCCCCTTTCGGGGTGCGGACTTCGCCGCGAAGGTCGCGATTGTGCAGCGCTTCCACTCGAAGGCGATCGGCGCCATGATCGCCTTCAGTTTCGTGAGCCTCGGCCTCTTGGCGGTGCCGGGGCTTTCGCACGCCACGCGCGCCGCAACGGTACTCGCGGCAGCAGTAGGGGCGTTCGGGTCGTTCTTGGCTCTCGCGATCGGCGAAGGCCCATTGCTTCGGCGCCTCGGGTTGTATTGTCCGCAGTGCGGCACCCCTTTGGTCGGGGGTTCGGATGATAGGGTGCCTACGGAAGTGGTGGTGTGCGAAACCGGCCAATGCCGGTGCAGCGCTTGGTTGCTCGATCCGGCAGACTTGCCCTCCGGGCAAGGCCCCGACGAGCGCTATCTACCCCTTTCCTGAATCCCCGGTCGGGTGGCCGCGCGCCTGAAGGTGTAGGCGGGGCGCTGCCTAACAAGCGCTGGAAGCTGGCGGGCGGTGATCGCCTTAAGGGAAGCGGAGTGTTGTGCCCCTGGCGGGGCACGGACTCCGTCCCGTGCCCTTGCGCCACCGGGCGGGTCGCCCGCAGCTTAAGCGCGATCCGTTAGGCGGCTGGCTAGAGCATGATTATCGGCGCGCATTCGATCATCTACAGTAAGAGCCCCGAGGCCGACCGCGCCCTGTTGCGCGAGGTGTTCCAGCTCCCGCATGTCGATGTGGGCGACGGCTGGTTGATCTTTGGGTTGCCGCCGGCCGAACTGGCCGTCCATCCATCCGAGACGAACGACGTGCACGAGTTCTTCTTGATGTCTGACGATATCGACGGCTTCGTCACGGAGATGCGGAAGCGGGGCGTCGCCTGCGGGCCGGTACGCGACGAGGGGTGGGGTTTGCTCACGCAGGTGACCTTGCCGGGTGGCGGGAAACTTGGTGTATACCAGCCGCGGCACGCGCGGCCGAAGCCGATGAGTCTACGGAAGGGGGCGCGGAGGACGGCCCGACGCTCGAGAACGCGACGGGCGCGCTGAAAGGCCAGCCGCCTAACAAGCGCTTGAAGCTGGCGGGCGCTCTCGTTCTAAAGGAAAGCCGTTGGGTCGTGCCCTGGCGGGCACGGGACGTTCGTCCACTACGCTTGCGCCGGCGGGCGGGTCGCCCGCAGCTTAAGCGCGATCCGTTAGGCGGCCTCCACAAGAATCGGGGTGTTCATGTCCATGCCTAGACGCCCCTGGCTGACGACCCGCGCGAGCGAGGTCTTCGCGTTAGCGCACGATCTGGTCGATGAGCTAGGACATGACGACGTTACACCCGTGCACATGGCTCTCGGCCTGGTCCGCAAAGGTCCCAACGTCGCGGTCGGGGCGCTCTTCAATCGCGGTGTGCCGCTAGACGTCTTCGAACGCGAGCTTGAGGCGCTCCTGCCGCACCGGGAACGCCGCGCGCTCCGCTACGGGAGCGCTCCTGGACTCGCAGCGACGAGCATTTCATCGACCAGGCGAGGATCGAGGCCCGCGCACTCGGCACTGAGCATTACAGTTGCGAACATCTCCTCCTTGCATTCCTCCGCGACGAGGCGGGGGGGCCCGGGCAGGTGCTGGCTCGGCACGGCATCGGCTACGAGGACGTACGGACCGAGGTCCTGCGCATGTACAACGCGCAGCCCGAATGATTGTCTGTTCTTGCGCAGGCGGCCTAACAAGCGCTTGAAGCTGGCGGGCGGTGATCGCTCTAAGGGAAGCGGAGTGTTGTGCCCCTGACGGGCACGGACTGTCGTCCCACGGCCTTGCGCCGGCGGAGGGGTCGCCCGCAGCTTAAGCGCGATCCGTTAGGCGGCACTCGGACCGCCATTGCCTCTCCATCACCCTTCAGAGCGCCATACTCACGCCTCAAGCGAGCCGTCATCATCTCGATCATGAGAACACCAGCCCCGCAGCCGCACCGCGCGAGACTCAGAAGCTGCTAGGTCGTGGTTGAATATGCAGCAAGGGGATCGATGAATTGGAGTAGCACTGGGGAAAGGGCCATGCGCGTCGCAAGCTGGGGTCATGCGGTCTTTGCTGCGACGATGATCACCCTCGGAATATTGGGCCTGATCAAAAGCGATTTCACCCCGATATGGCTGCCCGTGCCCAAAGCTGTGCCCGCGCGCGATGTACTGGTCTATCTCTCCGCCATCGTCCCTCTGGTTTCCGGCATCGGGCTACTCTGGCAGCGCGCTGCCGCCGTCGCTTCCCGCGTGCTGCTCAGCTTTCTCCTCGCTTGGCTACTGCTGCTGGATGTGCCCCAGCTCTTCCTCGATCCCGGGATGCAGCTTACTTGGGCAGCCTGTAAGACCGCGGTGATGGTGGCGGCCGCCTGGGGTCTGTACGTCTGGTTCGCCGGCGACTGTGACGGGCAGCGCCTCGGTTTCGCCACCGGCGACACCGGGCTCCGCATCGCGGGGGCACTCTACGGCCTGGCCTTGATCCCTTTCGGCATAGCTCATTTCACCTATATCGAGAGAACCACATCGATGGTGCCTGGTTGGCTGCCATGGCATTTGGCCTGGGCGTACTTCTTTGGTTGTACCTTCATCGCTGCGGGTTTAGCGGTGCTCATCGGGGTGTATGCACGCCTGGCAGCCATGCTCTCGGCGTTGCAGCTGGGCATGTTCACGCTGCTGGTGTGGGTACCCATCGTGGCAGCAGGACCCAGCGCCTCGGATTGGAGCGAGTTCGTCGTCTCTTGGGCGTTGACGGCCTGCGCTTGGGTGGTGGCGGATTCCTACCGCGGCATGCCTTGGCTCGGCGTGGGCAGGCGTGAGCGTGCCGCCTAACCAGCGCCTGAAGCTGGCGGCGCGCGTAGATTAGGGAATGAATCTCTTTTCAGCGCGCCGCAGCAGCTTAGGCGCGAACCGTTAGGCGGCACCGAAGTAACCGCAACCCCTATGCTGTTGAAGCGTGGAACGGGTATACAGACGGAGGCGATCCATCCTCGGAGGCCTCATGCGGTTCACCCCTCTGCTCGTCGCGCTCGTCGCGCTCCCTTACCCAATCAGTGCGCAGGAACAGACCGACACGGTCGTGCACCAGTCTAGCTCCGGATTCTATGTCGCCGGGGGTGTGGAACTGGCCCGTCTTTGGCACGAGCCCGGGTATGGGCCAGCCCTTGGACTCTCGCTCCAAGCTGGTTACGCGCGACAGTTTAGCCGGCTAGGCCTCCGGCTAGGTCTCGCCTACTATGAACGCCAGCGCGAATACGACGCCTCGTTCTACGGCGGCTTCTCCGATTTCTACCACAGGTCCGACGCTCGCAGCGTCGCCGCCAACGTCGACCTGACCTTCGATCTGACCCGGTCTAGCATCCGGCCCTACGTCATCGGCGGGCTGGCTATATACCGGTGGTCCGTTGAGAGCCGCTACGACAACGGAACGAGGTTTCAATCGGTGGGGCACAATGGTTGGCTTGTCCCCGGCGTCGGGCTCCGCTTTCCCATGCGCAACATCGAGGCCTTCGCGGAGGCCAGGTTGCACATCCACAGCGGCCACAGCCTTGTGTCGACGCCACTGACGTTTGGCATTCGGTTTTGAGGGGCTACTCGTCTCCTCTTGAGGATCTCAGTCCAGCGCCGCCTAACATGCGCTTGAAGCTGGCGGGGCCTGCTTTCCAAGGAAGCGTCCGTTTGTGCGCCAGCGGCGTTCACGGTGCAGCGCCAAAGCTCCTTGCGCCCGCCAGCACGCCCCGCAGCTTAAGCGCGATCCGTTAGGCGGCGCCGATCGCATTCCAACGTCGTACTCCACTACTCTCATGCTCCTCGAGCTGATCGCTACGCTCTGCACCGGTCTCTTCACTGGTGCCGCGATCTACGTCAACCTGGTCGAACATCCTGCTCGTCTCGAACCTGGCACGGCCGCCGCGGTCAAGTAGTGGCGTCCGAGCTATCGCCGCGGTACGGTGATGCAGGCGAGCCTCGCCGTCCTGGGCTTCCTCTCGGCGGTCGGCGCCTGGCTTCAAGGTCGCGGCACCCAGGTCCTGGTTGGCGGTCTGCTAATCGGCCTCGTCGTTCCGTTCACACTCACTGTCATCTTCCCTACAAACAAGCAACTGTCCGACGCCGACCTCGACGTTGATTCCACGAAAGCTGCTGCACTGCTCAACAAATGGAATCGCCTCCACGCCGTACGAAGCGCAGCAGGCTTCCTTGCCTTCGTGCTTCTGCTCCTCCATCTGGGCGCGTGCCTGTGACGCGTAAGGGGCGCCGCCTAACATGCGCTTGAAGCTGGCGGGCGCTCGGGTGGGAAGAATTGCGTTCCCTCGCCGGCTAGCCTCTTTGTCTGCGGCTCCAACTCCTTGCGCCTCCTGGCATTGCGCCCGCAGCTTAAGCGCGATCCGTTAGGCGCC
>DASPXE010000057.1:0-8263 GCA_035637455.1 Gemmatimonadales bacterium
TCGTCAACCCGAACGGCACGCTCGCGAACGTCTTTGTGTACGTGAAGGCGGGCCTGCCGGCGACCTACAAGGCCCCCGCCCCGGCGGGAGCGGTGACGCTCGACCAGGACGGGTGTCGCTACCATCCGCACGTGCTGGGCACGTTGGTGGGTCAGAACCTGGAGATCAAGAACTCCGACGGCATCCTGCACAACATCAAGGCGAAGGGAACCAAGAACCGCCCCTTCAACATCAGTCAGCCGACCACCATGACCTCGACGCGCACGTTCACGGCCCCCGAGGTGATGGTGCCGCTCGAGTGCAACGTGCACGGCTGGATGCATGCGTGGCTCGGCGTCCTGCCGCACCCGTTCTATGCGGTGAGCGGCGCGGACGGCAACTTCTCGATCAAGGGATTGCCACCGGGGACGTACACGATCGAGGGCTGGCACGAGAAGTACGGGACGCAGACGGCCACCGTGACGGTGGCCGGGAGCGAGACGAAGACGCAGGACTTCACCTTCGCAGCGAAGTGAACTGAACGACAGGAGGCCACGCCATGCGATGGTGGCTGCCGCAGCAGGGCTCGACGTTCGCGGGGCCGATCGACGGGCTGTTCATCGCGATTCTCATCATCACGGGGATCGCGTTCGTGCTCGTCGAGGCGGGGCTCATCTGGTTCATCGTGAAATACCGGGGGCCGGGGCGGAAGGCCTTCTACACGCACGGCAATACCCGCGCGGAGGTGATCTGGACCACGATCCCGGCGGTGACCATGGTGGCGCTGGGCCTCGTCTCGAACCACTATTGGGTGCAGATCAAAGGGCGCAACAGCGTGCCGGCGAACGCCTACCCGATCGCGATCCACGCCAAACAGTTCGAGTGGCAGGTGACCTATCCCGGCGCCGACGGGAAGCTTGGCACCGCGGACGATTTCACGGTGCGTAACCAGCTGCACCTGCCCGTCGGCCGGCCGATCGTCGTCGCCCTGTCCTCGGAAGACGTCATCCATTCGTTCTACGTGCCCCAGTTCCGCGTGCGGCAGGACGTCGTGCCCGGCATGGACATCAAGGCCTGGTTCCAGCCCACCGTCCCCGGCACGTTCGAGCTGGGCTGCTCCCAGCTGTGCGGGCTGGGCCACTACCGCATGCGGGCGCAGGTGTTCGTGCATACGCCCGAGGAGTACGACGCCTGGATGAAGCAGGCTGCTCAGGAGGCAAAGCAATGACCAGCGTTGCCGCGACGGCGCGCGTCCCCCACGCGCATCACGACGACCGGAGCTTCGTCCGGAAGTACATCTTCTCGACCGACCATAAGATCATCGGGATCCAGTTCCTATTCGTCAGCCTCTTCTTTCTGCTGCTGGGCGGCGTGCTCGCGATGCAGATGCGGTGGCAGCTCGCCTTCCCGGGGCAGCCGATGCCGGGCGGCGGGATCCTGCCCGACACGATGGCGCCCGGTGGGGTGATCCTGCCCGAGTACTACATCCAGCTCGTCACGATGCACGGCACGTTCATGGTGTTCTTCGCGATCATGCCGCTGCTCGTGGGCGTGTACGCCAACTTCCTGATCCCGCTCAAGATCGGGACGCACGACATGGCGTTCCCGCGGATCAACATGGCGTCGTTCTGGCTCGCCTTCGCTGCCGGACTCGTGATGTTCGCGAGCTTGTTCGTACCGGACGGGGCAGCGCGCGCCGGCTGGACGATGTACGTGCCTCTCTCCGCCCGCCACGACTATTCCGGCGCGTCGCTCGGCCAGGAGCTCTGGTCGGTGTCCATCATCCTGCTGGGCTTGTCGTCGATCCTCGGGTCGCTGAACTACATCACGACGGTGATCAACAACCGTGCACCGGGGATGACCTGGTTCCGGCTGCCATTGTCGGTGTGGTCGCTGTTCATCACGGCGATCCTCGGGCTGCTGGCGCTGCCGGTGCTCTCCGGGGCGGCGATCATGCTGCTGTTCGACCAGGTGCTGAACACGCACTTCTTCGACACCACGTCGGGCGGTCAGGCGCTGTTGTGGCAGCACCTCTTCTGGTTCTTCGGGCACCCCGAGGTCTACATCCTCATTCTGCCCGCCATGGGCATGGTCTCGGATATCATCGCGAACGGCAGCCGCAAGCCGATCTTCGGCTATCACTCGATGGTGTTCGCGATCGTCGCGATCGGGTTTCTCGGCTGGATCGTGTGGGGCCACCACATGTTCGTGAGCGGGATGAACCCCACGCTCGGGTCCTCGTTCATGGTGTCGACCTTGATCATCGCCGTGCCGTCGGCGGTGAAGGTGTTCAACTGGATGGGCACGATGTGGCGGGGCAACCTGCAGTTTCACGTGCCGATGCTCAACGCCACGGCGTTCGTGGCCATGTTCGTGATCGGCGGGTTGTCGGGGATCTACATGGCCGCGACGCCGGTGGACATGTTCATCCACGACACCTACTTCATCGTGGCGCACCTGCATTACGTGCTGTTCGGCGGCAGCCTGTTCGCGCTGTTCGGCGCGATCACCTACTGGTTCCCGAAGATGTTCGGCCGGCTGATGAGCGAGCCGTGGGGCAAGGTGCACTTCTGGCTCACGTTCGTGTTCTACAATTGCACCTTCTTCCCGATGCACATCCTCGGGATGGCGGGGGCGATGCGGCGGATCTACGATCCGACGCAGTACGATTTCTTGAAGCCAATGCAGCCGATGAACGTGTTCATCTCGATCAGCGCGTTCCTGCTGTTCGCGACGCAGCTGATCTTCTTCGTAAACTTCTGGTACAGCCTGTTCAAGGGGAAGAAGGCGGACTTGAACCCCTGGCGGGACAACGGGCTCGAGTGGTCGCTGCCGTCGCCCGCCCCGCACGGCAACTGGGAGACGGTGCCGACCGTGTACCGCGGGCCGTACGAGTTCAGCTCGCCGCAGGTGGCCGAGGATTACCTGCCGCAGAACCGGAAGCTGCCCACCGACCGTGCGCCGGCCAGTGCGCCGGCCGCGGCCCACTAGGGGGACGACCGATGACGCACGCCAGCGCCACCGTCGATGTGATGCGGGCGCCGTACCCCGCCGAGCGGGGGCTCGACGTCTACAACCACAAGCTGGGGATGTGGGTGTTCCTCGCGTCGGAGGTGATGTTCTTCTCCGCCCTGATCGGCTCGTACGTGATCCTCCGCTTCGGCGCGCCGGGCGAGTGGGCGCGGCCCGGCGTCGTCCTCAACATTCCCATCACCGCCTTCAACACGTTCCTGCTGATCTGCTCGTCCGTCTCGATGGTCAAGGCGTACGCGGCGATCGCGGACGGCGACCAGAAGGGACTGCGCCTGTGGCTGGGGCTCACGATCCTGGGCGGGGCGACGTTCGTGGGAATTCAGGTGTTCGAGTACATCCATCTGGTGGAGCGGGGCTTCACCCCGGCCGGGATTCGTGAAGGCAGCGAGCTCGCCGAGATGGTCGCGAAGGGCACGCTCCCGGCAGCCACGTCGGGCCTGTACGGCTCCACGTTCTTCACGATGACAGGGTTCCACGGCTTTCACGTGACGTGCGGCGTCGTCTCGATGCTGTATCTCTACTTCCGGAAGGTGCTGCCCGGGAAATACTCGCGGCAGGACTATCGCGGGATCGAGACGGTCGGCTTGTACTGGCACTTCGTCGACTTGGTGTGGATCATCCTGTTCACCATCGTCTACCTCATCTGAGGACCTATGGAGACCGCGCACAAGCGTCCCAATTACATCCTGATCTGGGTGTACCTGGCGGTCCTCACCGCCGCCGAGCTGGCGCTCGCCTTCGAGCTGCCGATCTCGCGGAACTTGAAGCTGCTGCTGCTGCTGGCGTTGGCCGTCTGGAAGGCCTTGCTGGTGGCGCTCTTCTTCATGCACCTGAAGTTCGAAAAGTGGAACCTGCGGATCCTGGCGATCATTCCGGTGCCGCTCGCCCTGATCTTCATGTTCGCCGCGATGTCGGAGCACATCTGGTAGCGTTACTCGAGCTCACCAAGCCGCGCATCACGCAGTTGGTGGTGCTTACCGCCGCAGCCGGGTTCTACCTCGGCTCGGGTCGCGGGGTGGACGTGTGGCTCCTGCTGCACACCCTGGTCGGCGTCGCGCTGGTCGCGGCCGGGACGAACGCCTTCAACCAGTGGCGCGAGCGCGATGTGGACGCGCGGATGCACCGCACTCAGGGTCGCCCCCTGCCGTCGGGGCGCGTCACGCCACGAGCCGCTGCCGCGTTCGCGGGCGTCATTTCGCTCGTCGGCGTCGCCTACCTGGCGCTGGCCGTCAACGTGCTCACCGCCGGACTGGCCGCGCTCACCCTGGCGAGCTACGTGCTGCTGTACACACCGCTCAAGCGCACCACGACGCTCAACACGCTGATCGGGGCGGTACCGGGCGCCCTGCCGATCGTGGGCGGCTGGACCGCCGCCGGCGGCGATCTCGGGCCTGCCGTTGCCGCGCTGTTCTGGATCCTGTTCCTGTGGCAGCTGCCGCATTTCCTCGCGCTCGCCTGGATCTACCGTGAGGACTATCGCCGCGGCGGGCTCGCCATGCTGTCGGTCGGGGACGCCGATGGGCGTCACACGGGCCGGATGGTGCTGCTCTATGCCACGGCGCTCCTGCCAGTGAGCCTGCTGCCGACGCTGTTGGGTGTGACGGGCGGAGTGTACTTCTTCGGCGCGCTGGCGCTCGGACTGGCCTACGCGGGTGCGTCGATCGCGATGACCCGCGCCGTCACCACCCCGCGCGCCTGGCGCGTGTTCCTCGTCTCGATCGTGTACCTGCCCGTACTGCTCACGCTGATGGTGCTGGACAAGGTGGTCGCGTAGCATGATCCCGTTCCATCGCCTGCTGATCACGACCGCCATCGCGTTTTGTGCGGGGTTCACGGCCTGGGCCGGGTGGAGCTGGCGCGAGTCGGGGAGCGCGGGGACCCTGGCCCTCTCGCTGTTCTTCGCCGTGGCCACGGTCGCGCTCACGTACTACCTGCGCCACCTGAAGCGCTTCCTCGGTCGATGACGCTCGCTGGGCTCCTGCTCCTGCACGGGGATGATCCCCGGTTAGACCTCGTCTACTTCTGGGCCGCGGTGCTGATTGCCGTGACCCCGGTACTGATCTTCGGGACGATTGGCGGGCTCGTCCTCCGGAAGATTTGGAAGGACCAACGCGGAGCGCGGAACGCGGAACAGACGGGCCGGCCTGACGTTCCGCGTTCCCACTTCCGCGTTCCGCGTTAGATTCTCCTCCATGGCTGAGAAGACCCCCGAGCGCCGCCAGGTCGTCCGCTTCGCCTTCTACAAGCTCGACAACGCGTGGCGCCGGCTCTCCGCCGAGCGCCAGGCGGGCTCGAAGATCGAGTTCGGCGAAACCATCGAGAGCTTCAACGGACACCTGCTGCTGCGGCCGTACGGACTCGTCGGCATCCGCGGCGACTGCGACTTCCTGCTGTGGCAGGTGGCCGAAGACCTGGACTCGCTGGTGGCGCTGCAGACGGCGCTCAACCGCACCGACCTGGGCGCCTACCTCACGCTGCCGTACAGCTACCTGGCGATGACGCGGCGCTCGATCTACGAGTTCCCCGACGACCTGGGTCAGCCGTCGCGCCTCCAGATCCGGCCGAGCGATGCGCGCTACCTGTTCGTGTATCCGTTCACCAAAACGCGGGCGTGGTACGCGCTCCCCAGGCCCGAGCGCCAGGCGATGATGGACGAGCACGTGCGGATCGGCCGCCAGTACCCGTCCATCCGGCTGAACACGACGTACTCCTACGGGCTCGACGACCAGGAGTTCATTGTCGCGTTCGAGGGCGACACTCCCGCGGATTTCCTCGACCTCGTGATGGAGCTGCGCGAGAGCAAGGCATCCTCCTACACGCTGCGCGACACCCCCACCTTCACCTGCGTGCAGATGTCGCTGTGGGACATGCTGGACACCCTGGGCGGGGCGGGCTCGGCGCAGGCCCTGTCCCGGCGTCCGGCGCGCGCCGACGGCTACACGCCCGTGGCCACGCTGACCGATCTCCCGCCCGGTGCGGGCCGCCGAGTGTACGCGGCGGGCGAAGCGGTGGCGTTGTTCAACGTGAACGGCACGGTGCACGCGATCGCCAACCGCTGCACGCATGCGCGCGCCAGCCTGTCCGAGGGGACGCTTGATCCCGCGCGCTGCGCGGTGACCTGTCCGTGGCATGAGGGCGTCTTCTCGCTCGAGACGGGACAGGTGCTGTCCGGCCCGCCCGCGCTGCCGATCGCGACCTATCGGGTGAAGCTCGAGGGGGACACCGTCCTGATCGCGCCGGCCGAGGCGCGCGAGCCGACGGTTGCCCCCCGCGCCTGACGACTGCCGGTTCCTGAAGGCCTGCCGCTCGGAGCGCACCGACGTCACGCCGGTGTGGTTCATGCGGCAGGCGGGGCGCTACCTGCCGGAGTACCGCGCCCTCCGCCAGAAGCACTCGCTGCTCGAGCTGTGTCACACCCCCGAGCTCGCCGCGCGGGTCACCCTGCAGCCCGTCGAGCGGCTGGGCGTCGATGCCGCGATTCTCTTCGCCGACATCCTGTTGCCGTTCGAGCCCCTCGGTCTCGGCCTCAGCTTCGCGGTGGGCGAAGGACCGCAAATCACCCGGCCCATCCGTGAGGCGACCCAGGTCCTCGAGCTGCCGCGGGTGAACCCGGTCGCCGACCTCGCGTACGTGATGGAGGCGGTGCGACTGGCGGCGCGAGCGCTCCCGCCCCAGGTGCCGCTCATCGGCTTCGCCGGCGCTCCGTTCACCCTCGCGAGCTATGCGATCGAGGGCGGCGCGACCCGCAGTTTCACGCTGACCAAGCGTTTCATGTACGCCGAGCCCCGGGCCTGGCACGAGCTGATGGTGCGGCTCGCGGAGCTGGTGGGAGCCTACCTCGCCGCCCAGGCGCGTGCGGGTGCGCGGGCCCTGCAGCTGTTCGACAGCTGGGTCGGCTGCCTCTCGCCCGGGGACTACGCCGCGTACGTGTTCCCGCACAGCCAGCGGGCGCTGGAGCTGGCGCGCGCGTCCGGCGTTCCGGTGATCCACTTCGGCACCGACACGGCCACGTTGCTCGCGGACTTCGCCCGCGCCGGGGGGGACGTAATCGGCGTGGACTGGCGCGTGCCGCTCGACGCCGCCTGGGAGCGGATCGGCTCCGGTCGGGCGATCCAAGGGAACCTCGATCCTGTGGCGCTGCTCGCGCCGCTGCCGGAGCTCGAGAAGCGGGTGCGCGACGTGCTCGACCGCGCCGCGGGCCGTGCCGGGCACATCTTCAATCTCGGCCACGGCGTGCTGCCGGAGACGCCGGTCGAAGCGGTACAGAGGGTCGTGGAATGGGTCCATGGCGGCTGAAGGTGTCGCCGTCCTGCTGATGGCGTACGGCGGCCCCGGCAGCCTCGACGAAGTGGAGCCGTACCTGCGCGACGTGCGCGGCGGTCGGCCGACGGCTCCGGAGCTCGTGGCGGAGATCAAGTCGCGCTACGCGCGCATCGGCGGCCGCTCACCCATCCGGGAGCGGACCGACGCTCAAGCGCAGGCGCTCGGTCACGTACTCGGGCCCGCCTGGCCCGTCTACGTGGGGATGCGCCACTGGCATCCGTTCATCCAGGAGACGGTCGAGCGCATCGTCGCCGACGGGCATACGCGCGTCGTGGCGATCGCGCTCGCGCCGCACTATTCGGCGTTATCGGTCGGGGCTTACGAGCAGAAGCTGCTCGCAGCGGCCCAAGGGCGGCTCGAGCTGGCGCTGGTGCGGAGCTGGGGCGACCACCCCAAGTTCCTCGAGGCTGTCGCCGAACGCGTCAAGCAGGCGCTGCAGCGCTTTCCCTCACCGAAAGCGGTGCAGATCCTGTTCACGGCGCACAGCCTCCCCCAGCGGATCCTCGCGGCTGGAGATCCGTACCCTGACGAGTTGCAGACGAGCGCGGCGGCCGTGGCCAAGCTCGCGGGAGTCGACGAATGGCGCTTCGCGTACCAGAGCGTGGGCGCGACGCCCGAGCCGTGGCTCGGCCCCGACGCCGGCGCCGTAATAACCGAGCTCGCCGCCACGCGGCAGAACTTCCTCATCGTGCCGATCGGATTCGTGTCCGATCATGTCGAGGTCCTGTACGACGTGGACGTCGCGTACCGCGGGCTCGCGGAGCGGTTGGGCGTCCGTCTCGAGCGTACCGACTCGCTGAACGACGATCCGCTGCTCGTCGCGGCGCTCGCGGACCTGGCGCGACGCACCGCGGCGGAGCGCGGGTGGGTATGACGTGCGTCGTCGTGGGGGCCGGCCTCACCGGCCTGTCGGCCGCGTGGGAGCTGA
>DASPXE010000058.1:0-3651 GCA_035637455.1 Gemmatimonadales bacterium
TTTGCGGGGCAAACAGTTACAGACGGCGATTGCCGTTCAAGGGAAGTGGCTTGTCAGCCGGGAGCCACACAGTTGCAGACGCGCCGATCCAGCTTGCCGCCTCGTCTGCATTTGTGAAACGATTCACGACGCAGGTGCCGAAATGCCCGAGATCACTTACGACGACTTCCTCAAGGTCGACATCCGCGTCGGCCGGATCGTCCACGTCGACGACTTCCCGAAAGCCAAGAAGCCGGCCTACCGGCTGCGGATCGACTTCGGTGCGCTGGGCGTGAAGCGCTCGAGCGCGCAGCTCGTGAAGCACTACCAGAAGGCGGACCTGCTCGGGAAACTCGTGCTCGCGGTGGTGAACTTCCCGCCGCGCCAGATCGCCGACTTCTTCTCGGAGGTGTTGACGCTCGGGGTCATCGTGGGCGAGGGGGAGGTGGTCCTGGTGCATCCGGACCGAGACGTGCCGCTCGGCGCGCTGTTGCGCTGATCCAACGCCCCTCCGGCACGCGCCGCTGGCGGCACCGGGCGGCGACCCGTAAGTTCGCCGCGTGGGATCGGACCGGTACGCCTGGACTCGTGTGGCTCGGCGTGCGCTAGTGGCGTTGTGCCTCACGCCGTGCGCCCTCCGCAGCGCGGCGCCACAGCAGGCTCCCCCCGCCCACGGCTTGTTCGGGACCGACGAGCCGCTCCAGCTCACCCTGAGGGCCGACTTCAAGGCCCTCGCGAAGGACCGCGGTACCGACCACCGCACCCATGACGGCGTGCTCACCTACTTCAACGCCGGCGCCGACTCCGGCACCCTCTCCGTGACGCTGCGCACGCGGGGCCATTTCCGGCTGAAGAGCACCATCTGTGACTTCCCGCCGATCAAGGTCGACTTCAACCGGCAGCAGGCGACCGCCACGGTATTCCGCCATACCGGAAGCCTGAAGCTCGCTACTCACTGCGTGGACCGCCCGAGCTACGAGCATTACTTGCTCGAGGAATACCTCATCTACCGCGTCTACAACCTCCTCACCGATCTCAGCTTCCGGGTGCGCCTCGCGCACGTGACTTACGCGGACACCGCGAGCAAGCGCGAGCCGCTGACGCGATACGCGTTCTTCATCGAAGACGACGACCGGATGGCGCGGCGCAATCACGCGCAGGTGCTCGCGCAGAAGGGGATCACCCAGGCCGAGACGGACATCGATCAGACGGGACTGCTCACGGTCTTCGAGTACATGATCGCCAACACGGACTGGTCGGTCGCGGGGCTACACAACATCGTACTCGTGCGGGACTCGATCGGGACGATCTTCCCCGTATCGTACGACTTCGACTGGTCCGGCGTAATCTCCCCCCCGTACGCGCGACCCGATCCGATCCTCGGCATCACGACGGTGCGACAGCGCCTGTTTCGCGGGTACTGCCGCACCCCGGAACAGTTCGCCGAGATCTTCGCCCGGTTCAACGAGCGCAAGGACGCGATCTACGCGCTGTACCGGAATCAAGCGGGAATGGAGCCGAAGCGGGTGGAGCAGGCGCTGCGCTATTACGACGACTTCTTCCGCACCATCAACGACCCCGGCCTGGTCAGGCGTGAGTTCCTGCGGACCTGCCAGCGCTGACGCCACAGCTATGACTCTCAACCCAGTCGATCGCTCGCTGCTCCGGCTCCTGCTCTACTACATCTTCCTCGTGGTGGGGACGATGGTCGTGGGACGCTACGTGCCCGCCGTGCGTCACGCCATCTCGCTCGAAGGGCCACCGCCGGGGATCACCGCAAAGGAGCTGCGCAAGGTGCTGGAAGAGGGAGGCGGGGCAACGGGGGAAGCAGCGGCGGCGCGACCGACCCCGGCGACCGGCACCGCGCTCGCGATGGTCGGCGCCCTGGCCCTCGTGATCCCGGTCGCGCGGGTGTACATGCTCACCAAGCAGCGCCAGGGGTACGACCCATCGGTCGTGCAGACGGTGATCCTCCTGCCGGTCGCCGTCGCGGGGATCGTGGCCGTCGTCCAGAACAGCCTCGCACTCGCCTTCAGCCTGGCGGGGCTCGCCGCGGCCGTACGGTTTCGCAACACGCTCAAGGATACCAAGGACGCGGTCTACATCTTCGTCGCTATGGGGGTGGGTCTCGCGGCGGGTGTGCAGGCGCTCGCGCTCTGCTTCGTGATGACGGTCATCTATAACGTCTCGGTGGTCACGCTCTGGACCCTGAACGTGGGCGACACCTACCCCGGCGAGCCACGCCCCAGCTTCACCGGTGAGTTCGCGATCGCCGCGGCCTCGCCCGCGGCCGACGACGAGCTGCTCGTGGACGCGGACCCGACCGCGCAGCGGATGGTGGAGCGCGCGCTCGATCGGCTCACGAAGCGCTGGCGGTTGGTCGAGCAAGCCTCCGGCACGGATGGGCGGACGACGCTGACCTACGAAGTGCGACTCAAGAAGAAGACGACCCGGGCCGCGTTGATCGAGGCGATCGCCCGCGAGGCCGCGCCCCAGGTGGCGACGGCCGCGTTCCGGTCGCTTGCCTAGCGCGGCTGTGGGTCGGCCGTCGCGGGCGGCTTCCGCTCCACGACCCTCGCCATCACCGGCGCGCCCGGCGCGAGCAGCTCGAGGCCACCCACCACTACCTGTTCTCCCGCATTGACGCCCTTCGTCACCTCGACGAACCCGGGCGTGCGGACGCCGAGGTCCACCTGGCGCCGATTGACCTTCCCGTCGACCACGACCCACACGGCGTTGGTCCCCTCGGCCGGCACCACCGCCTCCTCGGGGATGACGATCGCTTTGGGACGCATGGCAGTCACCAGGTGCGCTTCGATGAACATTCCGGGCTGCAGCAGCCGGGCGGGATTGGGGACGCGCGCCTTGACCAGAATGGTCCGGCCCGGGAGCTGCACTACCGGGTCTACGAAGTCCACCTGTCCCGTGAAGTCGCGACCCGCGATGGCGGCGACCCGGAACGACACCTGCTGCCCCGGCTTCAAGTCTCGCGCGAACCGCTCCGGTACCTGAAACGCGGCGCGCTGCGGGTTCACGGTGTGGAGCGACGCCAGCTTGGTGCTGGTGGTGACGTAGTCGCCCACGCTCACGTAGCGCTGTCCCACGACGCCGGCGAACGGCGCACGCACCGTGGTGCGGTCCAGCCGGATGCGCTGGAGGTCGTACTGTGCCTGCGCGCTCCGGGCTTCGGCCTCGGCCTTCTCGAGATCGGCGGCGGAGGAGGCATTCTGCTGCGCCAGCTCCTTGGCGCGGGCCAGGGCCTGCAGCGCGAGGTCGCGTTGCGCCTCGAGCTGGGCCACCTGCGCCTTGAGCTGGGCGTCGTCCACTTTAAAGAGTGGCGTCCCCTGCTCGACCTCCTGGCCCTCGCGCACGAGGAATTCGACGATGCGCCCGTCCACCTCGGGACGCAGGTCGATCGACTGCACCGCCTCGATTTGCCCAGTCGCGGCGATCTCGTCCCGCACCGTGTCGCTGCGGGCGACCGCGACCTCGACCGGCATGCCCATGGGGGCGCCGCCACCGAACCCCGCCGCGCCGCTCGCCTTGCCTTTCTTGCAGCCGCCGATGGCGACCACCGCGCCCGCGACCATTGCGCACCACGCACCACGCGTCATGTTCGTCACACTCATTTCTGTTCCGGTTCGGGAAAGAGGCGCCGACCTAGGATAGTCT
>DASPXE010000059.1:0-4106 GCA_035637455.1 Gemmatimonadales bacterium
GCCGGTCCGGCGAGCGGCCGAGCCGCGAGCGCAGTTGCTTCTTCGGCCCGATCTGCACGGCGCCCTGACCGCTGATCGTGTAGCGGGTCGCAAGTGCTTCCTCGCGTAACAGCGGGTCGTTGAGCAACGCCACGGACCGGTCGCGGACAAGCCGCTTCACTTGCATGTAGGACCACGCGCGTAGGTTTGCGAACCGCGCGCCTTCCTCGCTGGGCGCCTTGCCGGCGAAGTCGAACTGCTCGACGTCCCAATGCATCTCCCGCAAGCGATCGACGATCCCGAGGCCCAGCGCCGCGCCGGTCGTGTCGACGACGACCTTCCCATCGACCTGACCCAACGCGAGCGGATCGCTGAAGGCCGGCGGATCGCCGCGCTTCCGCGTGCCGAACTCTAGCGCCCGGCGTTGATCCGATTCGCCAGCGCGATGAGGTCGTAGCGTTCCCACGTCCCGATGGACTGCACCACCGGGCTGGCACTAGGGTGATGCCCTCGTGCGGCGCGTCTACGGGCACCTAGGCCCGGTGTGCCATCGAGCCAAGGTGGTCGAGTATCCGGTCGAGCGGTTGACCTTGAAGGCCGGCAAGCGGATGTTTGCCGTACGCTCGGTTGCCGTTGCTACGGCAACTAAGTTGTTCTGGCGCCCGTAGCTCAGGTGGATAGAGCAGCAGCCTTCTAAGCTGTTGGTCGGAGGTTCGAATCCTCCCGGGCGCACTACCCCGCCGTGCAACCCCCCGTCTTACCGGTTGCCCCCCCAAACGCCCCCCGCGCGCGGCTCCAGCCGGTCGAGCGCGAACCGCAGCCGGAACAGCGCCGCGTCCAGATCGCGACGGTGCTCGTCGTCCAGCTGGTGCGAGTCGGCCACGTGCTCGATGAGCTGCAGGGCGTTGCGGATGTGCTCGGCCGCCGACTCTTCCCCCCGGCGCTCTGGCCCGGTGCGACGTTCGTCGCCGCGGCGGTCCGGGTTCCTGCGCCGGTCCGAGCCGGAGCGCCGCTCGACGGTGACGAGCGCGAGCATGTGGCGGCGGTCGCCGTTGCGCCGCTCCGTCCCGCGGCGGCGGTCCGGCGGGGCGCGCCGATCGGTAGGCGAGGCTTCTTTGCGGCGGGAGAAGAGCACCCCCGAATCTGCCTCCGCTTCCGGTTCCCGGCCAGCGGGCGCCCTTCGGGATTCCCTTGGGCAGCTTCGCCCGGGTAGCGCCGGTGCCCGCCGGGCCGTATTTCTAGCCCACGCCTGGACTGTCACTCCGTCATCCTCCAGGAGGTGGCCCGTGGGATCGAATCGCGTCCTTCCACTGCTCGCAGCTCTGTTCGTAACGAGCGCGCTTGCCGCCGCCCAGCAGACCGGTACGGTCTCGGGGACCGTCGTGGCGGCCGGATCAGCGGCACCGCTGCCGGGTGCCAGCGTCGTGATCGTTGGGACCGCGCGCACCGTCCTCACCAACGAGAAGGGGCAGTATCACCTGAGCGTGCCTGCCGGGGCGCACACCGTGCGCGCGCGCCTCATCGGCTATGACGCGGCGGAGCAGCGGGTGACGGTCGCGGCGGGACAAACCGTGACCAGTGACTTCAAGCTCACGGCGTCGCCGCTCTCGCTGAACGAGGTGGTCGTCGTCGGCGCCCGCACCTCCCGCACCGCCACCGAGACGCCCGTGCCCGTGGACGTGATCTCGGCGCAGGAGATCGCCGCCAATGGCCAGACCGAGGTCAACCAGATCCTCGCCACCCTGGCGCCGTCGTTCAACGCCTCGCATCAGACCATCGCCGACGGCTCGGACCACATCAACCCGGCGAGCCTGCGCGGCCTCGGCCCCGACCAGGTGCTCGTCCTGGTGAACGGCAAGCGGCGCCACTCGAGCGCGCTGGTGCATGTGAACGGCACCTTCGGTCGTGGGACGGTGGGGGTGGACTTGAACGCGATCCCGACCGCGGCCATCGACCGGATCGAGGTGCTGCGGGACGGCGCCGCTGCCCAGTACGGGTCGGATGCGATCGCCGGCGTGATCAACATCGTCCTCAAGCAGCAGGCTGAGCACCTCGATCTTACCACGACGGCCGGCACGACGGCGGGCGGCACGAGCGTGTCGGACATCGGGAGCGCGCACGACGGCGACCAGATCAGGACCGAGGTCGACTACGGGTTCAAGGTCGGCGACCGCGGCTTCTTCAACGTCGCCGGCGAGTACCTGGACCGCGGCGCGACGAGCCGGGCGGCCCCGTACTCCAATAATGACATCTTCCGGGGCATCACGACGCAGACGGGCACGGACTCGGCGCTCGCCGTCAACGGTCTCACGCGCCAGGACTTCACCATCCGCCTCGGCCAGGCGGCCGCGACGGAAGGGATGGCCTTCTACAACACCGTCGTGCCGCTCAGCGAGAACGCCGAGTTCTACAGTTTCGGCGGCATCTCCCACCGTAACGGTGTGGCGGCCGGCTTCTACCGGTTACCGAGTCAGGAAGCTCGCGTCGTGCCGCAGCTCTATCCATTCGGGTTCCTCCCCGAGATTCGCACGATGCTCGACGACAACTCGGGCGTCGCCGGCGTGCGTGGCGGGCTCAACGGCTGGGACGTGGACTTCAGCGTCACGCACGGCACCAACGCGCTCCATTACTTCGTGGAGCACTCGGACAACGCGTCGATGGGGACCGCGAGCCCGACGACGTTCGACGCGGGCCAGCTCACATTCGGCCAGACCGTCGGCAACCTCGACCTCGTGCGGCCGCTGGGCGCCCGGGGCGGGTTTCGGTCGCTCTCGTTCGTGGCGGGCGGTGAGTTCCGCCGCGAGGAATACCGCATCGACGCCGGCGAGGTGGCGTCCTGGCAGCTCGGCAACGGCGGCAGCCAGCCGGGCATCGATTTCGACACGACCTCCACCGGCAGGCCGAAGGAATCCGGCTCCCAGGTGTTCCCCGGCTTCCAGCCGGCCAACGAGCTCGACCGCAGCCGCAACAGCGTGAGCGTCTACGGCGGTCTCGAGAGCCAGGTGAGCGAGCGCTTCCTGGTGGACGTCGGCGGCCGGCTCGAGAGTTACAGCGACTTCGGCCGCAGGTTCAACTGGAAGGTCGCCTCCCGTCTGGAGGTCGCGCCGCGGGTCGCCGTGCGCGGCGCAGCGAGCACCGGGTTCCGTGCGCCCTCGCTCGCGCAGGTGTGGTTTAACAACGTGAGCAATCAGTTCGCCATCGACGCGACTGGCAACCTGGTCCTCAATCGGGTCCTCACGAGCAATAACCAAAGCCGGGTGACGAAAGCGTTTGGCATCCCGGACCTTGCCGAGGAGACGTCGGTGAACCTGAGCGCGGGGATCACCGCGCAGCCGCGCTCCAATGTGTCGCTCACGGCGGACTTCTATCGCATTACGATCGACGGCCGCATCGTGCTCACCAGCCAGTTCTCCTCGCTCGCCGCCACCGAGCCCAATGCGACGATCCGCGCCCGGATCGGGCAGATCCTCTCGCCGTTCCAGGCTCAGGGCGTGACCACGGCGCAGTTCTTCACCAACTCGGTGGACACGAAAACTGTAGGCGTGGACTTGGTCGCGTCGTACGCCACCGCGCTCGGCGGGGGGACGCTGAACCTGACTGGGTCGGCGACCTTCACGAAGACGGACGTGGAGCGCGTGAACGTGCCCCAGGCCATGGCCGACAGCTTCACGAGCGGCAATCTCGACACCGTCCGCGTGCGCATTCTTAACCCGGAGGATCGGAACCGGCTGGAAGACGCGCTGCCGCGCCAGAAGGGTTCGGTCCAAGCGCGCTGGCAGCGCGGGCGGTTCGGCGCGCTCGGGCGAGCGACGTACTATGGAGCGATCGAGTATCACAACCCGACCGGCCCGGCCAACGACGAGCACTTCGGCGCCAAGACCCTGTTCGATGCGGACGTGGGCTACCAGGTGAGCGCCGGTGTGCGACTCGCCGTGGGCGGGAGCAATATCTTCAACACCCTCCCGGACCAACAAACGAAGGCCACGAACATCAGCTTCGGCCGCTTCATCTACAGCCGCCGGGTCACGCAGTTCGGCATCAACGGTGGGTTCTATTATGCGCGCCTGCAGCTGAGCCTGTGACAGCGGGCGTCTTGACACCCTACGGCGTGCGTAGCATTTCGTAAC
>DASPXE010000060.1:0-5112 GCA_035637455.1 Gemmatimonadales bacterium
TGAGCCGCCGCACGCAGCTCGCGTGGCGGTCGCCGATGGGGCTCATCTCGACCACCTGGCCGCCGATGAGCTCGACCCGGTCGTCCTCCCCGAGGATGCCCAGTTCGCCCAGGCGCTGGTACGTGTCCACGGTGAACGGGCCTTTGAGCGGGCGCAGCGCCATGCGCACAATATCGGCTCGGCGAAAGAACCGAGTCAATGTGGAGCGGGGGCGAGAGTCGGGCGTCATCGCTTTCGCGCGCGGCGGGGTCGATTGTTGCAGGTCGATAGGCGACGCGCGGCGTGGCGCCCCGGCTGGTCCTCACCCCCTGACCCCTCTCCGGGATTGGGTCCTCACCCCCCGACCCCTCTCGGGGACTGGGTCCTCACCCCCTGACCCCTCTCGGGGATTGGGTCCTCACCCCCTGACCCCCTCTCCGCGATGCGGAGAGGGGGAACTAAGTGCCAACCCCTCGTTCCCCCTCTCCCGAAGGGAGAGGGGGCCAGGGGGTGAGGACACAAAGGGAGAGGGGAGCCTCAGCCGAGGATGTCGTCCACGCGGAGCGTCAGCCCCGGGAGCTTGAGTGGGGTGAGCGTGTCGCCGCGACCGGCGGTCCCGAGAGTCGCGTAGCCCTGAGGGCCTGGATCGCGATAGAGCGCGACGGCGTCGGCGGGCAGATTCACGAGCCAGACCTCAGGAACACCGGCCGCGACATAGAGCGGGATCTTCACGTCCCGGTCGTGCTCGAAGGATGTCTCTGCGACCTCGATCACGAGCAGCACGTCCCGGGGCTCGGGGTGAGCAGTGCGATACGTGTCCGCTCGCGCGCGCAGCACCGCCACGTCCGGCTGGGGCTCGGAGCGTGGCCCGAGCAGGACGGGGTTCTGGACCCAGACAACGGCGCGGTCTCCAACCAGTCGCGCCACCAATCCGGTGAGAGCGGCGACGCAGCCCGCGTGCCCCGGCCCGATCGGGGTCATCTCGACGATCTGGCCGTCGAGCAGCTCGACCCGGTCGTCTTCCGTGAACACGCCTGCTCGCCCCATGCGGTGGTACTCCTCCACGGTGAAGCGGCGTCCAGTGAGCGGCATGCGCATACTATCGGTCCTCCCCGGCGGAGCTGGCAAGTGCTCGGCATGATCCACGATAGGGCCGGCGCTGCGCGCGACCGTCATCGGATCGTTGCAGACCGGTGCGCATTCCGGCGGCCTGCGTCCTCACCCCCTGACCCCCTCTCCGCGATGCGGTCCTCACCCCCTGACCCCCTCTCCGCGATGCGGAGAGGGGGAACTAAGTGCCAACCCCTCGTCCCCCCTCTCCCGAAGGGAGAGGGGGCCAGGGGGTGAGGACACTTTAGAGAGGACACTTTGGAGAGTAGGGCCGGGGGCGAGGACGATTAGGAGAGGGGGCCAGGGGGTGAGGACACTTTAGAGAGGACACTTTGGCCCGTATCGGCGTTTGACGCCGATTCCTGCACCGCTACCTTACGCCGCATGTCTGGCAATCGAACTGACGGCCCGCGCCCCGAGCGACGCTCGAGTGACCGCCGCCGGCCCGACGACCGGCGCAGCGGTGCGGATCGCCGCCAGGACGACGAGCCCGTCACGAGCGAGCGGCGCCGGGGGACGGACCGGCGGGTCGGGCCGGACCGCCGCCGCGGCGACCGGCGGAAAGCCCCGCGCTCATAGCGGCAGCATCGCCCACGATGCTGAGCAAGTGGGTTGGGTGTCGGAGTTCCCATCCAAGCCGCGGGGCAAGGGAGCTCAGGTCGCTAACCGAGGATCTCGTCCGCCGCGACGGCGACCTCCGGCAGCAGGAGCGGCCGCAGGGCTTCGCCACGGCTCACTGTGACGATTTCGCCGTACCCCTCTGATCCCGGCTCGCGGCACACGCTGATGGTGTCGCCGACTAAGTCCACGAGCCAGGCCTCCGGGATTCCGGCCGCCGCATAACGCGGGATTTTCACGTCGCGGTCGCGCTCGAGTGAGGTATCGGCGACTTCGATCACCAGCAGGACGTCCTGCGGTCCGGGAAGCCACGCGCCCCCGAGGCCGCCAGGCCGTCGCAACACGGCAATATCCGGCTGCGGCTCCCACCGCTCGGCCAGCACGACGGGGTTCTGCACACTCACGCTAGTGTCATTGCGGGAGCGGCGCGCCAGCAGGTTGTTGAGACGAATCACGCAGGCCGCGTGCGCGCCGCCGATAGGCGTCATCTGAACGATTTGCCCGTCGAGCAGCTCGACCCGGTCGTCTTCGTCCAGTATGCCCAGCTCAGCCAGCCGGTGGTAGGCGTCCACCGTGAAGGGACCCGGGAGCAGGCGAACCGCCATGTGCACAATATGGACTCGGCGAAATGCCCGAGTCAATTTTGGCACCGGCGCCGCTCCGGGGCGTCATCATTTTGATCCCGGAGGGGTCCAAGAAACGCGTACATCGTGATCGCGGGGATTGCATGGTCGTGAAGACCATCCGCCTCGACGCGCACGCGACGGGATAGCTACTCAGCTATCAGCGTCAAGCCGCGGGGGCAGGATGTTCTCCAAGCGAATGACGAGCGGCTCCGCGTCCTGCATCGGCTGCCACACCAGACGCTCGCGCTCGATGGTCGGGACGGTCGCGCCCGGCGTCCAAACCTCGGCGGCTCGGCCGTCGATATCCAGCAGCCAGTACCGGGGTACGCCAAACTCCTGATACACCCGCCGCTTCGTGAAGCGGTCGTAGTGGGCCGTGGACGGGCTCAAGACCTCGACGGCCAGTAGCAGCGTCTTGATCCGCCTCCAGTCGAACGTACGCGCCTCGTCGATCGCCACGACGAACACGTCGGGCTGCACCAGCACGTCGGGCGCCCACGAAATGTCCGCCGGCGACGTGAGCACCTGCCCCACGGGATGGCGGGCGAGGTAAGGCCCGAGCTGAAGGACCAGCTGCGTAACGGCGTATTGATGATCGAGGCGGGGCGCCGGGGTCACCAGCAGCTCCCCGTGCACCGTCTCGTAACGGGTGCCGTCGTCGGGGAGCGCCCGCACCATGTCGGCGGTGTAGTAGATCGGCGCAGCCATACCCATATGATCCGCTCGGCAGCTGAGGTGGCGCAAGCTGGCACGCCCTAACCTCGGAGCCGTCGCCGGGAAAACTGGCATCAAATCATGCCCCTGGTCCTCACCCCCTGACCCCCTCTCCGCGATGCGGAGAGGGGGAACCACGTGCCACCCCCCGCCCGGCCTGGACTCGCACCCGGCACTGCGCCCTACTCCGGCAGCACCACGAACCCCTCCAGAACCTCACCGGCCCAAGATGTCGTCTGCCGGCAGCGTCACTTGGGGGAAGTGCAAGGGGCTGAGGGTCGCTCCGCGGGACACCAAGCGGACGCTCGCGTACGCGCCGTCGACGGGGTCTCGGTAGATCGCAAGTCGGTCCGCCGGGAGATCCACCAACCAGACCTCTGGAATGCCGGCGCGGGCGTAGAGGGGCATCTTGATGTCGCGGTCATAAGCGAGGGACGTATCCGCGACTTCGACGACCAGCAGCGTGTCGGCAGCGCGGGGGTGGTCCGGATACCCATCGGCTCGGCGGGTCAGCAAGGCCAGATCCGGCTGCGGGGCGTCGTGTTCGCTGAGCACGACGGGGTTCTGAACGTCAACCATGGCGAGGTCGAGGCACTTCCGGACAAACAGGTCCATCAACCGCCGGACGCAGCCTGCATGGGGTCCACCGATCGGGCTCATCTCGACGACCTGGCCGCCGATGAGCTCCAGCCGGTCGTCCTCCCGCAGCACGCCCAGCTCGGCGAGCCGCCGGTAGGCTTCCAGCGTGAAGGGACCCTTGAGCAGTTGCTGGACCATGTCCATAATTTCGGCTCGGCGAGTGGGCCGAGTCAAACTGGAAGCGACGTGACCGTGCGCCGTCATCCGATCCGCGCAAGACGGTGCAGACTATCGCGGTGAGGGTCGGCGGCGAGGAGCGAAGGCACGCCAGTGCTGCCATCGAAGAGGGGATCGCGCACGTCGCTACGACTCGAAGAACCGCAGGTCCTCCATCGGGTAGTGCTTGCGGTTGAGGGTCCAGAGCCGCAGGCCTGACATGGTCGCAGCCGCCGCGATCAGCGCATCCGCGATCTCCACGCCGTGCGACGCCGCATAGCGCGCGAGGTACGCGCCCGCCTGCCGCCCGATCCGGCCGTCCAGCGAGAGCTCGCCGCGGGCTTCGAAGAACGCCCGAGTCGGCTCCTCCTCCCCGGGTCGCACCCCCGCATACACCTCGGCCCACGAGATGGGGGTGCAGAACGTCGGCACGCCCGATTCCTCGAGCGCGAGGGCCAAGCGGAGCGCGCCGGCGCGGCCCCGCAGAATCTCGATGATGACGTTCGAATCCAGGACGACGCCGGTCAGCTCCGGGAGCGGCGCGCCCGTCGGGTATCGCGGCGCAACCGCCTCACGTACGCCTCGGTGTCGTCGAGGTCGTGGCGATCGCGCCATAACCCCGCAATGCCTCGCAACGTGGCGAGGCGCTCTCCTGCGTTGGGCGACCCGTACACCAGCGCCAGTGCTTCGCGCACCAGGTCCGACACAGTGCGCCCCCTGCGCTTGGCGACGGCCTTGAGCCGGGCGTGAGTGGCGCGGTCCAGATAGAGTTGGGTCCGGTGCATGTGATGTATATACATCGCTGTGGCCCGCATGGCAACGAGCAAACTGGTCGCGGCGGTTTGAAACCCTCGAGGGTGACGACGAGAGCCCACGGCCTGGCGACGGGCCGTGCTACGGCGCGCTACCAGAGCTCGCGGCCCGTCGGGGGGCCGTACCCGAGTTCGCGATGGAGGTTGTCGGCACGTACCCGGGCGCGGAGCGCGCGGAGCGTCACGGGGCGGACCAGGGGCGAGGCGACGAGGTGTCTCATCTCCGTCCCCCGCCAGGACGGACCTCCTTGACCCCTGGGCTGGTCTACTCGCACGCCCCAGGGCCAAGGCCACATCTTTAAGGCCACATCTTTCCTGATCAGCTCGTTTTAACGCCTTGACAGATCACGAGTTAGCCACCATGTTTAGGGTCTTATTTTCTAGCCCTTGAGGAAACGCAGGTCCAACATGAGTGCGGTCATAGACCCCTCGCTAGCTCGCGCACCGGGGCGTACTTC
>DASPXE010000061.1:0-1813 GCA_035637455.1 Gemmatimonadales bacterium
CGCATCCGGCGTCTGCGCGGCCTGTGCCGCAAACAGCTGCGCAACCGTTTGCGGCTCCAGCGCCCGAGCCGTCGCGTTCCAATCCTGCAGGAGCGTGCGCCGCTCCTCCCCAGAGAGAAGCTCAAGCCGCCCAATCGAAACCTCCGGCGTCGCAACCGCAGCCTGCAAAAGGCGAACATAGCGGCCAGCAAGCGCCTCAATGCTCGCACGATCAAAAACGTCGCTGGCGTATTCAATCACCCCACAAAGCCCCGCCGGTGAGCCGTCCGCATTGCGCTGCTCGCCAACGCTCACCGACAAATCGAATTTCGCGCTCGCGCTCGAAACCGGCTCAATGCTCGCGCTCAGCCCCGCAAGCTCAAGCTGCACGGGCGCGTTGTTCTGCAACACAAGCATCACCTGGAACAGCGGATGGTGCGACAGCGACCGCGCAGGGTTGAGCACCTCCACAAGCCGTTCAAACGGAAGCTCCTGGTGGCTGTAGGCCAAAACATTGCTCGCGCGCACGCGCCCAAGCAGGTCGCAGAAGCTCGGGTTCCCAGACGTGTCCGTGCGCAGCACCAGCGTGTTCACGAAAAACCCGATCAACTCCTCCAGCGCGCTGTCCGTGCGACCAGCTATCGGGCTGCCAATCGCAATGTCGTTGCCCGCACCAAGCCGGCTCAAAAGCGCAGCAAGCCCCGCCTGCAGCACCATGAACAGGCTCGCTCCCTGCCCCTGCGCAAGCCGCAGCAGCCCACCGTGCAGCGATGCAGAAAGCCGCAACTCAACGCTGCCGCCGCGATAGCTCGAGATCGCAGGCCGCGGGCGGTCAAACGGAAGTGCGATCTGCTCCGGAACGCCGGCTAGCCGATCGCGCCAAAACGAAAGCTCGCGCGAGAGCGCACTCTCAGCATCGCTCTCGTCGCCCAGTACCGCCTGCTGCCACAGCGTGTAATCCGCATATTGCACCCCCAGCGGCGCAAAATCCGCAACGCCGCCCGCCGCCCGCGCCGCATAGCTGCGCGAAAGATCCCGCCCCAGCGGACCAAGCGACCAGCCGTCTCCAGCTATGTGATGCAGCACAAGCAAAAGCACGTGCTCGCGCGCGCCAAGCGCAAACAAATGCGCCCGCAACGGCACCTCGCGCGATAAATCAAACCCAGCTTGCGTCGCGCTCGCCAGCGCCCCAGCAAGCTCCTCCTCGCGCAAATCGCGCAGCAAAAGCCGCACACGCGACGCACTCGCAGCCAGGATCTCCTGGCGCGGTACACCGTCCCGCTCCGGAAAGATCGTGCGCAAGCTCTCGTGCCGCTCAACAACATCCCAAAGCGCAGCTTCCAGCGCCGCAACATCCAGCTCCCCGCGCAGCCGAACCGCCAGCGGCATCGTGTAGGTCGAACCGCCCCCCTCCAGCCGCTCCAAGAACCACAGCCGCCGCTGCGCAAACGACAACGGCACCTGCGCAGGACGATCAACCGCACGCAGCGCTGCCCGACCCACCCGCGCGTCCCGCAAACACTCCACAAGCCCACAAACCGTCCGCGCCTCAAACAGGCTGCGGATCGATACCTCAACATCAAGGCTCGAACGGATCCGGCTGATCAGACGCGTCGCAAGCAGCGAGTGGCCACCAAGCGCAAAGAAGTCGTCGTCAATCCCAACCCGCTCGACCCCGAGAACCTCCGCAAACAGCGCGCACAGCAACTCCTCCTGCGGACTGCGCGGCAGACGGCCAACCGAAGCCCTAAACTCCGGCGCAGGAAGCGCAGAGCGGTCAAGCTTCCCGTTCGCCGTCAGCGGAAAACCATCCACAACAACGATCGCAGAAGGC
>DASPXE010000062.1:0-4258 GCA_035637455.1 Gemmatimonadales bacterium
GAGCAGCCGGCGAGCGTGGTCGGCCGGTGACTGATGACGATTACGGTGCGGCCCTGTTTGAGACGCTCCAGCGCGTCGACGATTGCGGCCTCGGTCTTCGCGTCCACCGAGCTTGTGGGCTCGTCCAGGATCAGCACGGGACTGTCCTTCAAGAACGCGCGCGCCAGCGCGATGCGCTGCCGCTGGCCGCCGGAGAGCTTGACGCCACGCTCTCCGACCTCGGTGTCGTAGCCTTGAGGCAACCGCTCGATGAACTCGTGGGCGTTCGCCGCCTGGGCCGCCGCAACCACCTGATCCTTGGTCGCCCCGGGGGCCGCGTACGCGATGTTGTCGGCGATGGAAAGGGAAAACAGCACGGCGTCCTGGAGCACGACCGCGAACTGGCGCCGCAGGTCGAGAAGCTTGTAGTCACGCAGGTCTACGCCGTCCAGTAAGATTGCTCCCTCCAGAGGGTCGTAGAAGCGGGTGAGCAAGCTGATGAGCGTCGTCTTGCCGGCACCGGTCGCGCCCACGACGCCGAGCCGCGTGCCCGGCTCGATCTCGAGCGACACGTCATGCAGGACGGGGCGGTCGGGTCCGTAGGCGAAGGACACATGCCGGAAGGCCACGGCGCCGGCGGCACGCCCGATGGCGCGAGCGTGTGGTCGCTCCGGCACCTCGGGCTGCTCGTCCAGCAGCCCGAAGGCGCGCTCGGCGCTCGCGAGGTAGGATTGGATCCCCGCCGCCTTCTTGCTGATCGTCTTGAGGGGTTCGTACAGCTGGCCTAGGTAGCTCAGCACCATCCACAGCTGCCCGAGGGTGAGGACGCCTTCACCCACGTGGCGCGCCCCGATGAGCAGGACCGCGGCCGTGCCGAGCGCGCTCGTCAGCCCGACCAGGACGCCGAAGCGGCCCTCCATCAACGCCAGGCGGATGCGCGCCGACACCCCCTCGGTCGAGCGACGCACGAAGCGGTCGGTCTCGCGCGTCTCCTGCCCGAATGCTTTCACGACACGGAGAGCGCCGAGGGTTTCCTGCACGACCGCGAGCGCCGAGCTTTCGAGCTTCTTCACGTGGCGCGACTGGCGGCGCATCCGCGGCCGGTAGAGACGTGACAACAGGAAGAGCGGGGGACAGACGGTCAGGGCGACGAGCGCGAGCTGCCAGTCGAGGCGCGTCATGACGACGATCATCATGGCCAGCGTGATCCCGGCAGCGACGAACGGAATGATCCCTTCGACCATGATCTTGTCGATCACCCCGGCGTCCTGATTAATGCGGTACAGCGAGTCGGCGCTGCCCTTCGAGTCGTGGTACGACAGGGAGAGGCGCTGGGCGTGCTGCACCAACCGGGTGCGAAACGCGAGGACCAGGCGCTCGCCGACGTAGGCTTGCATGAACTTGTTCGCGAGCCCCTGGACCTGGGCGAGCGCCGCGACGGCGATGAGCAGGCCGATCGCGACCGCCAACAGCGTGGCGGGGGAGCGCGTCGCGGCCGCGGGCAGGGCGGCGGCGAGCCACGCTGGCAGCGGGCGCGAGCCGAGCACCGAGTCGACCACGATCTTGAGCGGCACCGGGTTGAGGAGCGCGATCGGGCTCGCCAGCAGCCCGATCCCGAACAGGCCCGCCAAGTGGAGCCAGTACGGCCTAGCCTGACGCAGCAGGCGCCGGTACAGCGCCAGGTCGGTCATCCCGCTGAACCGCGCCGCAACTGGGCGACGGCCGCGCGCATTGTGGCCATGGCCGCAGTGGTTTGCTCCAGGGTGCGCCACGCGAACAGCAGGGCCCCGAGGCCTACGACCACCGCGGCTACCCAGGCGTGATCGTGCGCCGCTCCGAGCGTGAGCCCGCCGAAGCAGAGCGTCAGCAGCGGTCCCCGCAGCGGCAGGACGGGCCACCAGCGGAGCCGAATCAGCTGCTTCCCGCCGGGGTGCTCTTCCACCCCCATGAGCAGCCGGGCGGCGCCGAACAGCCCGCCCCGGACCTCGAGGTCCCAGCGAGCGTGGCGGCCCCCGGGCAGCACGCAGGCGCCGTTCGCCCGGAGCCCCGCTTCCATAGCGCGCAGCCGCTGGTCCTGCTCCTGCCAGCGCTCGGTCCAGATGGACGCCGTGACGGGCCAGAGCGGCGTCGGCCGCGGCGTGCCATGCCGCCGCCAGGGCGTGAGGCCCTCGTTGAGGCGGCCCCGCAGGCGCGCGAGCGGCTGGACTAGGTGGAGCGCGGCCGTGAGCAGCCGGCGCCGCTGCCGGGCCACCCAACTGTGGGGTCGGTCGGGGAATCTGGCGCGGAGCGCGCTCAGCCACGCCTGCGCGACAGGGGGCACGATGGCGGCCACCAACAGCGGCACCGCGAGCGTGAACGGCCTCCAGGCGACGCTCAGCGTCGCGATCACCGCGAGGCTCGCGGTCATGAGATGCCATTCCGGCATCTGGGGCAGCGAACCCAGCAGACTGGAGCTGGGTTGGTAGAGCGACTGGAACGGCGCGGCGCCCCACACGCCGTGATAGACACGCGGGCGACGCCACCCGAGCATGTACGTCAGGCCGTCGCCGTAAATGCGGCCCGTCCACCGCACGTGCCCGAGTCCGTTGTATTTCTCAGGCCACTTGCGCTCGAGCATCGCCTCCGCGCGGCCGTAGCCGATCTGCTGCCGCCAGTAGGTACGCAGCGAGTTGCGGCGGTGGTGCCAGACCATGGCGGCGGGGTGGAAGCCGAGGGTCAAACCACGCTCCTGCAGCCGCCAGCACACATCCACGTCGTCGCCGGCAGTGCGGAACTGCGGGTCGAAGCCCCCGATCGCCTCCAGGCAGCACTTGCGGAACGCCATGTTGCAGCCCGGGATGTGCTCGGCCTCCCGGTCGCTCACGAGGACGTGCACCGGCCCGCCAGGCGCCCGAGCGACGCACTCGGCGATCGGGCCGTCGCCGGGTGGCGCGATGTTCGGTCCGCCCACACCGGCGTGGGCGGTGCTCAAGAACGTGGCCGCGAGATACGTGAGCCAGTGTGGGTCGGGATAGGCGTCGTCGTCCAAGTAGGCGACGATCTCACCCGTCGCCGCCGCCAGGCCCGTGTTGCGCGCGCTGGCCAGGCCGCGGTTTGGTGTCTGGATCAGCCGCACGTCGTACTCACCGGCTATGGTGCCCACGGCGTCGGTGGACCCGTCGTCCACTACGATGACTTCGTAGTCCGGATAGGCGAGACGCCGCAGTCCTTCGCAGCAGTCGCGGATCGTGCGCGAGCCGTTGTAGGTGCACACCACGACCGACATGCGGGGCCAGGAAACGGAGGGGGCGAACGGCACCTCGGCGAACGCCTCGCGGACCGCTTCCAGCGCGGGCTTTGGCGAGCGGTCGGCGCGTGTGACGCCGAAGGCCCATTCCTCTACGTCATCGCCGTGCCGATACCACTCGTCGGTCCAGGAGAAGACGAACACGCCGCCGCACCCGCCGGCGCAGGCCGTTCGCACCTGCCAGTCGAGCGAGCGCGCTTGGCCGCCTTCGCCGTTGCGCACGCTGTCGAGCCCCAGCTCGCTCATGATAAGCGGCCGGTCGCCAGCGAGGTTCTGGAGGCGGGCGACGTAGGCGTCGAACCGCTCCTGCGACTCGAGGTACACGTTGAAGCACACGAGGTCGAGGAACGGCAGCTCGAGGTATTCCGTCGTGGGATAGTTCACGTAGGTGACGAGCCCGCCCGGGTCCTCGTGCTTGATCGCCCGATACAGGCGCGCGAGGTAACGCTGAATCCGGCGGCGACCCAGCCAGCGCGCTATGGGCGCCGGGATCTCGTTACCCAGCGCGTAGCACAGCAGCGCGGGGTGACCCGCGCAGCTGCGCACCCGGGCGCGAATCACCGCCTCGATGTCCGGCGCGCCGCGGCGGTCGATGAGATACCCTACGTACTGCTCGGCCGAGAGCCCGACCATGACGTAGAGGCCGTGCCGCGCCGCAATGTCGAGCAACGCCCGGGGCGGCATCGTGTGGGGAATGCGGACGGCGTTGATGCCACTCGCCGCCATCTGCGCAAAATCCCGCTCGAGCTGCGCGACGTCGTGGTATTCGTTCCCGTGGGCATCGGGCGCGAATGCGCCGTAGGTCACCCCGCGGACGAAGAGCTTCTCGTCGCCGAGGAAGAGGAACTTGCCCCCCACGCGCGGGCGGAGGGTCCAGGGAGACACGCGGTGGACCCGAGGCGCGGGCAGTGCGCTCGGGGAGGCGGCAGCGACGTCGCTGCCGCGCGGGCTGAGTGGGCGGCGCAGCCTTGAAATGTGACCCGAGTCTCCCGG
>DASPXE010000063.1:0-7998 GCA_035637455.1 Gemmatimonadales bacterium
TTCCGGACCTTCTGGCACCCCTCCGCAGGGGACCCTATTGTTGAGGTTCGCCAGGGGGCGCCGCGTGCGGAGCGCCCGCGGCCCGCTGGTAGGACGGGGAGTGAGCGATGTCAAGCCGCGACCTGATTGAGCGGGTCCGCAAGGCGCTGGGCGACCGCTACAACGTGATCACGGCGGTCGGCCGCGGTGGGAACGCGTCCATCTTCGGCGCCTACGACCGGGCCGGCCAGAAGGTCGCCATCAAGGTGCTCCACCCGGAGCTCGCGGTGTCGGTCGCGGCCGACCGCTTCCTGCGCGAGATCCGCTACGCGTCCCAGCTGGACCATCCGCACATCGCACGCCTGCTCGACTCGGGTGAATCCGACTACCTCCTCTGGTTCGCGATGCCGTACCTCGCCGGGGAGACCCTGCGACAGGTGCTACGCCGCGAGGCGCGCCTCCCGGTGGACCGGGCCACGCGCATCGCCTGCGAGGTGCTCGACGCTCTGGGCCATGCCCACCAGCACGGGATCGCGCACCGCGACATCAAACCCGACAATATCGTGCTCTCCCCGCAGGGCGCGGTGCTCGTCGACTTGGGGATCGCGCGCGCCATCGCGACTTCGGGTGACGACCGCGTGACGCGCAGCGGATTCGTCGTCGGCACCGAGGAATACATGAGCCCCGAGCAAGCGGCGGGGGCCCCGGACGTGGACGGCCGCACGGATCTGTATTCGCTCGGCGTGGTGTTGTTCGAAGCCCTGGCGGGCCGGCCGCCGTTCTCGTCGGTCAGCGCCGCCGCGGTGCTCGACATGCACCAGCACCAGAAGGCACCGGACGTCCGCAGCCTGCGACGTGACGTCCCCAAGGGGATCTCGCCCGTGCTGGCGCGTGCGCTCGCGAAGCAGCGCGAGGAGCGGTGGCAGACGGCGACGGAGATGCGCGAGGGGCTGCTGCCGTTCACGCAGGGGGCCGAGTGAGAGCCGGCGGTCAGGCGATCGGTGGGCCGGGCGGCATGCTTGCCCTCGCGGCGCTGCTGGCCGCGGGCGCGCCGCCCCGCGTCGCCGCGCAGTGTCCCGATGGCTCCCTGCCACCGTGCCGAGCGGCGCGTCCCGCGCTGGACACGGCCCGTTACGTGATCCTGCCATTCGTACATCGCGAGGGGAGCGGGTCGTCCCTGCTGGACGGCGCGGACTGCGCCGAGTACTTGAGCGAGTCGTTCGGCCGCTGGAGCGACGTGCGGCTCGCCGACCGGACACGGATCTACGACGCGCTCGAGCGGCGCGGCGCGCGGGCACCGTTCCGGATCGGGTTCGGCACCGGACTCGCCATCGCGCGCGAGCTGGGGGCCGGGCGGCTGGTGATGGGGCAACTGTGGAGCGCTGCCGACACGCTGCGCCTCACGGTGGGCGTCTACGACGCCGCGCGCGGCGGCCCGCCGCTGCGCGAGGCGAAGGCTCGCATGGCGGCGAACAGCACTCGCGCCGGCACCGCGTTCGACGCGCTCGCCGACTCGCTGCTCGCCGCGGATCCCGGGGCATTCAGCGGCGCCGGGACCGAGCAGACCCATTCGATCGCCGCCCTGCGCGCTTATACCCAGGGCGCGCGCGCCATTCGGACGTGGGATCTCGCCAGCGCAACGCAACACCTGCGCGCGGCGATCGCGGCCGACTCGGACTTCGCGCGTGCCTATGCATCGCTCGGACAGGTGCTCCTGTGGGCCGCCGATTCGACACCGGAGGCGATGCGCGACCGCGCGGCCATCGCCCGGCGGACGGACGGCCTGCTCGAGCGGCTCGCGGGCACGGCCCGACCCCTGCTGCTCGCCCAACGAGCGATGTTCGAGCGCCGCTGGCCGGACGCCTGCGCGCGCTACCGCGAGGTACTGCAGCGGGACTCGGCGAACTTCGACGCCTGGTACGGGCTCGCGCAGTGCAACGCCGAGGATCCGGTGGTGATCAGGGACCCCGCCGACAGCACGCGCTTCGTGTTCCGGGGGAGCTGGCATACGGCGGTCGAGGCCTACCGGAAAGCCTTGCACCTCGCGCCTTCGTTCAATTTCACGTTCAGGAGCACCGCGCCAGAGCGGCTGACTCGCATTCTGCCCGTCCAGCGCTTCTGGTGGCGAGGCGGCGAGCTGGATCACGTCGCGTACTACGGATTCCCCGAGCTTGAGGCCGAGACGTTGGCGTTCCATGCCTTTCCCGGCGCTACCCCACCCGATCGGCGACCGGCGACGCAGGACGCCGCGCTCGCGCGAGACCGGCGCATTCTGCTAGAGGTCGCCGCTGTGTGGGCCGATGCCTTTCCCCGTGAACCGCGAGCCCGGCGCGCGCTCGGGAGCGCACTCGAAGCGGTCGGTGACCTTCTTCCGACGGCGACGAACCCGCGCACAGCGGTGATCGAAGTCAGGCTCGCACAGCGATTGGAGCGAGCAGTTGACGAGCGGGTGCGGGATGCCGTAACCGCAGTTCGACTGCTGGTCAAGGCGGGAGACTTCGAAGCTGCGCGCACGCTAGGGGACTCCCTGCTGCGAGCCGCGCCGAGGCGCGTGGCCGGGATGGCCGGGGTCGCGCTGTTACTCGGTCGACCGAGCCTCGCGGCGCGCCTGGTCGCGCCGGAGGACCCAGCCACGATCGTCCATGGCAGCGTCGACAATCAACCGGTTTCCATCCCGCTCGAAGCGACGCGCGCCGGCCTCGCCCTGCTGGCGTACGCATCGGCTGGGGGACCGCGTGACAGCGTCGCGGCCTACGAGCGGCGTGTCGAGGACCTGGTGGCGCGGTTTCCCGCTGCCAGCAGACCTCGGGCGCGTAGCGCGCTCCTCGATGCAGCTGCAGAACTCGTGTTCAGCGAGATGGGACTGCGCCCGGCGCACCGCTCCAGCCCTCCGGGCCCCGATGGGACGATGACGCTGCAATGGGCCCTCGCGCGCCATGACACCGCGTCTGTGCGCGCGACCCTGCAGCAGAATCGCGAAGCCAACGGCGGCCTGCCCGCACGCGAGGACTCACCGCCTGACGGAGTGTATATGGACGCGCAGCTGTACCTCGCCACTGGCGACACGGGCGCAGCCGTGCAGACGCTCGACATCCCGCTCAACAATCTTTTGGGCATCCATAGCGCGCTTTTCGACTATCTCCCCCTCGTGGGGGCGTTCGTGCGCATGATGGCGCTGCGGGCCGACCTAGCCGCCGCAAGAGGAGAGACCGAGGTCGCCCAGCGCTGGGCGACCGCGGTGGTCGCCCTCTGGTCCGGCGCCGAGCCGAAGCTCCAACCGACCGCGACGCGGATGAGACAGGTAATGAAGCAGGTCCGGTGAGTCACGTCCCTCGACCGCAGGAGGTCTAAATGCGCCCGCTCCGATTTCTTTTCGTGTCCGCGATCCTTTGGGGAGGCGAACGGGCTGAGGCGCAGGTCGTCGTGCGCATAGACTCGGGCGTGCCGACGCGGCCGATTCTGTTCCCCGGCTCAGGAGAAGACTCTTCTCGGTTCTCTGGAAGCGTCGCAGGCTTGCGCTTCGACTCGACCCTCGGTGCTGCGGACGAGCAACGCTTGATGGTGATCGACGACAGCGGACGCCGTCTGTACGGTCCGCTCGCTCGCATTGAGCCGGAGTCTGGGTCTTACCTGCTGACCGAAGCTCAACTGGAGGAGGGACGAATTATCGCTCGCATCTACACCGAGCGACGTTACGACAAGCTCGGGCTCGATCCCGGCTGGAACTGGTGGTGGGTGGACAAGCGCGGCGGCCCGCGTCACACGGAGTGGCGCTCCGTCTTCATTACATCTCGAGGAAGGAAAACCGAGCGAAGAATGGAGCTTTCGGAGTACACTCACTATTGGAGGCAAGCCATCGCGCGTTTCCTGTGGCGCGAGCGCGACGAAGGGACGTGGGGCACCTGCGGTTCGAAGTGTTGCGCCAGTTACTAGGGTCGGGCCCGGCGCCGCTTGCTATGGGGTGACTCAAGTGGCATTCTGCTAGCCACTTAGAGTCACCCATGTCCGCCGACCCGCTGTTCGACCGCTTGGCCCGTGCCCTCGCGGGCCGCTACACCATGGTGCGCGAGCTGGGCCAAGGCGGCATGGCGACGGTCTACCTCGCCACCGACGTGAAGCTCGGCCGGCGCGTGGCCATCAAGGTGCTGCCGCCGACGACCCGTGCCTACCTGGGGAGCGGGCGCTTCCAGCGCGAAGTCCTCTTCGCCGCCCAGCTTTCCCACCCCAACATCGTTCCCCTGTTCGAAGCCGACGAAGCCGACGGGTTGCTCTTCTACGTGATGGAGTACGTGGAAGGAGATTCGCTGAAGGACCGCTTGGCGCGCGACGGGCCGCTCGCCGTAGAGGAGGCAATCCGCATCGCCGCCGAAGTGGGCGACGCCCTCGAGTACGCACATGAGACCGGCGTGGTGCACCGCGACATCAAGCCCGGCAACATTCTGTTGTCCCGCGGGCACGCCATGGTCTCGGATTTCGGGATCGCGAAGGTGGTCGCCGAAATCGGCGCCGTCGCCGACCGGTCCTCGATCACGGGTACCGGCGTCACCGTCGGGACCGCGGAGTACATGAGCCCCGAGCAGGCGAGCGGAGAGAAGCGGATCGACGCGCGCTCGGACGTCTACGCGCTGGCGGCCGTGCTGTACGAGATGCTCGCCGGCGAGCCGCCGTTCACGGGGCCAAGCGTCCAGGCGATCATCGCTCGCGTGCTGAGCGATCCGCCCCGGCCAGTGCGAACGCTCCGGCCCAGTCTCCCGGCGCACGTCGAGGCGGCGCTCGCCGCAGGCCTCGCCAAGCTCCCGGCCGACCGGCCGCCGACCGCTCGCACCTTTGTGGACATGCTGACCCGTTCCACCGCCGACCGACGGGTGCCCCGCCCCCGTTGGCTCAAGCTCGGGGTGGCCGCACTCCTGCTCGGCGGCGCCGGCACGGCGCTCTGGGTCGGCGCTCGCCGCCCCCCTCCGGCGAGGGAGGCGCCGGCCGGCATGGTCCTCGTGCCGCGCGGCACCTACCGCGTGGGCGGTGGCCCGGGCCGACCGACAGCGGTCGTGGCGCTCGACTCCTTCTACATCGACTCGACGGAGGTCACGGTCGGAGCGTACGCACCATTCCTGCTTGCCACCCGCGCTTCAGCGCCCTCGGCCGAAGCGCCGCCCGCGACCTGGCCCGTCACCGGCGTCCTCTGGGCCGAGGCGCAGGGCTTCTGTCGGTGGCGCGATCCGGCCGCGCGGCTCCCCACGGAAGCGGAGTGGGAGGGGGCGGCCAGCGGTCCGAGCGGGGCCGCGTATCCGTGGGGGAATGTCTGGGAGGCCGGGCGTGCCAACGCGGCCGGAGCGACCGACACCCTCAAGCCGGTCGGCTCGTTCCCGCTGGGGCGCTCGGGCGTCGGGGCTCTGGACCTGATCGGCAACGCGTGGGAATGGGTCGCGGCCGAGACTCTGGGCTCGAGCGGCCAGGTGCTCCATGCGATCAAGGGAGGCGCCTTCGACACACCGCCCAAGAACGCATCGGTCTTCTATCGCAGTTGGGTTCCCGAGGACCGCCGAGCCGTCTGGAACACGGGCTTCCGGTGCGCGCGGCGGAAGTAGGACGCGGTTAGAATTACCATTCACGATGCACTTGTCGCCGTCCGCCCGCCCGGCCGCCCGCCTGTCCGTCTTGCTATTGCTCGCCGCCTGCCAACCTCAGGCGCGCCGGCTGCTGCTGCTCGACCTCGCCTTGTCGGACCCGGTGGTGTTGAACGGCACCGCCCTCCCCTGGGTCGACGCGGGGTACACCGTCCGCTACCGGCGCTTCTATCCGCACCTCACGCGGGGTGACCTCCCCCGGTTCCGCACCCTGGTACTCCTCTTGGGCCGTGAGCCCGAAGCGCCGTCGGACGCCCTCACCGCCGGCGACCTGGCGCTGCTCGACGAATGGGTGCGGCGCGGAGGCGTCGTGGTGTTGGGCTACGACGGCGACGGCGAGGGTTACCTCGACCGGTGGACGGCGAACCGCTGGCTCGCATACGAAGGCGCGGGGATCTCGATTGGGGATCGCGTGCTCGAGGATACGACGACGCACACCCTGACGGCGGGGCGGGCGCAACCGTGGGCCATCGCCCGGCCGGTCGGAGACGAGCCGCTCGGCTCCGTGTACGATTCGTTTCCGCTCGATCGCAACCATGTCGTGGTGGCACGCTCGCCGACCCAGCTGCTCGCGATCACCAGCCAGCGGGCCTTCGTGCGCGCGCCCAAAGAGCCCGCCGGACGACCGGACGCCGGCATCGCGGCGGCGGCGCGGATCGGCGATGGGCTGGTCGTGGTGATCAGCCGCCACGCCCTGGGGACGCTCGGGCCGCAATACCGGCCCTCGACCGCGCCGTTCTTGGCCGCGGACGCGCTCGCCGATACCTATGCCTTCCTTACGGCGGTGGCGCGCTGGACGCGGCGCCCCGCCGAGTGGGCGCACGTGCCGCCGGCGGCGCGCGGAGTGCCGCTTGCGCTGCAGCAGGCCCCCCTCCCCGTGGAGCTGCAGCCACCGCGGCTCGAGCCTCCCGGCGCCGTGGGCACCACCGAGCTGCCGCTCATCCCGGACAAGAAGCTCGCGCGGGCGACGAACGTGCCCGATTGGCTCCGACAACAAGGGTTGCGCGTCTTGTGGACGCCTTTGCTGGCGACGCGGGACCAGCAGCGCGTCCCGCGGCCGTCCGCTACGCTCGACTCCCTCGTCACCTTCCTCGACGTCGGCGGCTTCAACCTGCTGTCGGGCGACGCGTATCCCGAAGGGGCCGATTCAGCGCACGCGCGCTGGTGGGAGCGCGACGCCGTGCGGCGCGCCTGGAGCGACGCCGTCAGCCGGCTCGGGCCCACCAGTGTGGCGTGGATCCCTGCGTTCGATTATGCCGCGGCGCGCCTGCCGCCCGCCGATTCGTCACGTGGCGCTCGCGGCGAGGCGCTGCCGGCGCCGTGCGTGCTCGATACGGCGCTCTGGGCCGGAGGGTTCGCTCCCGCCGCGACAGCGCTCGGACGGCTCGCCGGGGAGCAGCGGACGTTGGTGATCGCGCTGGGGTTCGACCTGGGTGATCCGCTCCGCGACGCCGGGTCTCGCGGACGCAGCTACGGCATGGGCCAGGAGTTCTGCGACGCGGCGTGGCGACGGGCCCTGACCCAGCTGGGACGCCGCGGCGCGCTCGACTCGCTGCCGTTCGGCGCCCGCTACCCGACGCTGCGCGAGGCAGGCCTGCTGCCGCTCTATTATCGAGCGCTGGAGGACGAAGTGGCGGAGCGCGCCGGCGCGCTGCGGGACCGCGTGCTCCGGCAGCGGCATGATCTCTACTTCGCCTTCCGGCTCCCCCAGCCGCCGGCAGACTGGTTCTCCCTCGGCCTGCTACGGGGCTTCGCCCTCCCGGACCGGCCGCTACTCCTGCTCACGCCTGAAGCCAAAACGCGCGACCTGCTGGCGTTGCTCCGGGCACGGGGGCTGAACGGGGTGCACGCCGTTGAGCTCGCGCCCGCGCTGCTGCGCGCCCGGGACTGGGCAGGGCTAAGACGAGTCGTCTTCGAGGACAACGACGGCTTCTGGTTCCCCGGAGAGGAACGCGGCTCGGTGGGTTCGGGGGGAGGAGGGCGGGTCGAAGCGGGCGGGGGGGCCGGGGGGAGCAGGGGGGCAGGACGTGCGGGGCGGGGCGCGAGGACCTCCGGCGCGCGACTGCCGGGCGACAGTCTGGTCCGGCTGATGCGGCGGCTGGCGCGCTGAGGCTTGCCTCGACCCTTCCAAGACCGGTACCTTTCCTCCCGGGTGGCGGTAGGGCGTGATGGTCGCGGTGCGCCGGTCGGAGTGGCGCGCTGAGGAAAGTCCGAGCTCCATAGGGCAGACTGCCAGGTAACCCCTGGGCGCCGTAAGGCGACGGAACGGGCCACAGAAAACAGACCGCCCTTTATCCAAGGGTAAGGGTGAAAAGGTGGGGTAAGAGCCCACCGCGCGCCTGGCAACAGGCGCGGCACGGTAACCCCCAGTCGGAGCAAGGCCAAGTAAGCAGCG
>DASPXE010000064.1:0-3060 GCA_035637455.1 Gemmatimonadales bacterium
GACGGTCTTGCGCCGCCCCGTGCTCCCTCGGGTGACGGTGACCGCCCGTCGCGGAACCCCTAGGCGCACGGCCAGGAACCGGCACAATTCAGCGTTTGCGGCTCCATCTTCGGGCGGCGCCGCGACTTTGATCTTGATCGCGTCGCCGTGCCGCCCGGCGACCTCCGACATCCGCGACCGCGGCACGACATGAACGGCGATCGTTGCCATGGACGGCTGACCTCTGACAGCTGACGGTTCAGAACAACAGCACGCTCAGGAGCAGCTGCTTCAGCAGCCAAAGCACCAGGCAGGCCACGAGCGGGCTCCAATCGAGCGCCCCCATCGGAGGGAGCACGCGCCGGATCGGCTCCACCAGCCAGTCGGTCAATACGTAGGCCGGCCGCATCCAGCGGGAGTAGCGGAACACACCGAACCAGGCGCCGATGACCCGTACCAGGAGTGCGGCGAAGACGACGCTGTAGAGCGCCATGATCAGGAACGCGAGCATCGCCCGCGGGCCTCCCGTGGCCGCCGCGGCCAGCCCCTGGAACGTCCGCACCGCCCAGTCCATGAGCGACAGCAAGACGAGGCCGGCGACCGCCACGACCACGACGAGCCACCAGCCGGCGTTCACCGGGTTGCCGCCCAGCCGCACGAGGCGGGCTTCCACCGGGCGGATCAGCGGGTCGCTCACGGCGCGCAGCGTCCGGCCCAGCGCCCCGAACGGCGAGACCCGCCGGGCACGCACCAGCCACGAGGCGGAGGCGACCAGGACGCTCAGGCTGAAGGCGGCGAAGACCGTGTAGCGAGCCAGCGTATGGAGGTCGGGCATGGCTTAAGTCTAGCGCGCCCTCTCAGGGCGCGAATACCTCGACGACATCTGTCTGCGCGAAGCCCGCCCTGGGGCCGCCGCCGATCACATAGATCTTGCCGTTCAGGGCTGCCGCGCCGAGGCCGTGGCGGGCGGTGGGTAGGGGCGCGGCAGTGATCCAGCGGTCCAGAGCGGGGTCGTACACCTCGTGGTTCGCGAAGACGGATGATCTCGTCTCGCCGCCGACGGTGTGAATTTTTCCGTCCAGCACCGCGGAGGCGAGCCCGCCGCGGCGGCTTGGCATGGGCGACTTCCTAGTCCAGCGGTCGGTCGCCGGGTCGTACGCCTCGACGACATCGTAATTCTGGTCGGGGTTGAACGGCCGCCCGGCGATCGCGTAGACGATGCCGCCGACCGCCGCCGCGGTGAGGTGATCGCGCGGCGTAGGGATGGGCGCGGCATTCTTCCAGCGATCGGTCGCGGGATCGTAGATCGCGGTCGAGTCGACGAGCCTGCGACCGGGGCCCCATCCGCCCACCACCACGAGCTTGGCGTTCACCACTGCCACGCCGGAGGCGCCGCGCGGCATGGGGAGGGGGGCGCGCGGCTCCCAGCGGCTCCGATCCTCGCGGTACATCCACAGCGTGTTCTCGGGGACGAAGGTCGCCTCGGCGAGCCCGCCGATCGCGTACAGCGTGTCGCCCGCGACGGCGAGCGGCATGTGATGGCGCGGGGCCGGCAGGTCGGCGATGCGCTCCCATTGGTTCGCCGCCGGGTCGAACCGGAACGCTCTGGCGATCGGCTTGCCGGAGCGATCGAATCCTCCGGCGATGTAGATCTTGCCGCGCAGCACGGCGGCGCTCATTTCCTGGATCGGCTCGGGGAGCGGCGCGGCGGTGGACCAACGGCCATCGGCGGAGAGGACCGCCGTCGCAGCGACACAGGCGAGCGCGACGCGCACCGCTGCGGGAGGTCCGCTCACGAGCCGCCGCTACGCGTCGCTGAGCCGTCGAACCGGATCACCAGCACCGGCTCGCGTCGGCGGGCGATGTCCTCGAACACAATGAGGTACTGCTCGCCCGTTTTCCGGTGCACAGCGTGCACCTTCACGAAGGCTCGTCCTCCGAGCTTGGTGTCCACCCAGGTGCTGTTCGAGCCGCTGACGTTGGGGTAGAGCGCGGCGTCGAAGTCCACGGCTCGGATCTCCAGGGAATCCGGAATGCGTAGCGCGAAGGTCTGGACCGGATCCGCGGGAGTGAGGCGCGCGGGGAGGGTATTGATCGTCCGGTTGCAAGCGGTGAGGACCACCGCACCCAGCGCGACCGGGACGACGGCGTGTAACTGACGCGTCGGCATATGGCCTCCTTCGAGTGGCGTGCATACTGGTGAGGGCCAGGCCTCAGTCGGCCGGGGCGAACGCCGCCGCCACGATCCGCGCCTGTTCCGCCTGGTGCGCCGCGGGATACCCTTCCGCCGGGCTCGAGCGTTCCGGGCGCCCGATGTCGCGCACTGTCACGCCCGGGCCCACCAGCTCGCGCAGCTGCGGCAGCATGAACTTCTGCGGTCCCATGTTGCGGGGCTCCTCCTGCACCCAGACGATCTCGCTGACCTTGGGGTAGCGCTTGATGAGCGCCGCGAGCTCGAGTGCGGGGAGGGGATAGAGCAGCTCCACCCGGCCGATCGCGACGTGGGATGCCTCGGCCCGGCGCGGCGAGAGCACGAGGTCGTAGTACACCTTACCGCTGCACAGCACGAGCCGCGTCGCGCCGCGGCGCGCGGCGCCTTCGGGGTCGTCCAGCACCGGCCGGAATCCGCCGGCCGTGAGATCCTCGAGCCGCGACGTCGCCTGGGGCAGCCGCAGCAGGCTCTTCGGTGTGAACAGCACGAGCGGTCGCAGCTCCGCGTGCCGCGCCTGGCGTCGCAGCAGATGGAAATACTGCGCGGGCGTGGTGCAGTTTGCGATCCGGAGGTTGCCGTCCGCCCCGAGCGCCAGGAACCGCTCGATCCGCGCGCTCGAGTGCTCGGGGCCCTGGCCTTCGTAGCCGTGCGGCAGCAGCAGGGTCAGGCGCGACGTCTGTCCCCACTTCGCGAGGCCTGCGATGAGGAACTGATCGATGATCACCTCCCCGCCGTTGGTGAAGTCGCCGTACTGCGCCTCCCACAGCACCAGCGCGTCGGGCGCCGCGGCGGCGTAGCCGTATTCGAAGCCGAGGCACGCGAACTCGGAGAGCGGACTGTTGTGCAGCTCGAACGGCGCCCGCGCCGCC
>DASPXE010000065.1:0-8382 GCA_035637455.1 Gemmatimonadales bacterium
CGGGCCCGCGGCGCGGCCATCCCGATCCCCAGGACGTCCGCGCTGTCGGCCTCGCGATACGCAGGCTGGTCGACGTGGTACGCGTCGGGCGAGGGCGCCCAGCCCCGGTCCACCAGCACCCCCGTTCCATCCACCAGCCTGAGGGGCGTGATCAGCGCCACTCCGGGGACTCCCTCGTAGGTGCGGGGGCGCCACAGCCGCTCGCCGGCATAGTCATAGACCCCTCGGGCGTGCAGCCGGCGATTCCGGGCGGAGTCGGCCGCGAGGGCGCTGGTCACCTCGAGGGGCGGCCGCTCGCGTGCTGCCCGGATGACGGCGTTGCGTTCGCGGCGCTGGCGCAAGCGGTCGAGCTGCCAGAAGCCGAGTCGCACGCAGACAGTGGCGACGACCAGAGCGACGAGGAGGCCCGCGAGGTCGCGCCGAGCCGGGCTCACCGGCGTCGCTCGAGCACCGCGAGCTTGGCGGCCCGCGGCAGCCGCCGCAACGCCGCCTCCCGCCTGAGGGCCGCGGAGCGGCTGGGCTGGCGCTCCTCGTAGACGAGACGCACCGGCCGGCGAGAGCGGGTGTACGCGCTGGCAGTGCCCGCGGCGTGCCGTGACAAGCGCTGGGGGAGGTCGTTCGTGATGCCGGTGTAGAGGGATCCGTCACGGCAGCGGAGGACGTACACCGTCCACGCCATCTGTGTCGTTCCCGTTATTCCAGTCTCGCGGTGAGTGTGATCTGTGGAATGCCCTTGAGGGCGCGCGACACGGGGCACCCTGTCTTCGCTTCTTCGGCCGCCTTCTGGAACGCCGCTTGATCGAGTCCCGAGACCTTGCCCCGCACCTTCAGCTCCATCTTCGTAATGGTCGGCGTCCCGTTCACCATCTCGAGGGTGCAGCCCGCGTCCGTTTGGATTCGGGTCGCGGGCTTGCCCGCCTTTTCGAGCCCCGCCGAAAGCGCCATGCTGAAGCACGCGGCGTGCGCCGCAGCGATCAGCTCTTCGGGGTTGGTGCCTGGCTTCGCTTCGAAGCGGGTCGCGAAGCTGTACGGCCCACTGAACGCGCCGCTCCCCGCCTTGAAGCTGCCCTTGCCGTCCTTGAGCTTCCCCTCCCACACCGCGGATGCTTGACTGGTAGGCATTGCAATGCTCCGACGTCGCTGGGGTCGCGGAGTAATCTGGCGGGGCGTTGCACCGGGCGCTACGCTTGTGGGCCGCGCGGTGCACGGTGTCACTGCGTGGAACCCGGGAGAAGGAGCCGAGCGATGGCCACGAAGAAGGGATCCAAGCGCCCCGCGGGCGGCAAGCGCGTCCCGACGAAGCGCGCCGCCCGCCGTCCCCCCCGCCCCGCGCGCCAGCAGCCCGAATCGCTGCGGCTGCGCTCCATGGCCGCGTCGTTCACGGTGAACGACCTGCAAAAGAGCGTCGCCTGGTACCGGGACGTGCTCGGCTTCACGCCGGGGGAGCGCTGGGAAACGAACGGCGGCTTGCGCGGCCTGCAGATCAAGGCCGGCGCGTGTGACATCATGTTGGGTCAGGACGACTTCGCGAAGGGACGGGACCGCAAGAAAGGTGAGGGGTTCCGCCTCTGGGTGGCGACCGCCCAGGACATCAGCGCGATCGCCGCGCAGGTCAAGGCGAAGGGCTGGCCGCTCGACCGCGAGCCTTCCGAGACGCCGTGGGGCGATTGGGCGTTCGCCGTCACCGACCCCGACGGCTTCAAGATCACGTTCATCCAGGAATAGCAGTGTGGAGTGCGGAGTGCGGAATGCGGAGTTGAAAGGCAGGGCCTGGCCCGCATGTTGACGCTCGCCGCTGCGTTGGCGATCCAATCGCAGGTTACCGATACCTCGCCATTCCGTGCGCTCGCGCTCCCGACGCCGGGACGCGTGCGCAGTGCGTCCGGTACGCCGGGGCCGGACTACTGGCAGCAGCGCGCAGACTACGTGATCCACGCGACGCTGGACACGGCCACGCAGACGATCCGAGGCACCGAGCGGATTCACTACGCGAACCACTCTCCCGACACGCTGACATTCGTGTGGGTGCAGATCGAGCAGAACATCTTCGCGCCGCACAGCATCACCTACGCACTCAACCAGCCGCCGCTCCACTTCGCGGGCGGTGCCGTGTTCGACTTCACGGGGAAGGGGTTCATCGGCGGCATCACGATCGAACGCTTCGCCTCCGGCGGAAAGGCGCTCAGGCGCACCGAGTACGGTACCATGATGCGCGTCGAGCTGCCGCGCCCGCTTCCGCCGCGGGGCGCGATCGACTTCGACGTCGCCTGGCACTTCCCGGTCCCGCCCTACGGCGGCGGGCGCATGGGACGGATCGGCACGCGGTTGTACGAGATTGGCCAGTGGTATCCGCGCATGGTCGTGTACGACGACGTGCACGGCTGGAACCCCCTCCCTTACATCGGCGCCGGCGAGTTCTACCTCGAGTACGGCGACTTCGACGTCACGCTCACGCTCCCGGCCGGGTTCTTGGTGGCGGCGACCGGCGCGGTGGCGAACCCGGTCGCGGTGTGGACCGCCGAGCAGCGCGCGCGTCTCGCCCGGGCGCGGGCGTCCGCCGATGTGGTGCAGATCGTGACCAAAACAGAAGCGACCGCGCACAGCGCACAGCGCACCCCCGGCAGCAAGACCTGGCACTTCACCGCGCGGAACGTCCGCGACGTCGCCTGGGCCGCGTCTCCGGACTTCCGCTGGGATGCGTCCGGCTGGCACGGGATCCTGATTCAGACCTTCTACCGGCCGGGCGCGGCGCCGTGGGAAGAGGCGAACAAGATGGCGTGGTTCACGATCAAGCACTTCAGCGAGACGTGGGGCACCTACCCCTGGCCGCACGCGACGACGGTTGAAGGGCTGGTCGAAGGCATGGAGTATCCGATGCTCACGTTCGTGCCGTCGATCGAGAAACGCGAGGATCAGTTCTGGGTTCTGACCCACGAGTTCGGGCACGAATGGTTCCCGATGATGGTCGGCTCCGACGAGCGGCGCTATCCGTGGATGGACGAGGGGTTCAACACGTTCATCGACTACGGCTCGGCCGAAGGCTATTTCAAGGGAACGGCCTACGGGGACACGGTGCGGCGCGACCTGCTCAGCGCCGCCCGGATCTCGGCCGTCCCCGGCAACGAGCAGCCGCTCATCGACAAGCCGGTCGAGCAGCACGATCTCGCATGGGCGGCCTATCAGAAGCCCGCGCTGATGCTCACGGTGCTGCGCGACGCGGTGCTCGGCAAGGAGACGTTCGAGCGCGCCATGCGCGAATACGTGCGCCGCTGGACGTTCCGGCATCCGCAGCCCGCGGATTTCTTCCGCACGATCGAGAACGTGTCGGGCAGAGATCTCGACTGGTTCTGGCGCGAGTGGGTGTACAGCACGGCCCGGCTCGACCAGGCGGTGGACTCGGTGAGCGTCGCCGGCGACACGACGCTCATTCACCTATCGAGCCGCGGCCAGATGCTCCTGCCGGTGATGCTGGAGCTGCGCTACGCCGACGGGACGACGGAGACGCGGGACTATCCGATCGAGATGTGGAACCTGGGGAGCAGGTTCACGGCGCGGATCGCGACCGCGGGCCGACAGGTCGCAGCCGTGGTGGTGGATCCGAAGGCCATCTACCCCGACGTCGACCGAGGGAACAACCGCTGGGGAGCCGGGGGAAAGTAGTCCCCCGGCCGTGTTCCCCCGGGCGCCCCTCAGGGCTTGTCCGGTCGACTCTCGTCGTCGAGGACCTCTGCGTCCGGTGACGTCTCGCTTCCGGGACCGAAGCCGGTCTTCCCCGTGCGGTCCGGGACCGTGATCGCGACCTCAGCCACGTTGTTGTCGTAGTTGCTCTCGAGCAGCATGTGGCAGAAGCCTCGGGAATCCAGGTGCGGGCAGACGTCGTTGTTGCTCTGCGCGAACGGGGGATTGACGGTGATGCGGATGATGTAGTCCCCGGGCGGCACCGGATCCTGGCCGTCGCCGCCATCCAGCACGAAGTACTGCCCCCCCAAGTGCTTGTTGTAGGTGTCGGCGTAGCCGACGCTGATACCCTGGTTGCCCGGCAGCGTCTTGGTGCCGCACAGCCGGTACACCCAAGAACCCGGCGCAACCCCGTCGTTCCACGGCGTCACGTCGATCATGCAGAAGCCCCGCTTCGCCGCACGCCAGAGCCTCGCGCGGTTCGCCGAAAGCAGCTCGTAGGTCGCGTAGTGCCGGAAGTGGAAGTGGTTGTGGCACGTCGCGAACTCGAACAGGCCGTCGTTCGCCGCCACGTGATCGAGCGGGTTGCCGATGAACACGTCCGCATCGCCGATGTTCGGCGTCGTGACGGTGAAGCGTAGCACACGCCGGAGCCCCGGCGTGACCCCCCCTTCCTGCACGCTGCAGAACGTCGCGGGCAGATTCTGATCGTAGATCACCCAGGAGACGGCGAGCCGCTTGGCGTCGACGATCAGGTCGGGGGTCCCTTGGAGATCCTGCACGTGGGCGAACTGCGGCGCGGCCGGCGCCGCCACGTTCGCTCGGTCCGCCCCGCCGCAGGCGGCCAGCGTGAGCGCCGCTGCGAGTCGGGGGATTCGAGCCAGGCGCATATCGAGCACTCTCCTGTCCGCGGGCCGTGACGTCGTTGCACGGCCCGCGGGCCCGCGGGAGGCCAGGGTCGTGCGGTCGAGGATGGGAGTGACCCAGAACTTGGAGGTGACCTGGCCGGCGGTCAAGCGAGGGGCGTTCCAACCCCTGGGCGGCGCTCTCGGCATACGACGCGTCTCGAGTACCTAGGGAGCCTGGACTGACGCTCCCGGCTTGGGTGGACCGCCGCCGTTCGTAGAGCCGGCGAGCTGTCCGACGGACGCGAGGATCGCGGCGAGCGCCGCCCCGCCGGCGCCGAGAGCGACGGCAGTTTTCCACGCCGAGAGCCGCTTCTGCTTGAGCTCGCCGATCTGGGTGCGCGGAATGGTTACGAGCGAGCCGGCGCTGAAGTACTCCGTCTGCGTTTCCGAAAGGAAACGCCGTCCCGTGACGACGAGCGAGTCCGGGTCGGCGTAGGCGACGCGCCCCTCCACCAGCGTGACCCCGTGGATCGTGACCTCCCCGACCCGGGCGTCAAACGGCGCACTCGGCTTGACCACGACCTCCACGCCGCGCAGCGGCGCGGCCGGACCCATCCGCGTGTAGGATAAACAGCCCGACAGTAGCACGGCAAAACTCACGACGGCGACGCGCATGACCGCTCCTTCACGGCTGGTTCGCGACGAGCACCGGGAGGCTGCTGCCGCTCGTGTTGCCGGTGCCGAGCTGGCCGTTGCTGTTGTTCCCCCAGCAATATGCCTTTCCGTTCGTGGTGAGTGCGCACGTGAAATGCCCCCCGCTGCTGATTGACCGAAAGTTCTGGCTCGTGGTCACGCCGAGCGGCCGACGGCTACATGAAATGGCCACTCCGGTCGGAGTGGTGCACGTCTCGGACGACTCGGCACCCAGCTCGCTGCTCCCGTTCTGCCCCCAGCACCACGCGACGTTTCCCGTACTGACCCCGCAGGTGTGCTCGCTACCGGCACTCAACGTCGTGAAAATGACGCCGCCGACCACGTGGACCGGGACGGACGACTGGCTCCGCGTCGTGTCCCCGATCTGGCCGAAGGTGTTGTCTCCCCAACAATACGCGTCACCCCCCGCTGTGAGCCCGCAGCTGTGACTGAAACCGAGGGTGAGCCGTGCGAAGTGAAGGCCGCCGGAGACGGCCACGGGCCCCGCCGTATCGACCGTGGTTCCGGTGCCGAGCTGCCCGGCGTCGTTGTGTCCCCAGCAATACGCGATGCTGTCCACCCCGAGGGCGCAGGTATGGCGCGCCCCGATGCTGATCGCGAGGAGTTTCAAGCCGCCCGACACGAGGAGGGGCGTCCGACTGCACGGCTCCGCGGCAGGGGTGGCGCACGTTTCGCCCGTGCGGCTGCCGAGCTGACCGTAGCGCGCCCATCCCCAGCAGCGGGCCGTCGAATCTGGGGCCGCGATCGCGCATGTGTGCGTAGCGCCGCTCCCGCTCGCAACGGTGGCGAAGGCCAGCCCGCCGAAGACGCCGACCGGCGTCGACTGCGATGTGGTCGACCCATCCCCGATTTGGCCCGTGAGGTTGAGTCCCCAGCAGTAGGGGACGTTCCCTGTCGTTACCGCACAGGAGTGGCCCCCACCGAGGCTCACCGCGCCGAACGTGAGCGCGCCGCCGACCCGCACCGCATACACGCGATCGGTCTGCGAGCCGTCGCCCACCTCCCCATCCCGGTTCCACCCCCAGCAATACACGTGGCTCGTGACGGTGACGCCGCACGTATGCAGCAGGCCGGCGCTGGTGGACGCGAAGGCAGCGTCCACGGGCGGCGGCACAACGACAGACTCGTCCTTGCAGGCCGAGATGGCCATGGCGGCGAAGGCGAACAGGCGGTGGATGTAGGCTGACGGCATAACGTCCGCTCCCAGCAACAATTTACGGCAGGGGCCGGTGGTTCGCCCGCCCCGCGCGGGGCCTCCTTGACGACCCCGCCGAGCCGGGCCACGTTAACCGCACCTTCCGGCCGACCGGGTTCTCGCCGTTCCTGGCCGGCGCATTGAGATGGCAGTCGCAACTGTCGGATGAGAGTGATGAACAGCGCACGACCGTCTGCTGCTGTTCAATTCGTGTTTCCCCATCACAGGAGGTGGAGATGACCTCTCCGCTTCGTAGGATCCGTGCGGCGCTGACTTTGGGCGTCGCAATCGTGCTCACGTGCGCCGGGGCGCTCAGCGCAGGCGCGCAAACCACCGGGGTGATCCGCGGAAAAGTGATCGATGGCGCGACCAGCCGTCCGGTGGACGGTGCCCAGGTCTACGTGGCCGGCACTGAGCTCGGCACGCTGACCAACGCGGACGGCCAGTATCAGTTCGCGGTTCGCTCCGGCACCGTCCAGGTGCGTACCCGCCGCGTGGGCTACGCCAGTACCACCAAGCAGGTTACGGTCACCCCGGGGGAAGTCACCGACGCCGACATCACGCTGAACAAGGCGGCCATCGCGCTCGACGCGGTGGTCGTGACGGGAACGGGCGCCGAGACGGAGAAGCGCAAGCTCGGCAACACGGTCGCCACGATCGACGCGGCGGCGCTGCGCAACGCGCCCGTGCAGGACGTGTCCGAGATGCTCGCGGCCCGGGAGGCGGGCGTGAGTGTGCTCCCCTCGGGCGGTCTGACGGGTGAAGGCGCGCGCATCCGGATCCGCGGCTATGCCAGCCTCTCCCAGCCGAACGAGCCGATCGTCTACGTGGACGGCGTGCGCGTGGATCGCAGTGGCGGCTTCGGAGACTACATCGGCACGGGCGGCGGCGGCAGCCCGTCGCGTCTGGATGACATCAACCCCGAAGCAATCGAGCGCATCGAGGTCTTGAAAGGCGCAGCGGCGGCGACGCTATACGGCACGGAAGCGTCCGCCGGTGTGATCCAGGTCTTCACCAAGACGGGCTCGCGTGGCTCACCCCGCTGGGACTTCATGAGCGAGCAGGGCATCGTGGCGGATCCCAAGAGCCGTTACGAAGACAACTGGGGCTTCGCGCGCTACGCCAACCTGGGAGATTGCGTCGCCAGGTTGCCCGACACGACGTCGACCCAGAGCGACTGCCGCAGCCAACCGCCATTCGCCGACGCGCTGAGCCAGTTCTACGGGACAACGGTGACGCCCTACGTGCTCTTCTCGCGCCCGTTCTTCAAGTCGCTCCTGGAGACAGGATACAACAGCAACTACTCGGGGTCGGTGAGCGGCGGCACGCCGAGCGTCACGTACTACGTCAACGGGCGCTACGCCCGCGAGAACGGCCCGTGGGGCGGGCGGAACCTCGGTCCGGCCCAGGATCTTGACCACTCGGCCCAGGGGTCCGCGAGCTTGGTGCTTCTCCCTACGAGCAACGTGAAGATCCGCGTGAATGCGGAGTACGTCGACCGCTTCCACCAGACGCCGTCGAACAACAACAACATCTTCGGTGCCACGGCAGCCGCGCTGTTCGGCAAGCCGGAGCTGGCCCAGTGCTATACGGGCGGAGTGGCCACCGGCACCGGTCAGTGCACGCTGGACGGCAAGTCGGACAGCCCCTTGGCCCCCGGCAACCCGTTCGGCCAGGCGGCGTTCGCGACCGTGCGCGAGAACATGCAGGAACAGATCAAGCAGAACGTCAAACACTTCACCGGCAGCCTCAACCTCGCCTACCAGCCGGTGAGCGAGGTCTCGCTCGAAGGCACGCTCGGCGTTGACATGGTCAACCAGATCAGCACGGATTTCGCCCCGTTCGGCCGGGACGTGGACGAGTTCATCAAGTCAGACCCGGACGGCTTCAAGACGATCGATGACCGGACGCGCCGGGAGGTCACCGCCGAAGGCAAAGTGACCTGGA